>JBAXUW010000008.1:0-37018 GCA_037129495.1 Planctomycetota bacterium | reverse complement strand
GGCCTCCGCCCGCTGGCGAGGGCGTCGCATCCATGCGACGCAGTCGTGGGTCTGTCAGCGCGGGGCTGGACATGATTCTGCCTTCCGCACGAGGTCGAGAAACTCGGCTCGGTAGCCGCCAGCGTCGGGTCCCACCGCGTTGCCGGCGATCTTCGCCACGAAGGGCAGTGTGGCCTCGCCCCGCTGCTCGCTGCCTCGGAGGATCATCCCGAAGGCCGCCACGCCAGCTGCGAACCGCATGTCGGTGGACGCCGCCTCAAACTCCCCACCGCGGTTGGTGAGGGGCACCTCCTTGAGCGTGCTCGTGTCGCCGTCCGGCCGCTTCCAACGCAGCTTCACAGTCAACAGTTCCCGGCTCGCCTCACCATCGACGGCAACCACTGCCGCAGCAGAGGGCCTCGGCTGCGACTGATACTTGAGCGGCTCAGCGCCCGTCACCAGACTTCCCCCCTCGCCCACGAGGGTGATTTCGTAGAGTGCCGTCACACTGTGCCCCGCCCCGATCTCACCCGCATCCTTGCGGTCATTCCGGAAGTCTGCGGCGGCCAGAATCCGGTTCTCGTAGCCGAGCAGCCGATAGGAGGCGACCTGAGCCGGATTGAATTCGACCTGGATCTTCACATCCTTGGCGATCGTGATCGTGCTGCCAGTGAGCTGCTCGACGAGCACCTTTCGGGCCTCGCGGAGGCCGTCGATGTAGGCGTAGACTCCATTCCCGTTGTCAGCCAGTTTTTCCATCTTCGCGTCCTGCAGATTGCCCTGACCGAAGCCGAGCACTGTGAGGAACGTGCCCCCGGCGGCCTTCGCCTTGATCAGGTCGACGAGCGCCGCGTCGCTGGTCACGCCGACATTCAGGTCGCCGTCTGTTGCCAGGATCACACGATTGACCCCACCGACTATAAACCGCTCGGCGGCCTGCTCGTAGGCGAGGTTGATGCCGGCGCTACCATGCGTGGCGCCACCGGACGAGAGCGCGTCAATCGCGGCGCGGATCTTCTGCTTTTGGTCGCCGCTCGTGGAAGGCATGGCCAGCCCGGCGTTGCCAGCATAGGTGACGATCGCCACGCGGTCGTTCTCGGTCAGCTCCTCGACGAGCAGCGTCAGGGCCTGTTTCACCAGCGGTAGCTTGTTGGCATCGCCCATCGAGCCCGACACGTCTACCAGAAAGACAAGATTGCCCGCCGGCCGCTCCTGGCGATCGATGTCGCGGCCCTGCAGGCCGATGCGGACGAGCCTGTGGCCCTCGTGCCACGGGCAGGCCGACGCCTCGACCGAGACAGAGAACGGCTCGTCTCTGACCGGCTGCGGATAGTCGTAGCGAAAATAGTTGACGAGTTCCTCGATCCGCACGGCATCCCGTGGCGGTAGTTGGCCTGAGGTGAGAAACCGCCGCACGTTCGCATACGAGGCGGTGTCGACATCGATCGAAAACGTCGAGAGCGGCTGGTCACCTGGCGTGAGAAACCGATTCTCCTCAAGGCGGTCATACTGCTCTCCAGACGCAGAGAACTCGTGCTCTTTCGCTGACTCGACGGTGATCTTAAGTACCCTCGCCTGATCTGCGACGGCCCTCGACGGACTCTCGGCGGCTGCTTTGCGTGCCAAGCCTTCCGCTGCCCCGACGGCGTTGTCTTTGTCTTCCGCGAGTTGTGACTCTCGCTGCAGACGGCGAACAGCAGACGGTGGAGCCGCGGGACTGGGCGACGCAGCCGCGGGACTGGGCAACGCAGCCGCGGGACTGGGCGACGCAGCCGCGGGACTGGGCGACGCAGCCGCGAACTCGGTCCGCCCCGCCGGCTGTGCTTGTTTTTCGTCAGCCTTGGCTGATGCCAAGCCGTCAATTTTATCTGCCGCGGTTTGTTCCTTCCCCGATCGCGTGGCCATTGCGACATTTCGTACCGGCCGCGCGCCCTGCTGAACCCCCATCACCATCACTCCTGCGACGACGGCGGCCACACCGCCCCCGACGAGGAGCCAGCGGCTCAATCGGTTCCAGCTCCGGCCCTCTGTTACTACTCGCGCCGGCTTGAATGGTGTCGCATCCACCTGGGCCGGCGTGCGTGCGGCCGCAGCCAGCACGGCCCGCCGCAGTTCGGCCGACCGCAGTGGAAGATCGACAGAGTGACCCGCTTCAAGTGCGGCGGCAAGCGCACGGACTTCCGCCACGTGGTGCCTCGCTGCTGCCCCTGCCGGTCCGGCGAGGAGCCGTTGGGCCTCCTGCTCTTCGCTGCCGGCGAGTTGGCCCAGGGCGTGAGCCGTCAGCAATACGGCAGCTTCCTCGTGGTCGGGTGCGGAAGGCGACGGGGTGTTCTTATTCATCGGTTCATTCTCGTTCATGGGATGCCTCGGAAACTCAGTGGTGGATGCGGTGGCCGCGGCTCAGCCGGGGCGGGTGGCAGTCTGGGACTCGGGAAGCAGTTCGCGGACAAGCGGATGACGGCGAAGGGCGGCCAGGCCGCGGTGAGCGAGCACCCGGACATGCCCCTCCTGACGGCCAGTGACCTCGGCGATCTGCCTGTAGGTGAAGCCCTCACACCACAGTTCGATTGCCTCGCGTTGCGGCAGCGGCAGATCGAGCATGAGTTCGCGGAGTCGCGTTGCCAGTTCGCCGCGTTCCGCCGACGTCGCCGGGTCGATGCCTCGGTCGGCAGACGCGTGACCAAACGACTGCCCCACCCGATCATGCACCCCCTGCACGATACCGTCTGCGTCGCCCAGGAGTTGTTCCCGGCCCGACTGACGGAGGTGGTCGATCGCCCGGTTGCGGCAGACGCGAAACAGCCAGGGCGCCACCCGGCCCGGCAGAGTGTCGTGCGACTCCTCACAGAGTTTTACAAACGCATGCTGCACCGCGTCGGCTGCTAGATCGACATCGCCGAGGAGCCGCCGCGCGTAGCGCAACAGTGGCAGTTCGTAGAGGTCGACAGCCTCCATGATCCAGCCATGACTCCCATGAACGCTATGACAGCTAAGAGAATCGCTGCTGGAGGACATGTTTGCGCTCCTATTCCTATTCCTATTTCGGAGGGTTTCCGGGCGAATCGACCATACCGGAAGACTGATCGAGCTGTCTGGAAGAAAGAACGGCGGCGGCGGCAATCCGTTACAGCGTGAGTGTTTCCACGAAAAAACCCGGCCGGGAAGGGCTCCCGGCCGGGCTCAATCGATCAGAGGGTCTGGGTTGCAAAGCCTGCGGGGGCCATGGATGGCCCCGCAGGCGTGTCATCAGAATCCCACGTAGGTGACCTGGATGTCGCCGTGCTTCTGGAAGCGGACGATCACCGAGCAGCCACAGGCATAGTCATACCGAACCTGGCCGCAGCCCAGCAGCGTGCTCCGCGAGGTCTCGCAGGGGCAGCCTTGGCAGCAGGAGGGCAGGCAGACCGGCACGGCCACCATGGCGCAGGTTTCCGGGCTTGTTGCATTGAGCACAGTCTCGTAGGTCGGCTGATCGCAGCAGGCGTTCCCGCACTTGTGCTTGTGGGCATGCTTGTGGCGATACTTAATGCAAGGATTGCTCGGGCAGCACGACTCCGCACCGCAATCGGGCTCGGCACCGCACGACGGTTCGAGAGCACAGGTAGGCTCAAAAGCGGAGCAGCCAACTTCCGCCGGTGCGGCGCAGCTGGGATCGACTTGGCGGCGGTGGTGGCCAAAGCCGGCACCTGCGTCAGAGCCGAGAACAAACGACAGAGCAACGACAAGGCCACAGAGAACGAGCGAGCGACTCATGAGATGAGCCTCCAAAAGAGTAAAGAACGGCAGTGACTGGGGGGACCGCCAGACAGATCTGGCGGAGACGCCGGGATGCCAGCCCGACGCTCTTGAAGTCTGGCACACGAACGAGGAATGTCAAAAAATAGATCGCGAAAAGGTTTTTACCGCCCCCTCACGCCATCATCTCGCGGAACCGACCGAAGAGATAGGCCGAATCGTGCGGTCCGGCCGCCGCCTCGGGGTGATATTGCACGCTCGCGGCCTGAGCCGTGATGTGCCGAACGCCCTCGATCGTGCCGTCGTTTAAGTTGCGGTGCGTCACGATGAGTTCTGGCGGCAGCGTGGCCTCGTCGACGGCAAAGCCATGGTTTTGCGAGGTGATTTCCACCTTGCCGGTCTCGAGATCCATAACCGGCTGATTCGCCCCACGATGGCCGAATTTCAGTTTGAATGTCCTGGCGCCGCAGGCGAGGGCTAGGAGTTGGTGGCCAAGGCAGATCCCAAACATCGGCACCTTGCCGACCAGATCCCGAACAGTATCAGTACAGTAGCCGAGCATTTCAGGATCGCCCGGGCCGTTGGAGAGAAATACGCCGTCAGGTTTGTGAGCCAACACATCGGTGGCCGTTGCCCTGCCGGGAAGCACTGTCACGCGGCAGCCGATGCTGGCCAGATGTCGGGCGATGTTCCATTTCATGCCATAGTCGAGCGCGACCACGTGCTTGACTCCGGTCAGCGTCGCCGTCGGCGCGGCAAACACGCCTCCTTCCAGTGGCTGCGGCATTGGCCGGGCCCACTCGTCGAGTGGTTGGGTCCACTCGCGAGTCACCTCAGGCATCACCTCGCGGACGAGATCACGGCCCACGAGCGTCGGCGCGGCCTTCGCCATTTCGACGAGCCGGTCTGGGTCGAGCACCTCGCTCGACACGATCCCTGTCATCGCGCCGCGGATTCGCAGCCGGCGGACGAGCGCCCGCGTGTCGATGCCGGTGAGCCCCACGACGCCAGCCTGCGCGAGGTAGTCGCCGAGCGTGGCGGTGGCGGTAAAGTTGCTCGCGATCCGGCTGGCCTCGCGGACGATGAAACCGGCCATCTGCAGCGTGCCGCTCTCAATGTCGGCCTCATTGACGCCGTAGTTGCCGATCTGCGGCGCGGTCATGGTGAGGATCTGACCGCGGTAACTGGGGTCTGTCAGGATCTCCTGATATCCCGTCATCGAGGTGTTGAAGCAGACCTCACCGGAGACGGTGCCTCTGCCGCCAAACGACTCGCCGAAATAGACCGTGCCGTCTTCGAGTGCGAGTGCCGCGCGTGCCACGCCAGGTTGCCTCAGGAGAGTAAAGTTTCTTCGCCGGGGGTTCATCATAGCGACAAAACCCGCTTTGTCTTTGCCCCCTGCAGACACAATAGATCGGGGGACGAGGCGGCCCACACGGACTGCTTTCCCTGGCCGTGAGCGCCCACAGCCAGGCACACCCTCGCTCATCGACCGTTCACCGACCGGAAGACGCCTTTAGGAAGTGCCATTGGCCTTCCTATCCTTGTATGACTATCCGATCTCGGCCCACTTGCTGCTGAACCCGATGGCCGCCGTGGTCGATGAGTGAGGAACGTAGTCCCAAGGAGCGAATCGCACGACGAGCGTTTCCCCGCGCTCGACCGCATCGAAAAGCGAAGACGAGTGGTTCGTTCGCTGACGCGGGGCCCGACGTTTACCGATCGCGTCGCGACGCAGTGAGCAGGCTGCGGCCGAGGGCGGTGGGGGACCGGGCGACGATCACGAAGCCGAGATCGGCTAGCCAGCCGCCGATCTCGGCAGCCGAATAGAGCCGGCCCTGCGTGACGGTCGACAGCAGCACTGAGTATTCGGCGGCCCAGAGCGGCCCGGCCTTGTCGTCGTCGAGCAGCATGTCGTGGATGAGCACGCGGCCGTCGACGGGCAGCGCAGCGGCAGTCCTCGCCAGCAGCTTTCGGCAGCCGGCCTCGTCCCAGTCGTGCAGCACGTTGGAGAAGAGGTGGAGGTCATGGCCCGCAGGCCACTGGCAGGAAAACATATCGGCCTCGACCACGGTGACCCGGTCTTCGAGGCCCGCGGCGCGGATCGTTCGCCGGGCAATCGCATCGACTGGCGAGGCCTCAAGGACCGTCGTCACAAGCGACGCACACCGTTCGGTGATCGCGATCGAGTAGACGCCCGAGCCGCCCCCAACGTCGAGCAGTCGCTGCGCGGTGGTGCAGTCGATGGCAGCCGCGAGCGCCGGCGCGAGCACGCGACCGCGGCAGTCCATCGCGGCGGTGAACGCCTCAGCGAAGGCTGCGGTCCGCATCGACGCATGCCAGTCGGCCTCGCCCTCGGCACCAGGCCAATTCGCTGGGCGGCCCGTCCGCAGCACCCTGAGGAAGTCGGTCACGCCCGGCTTGTGGACCATCGCGGCGTAGTAGGCCCGCGCGTCGAAGGGCGAACCGGCGACGAGAAACTCGCGGGCCGTCGCGGTGGGCTCGAGCCGGCCGCTGGAATCGCAGGCCAGCAGTCCCTGGGCCAGCAACAGCGTGCCGAGCACGTCGGCGGGCCGCGGATGGAGGCCGTGGCGCCGGCACAGCTCCGCCATGTCAGCGGGCTCGCGGGCCAGGTCCGTGAACAGATCGAGATGAACGATTGCCGCGGCCAGTGCGTCGGCCGCGGCGATCGCGTCGCGGGTGCGGTAGATGAAGGCAGGATCGGTGGTGGGCGAGTGCATGATCGCCATCATGCCACAAAAAGGGAATGCAGCCAGGAGTGTTCGGCGCGGCAGCAACTGCCGTGTTCAACAGGATTGCTTCCATGGCCTTTTTCCACTTTGCCGACCGGTCGGGCTTGAGCGTTCGATCAGCCGAGCGATCCGCCGGCCCGGCGCCGTCATGGCAAGCGTCTTCAGAGCGGCGACCGTCACCCACCGGCGGCCCCGCGCCGCCCGGCCAGCAGAGCCCGCGTCGCATGCCACCACATCGAGCGTGATGCGATGATGCGTGACGCTGTGGCTGATCGTGTCCACCCGGTCGATCGGTCCGCAATCGAGGCTGCCGAGCCCTGCCGATTCGCTGATCGCCCGCTGTGCCGCCCGCGCCGCGCAGGGCAGTCGCGGCAGATCCCAGAGCCCCTCCCACCATTCCCCCGGGCCCCGTTGCACCACAAGCACGCGGCCCGCCCGCTGCACCACGACCGCAGTTTCATGGATCTGTTTGACGGCCCGCCGCCTGGCCTTCGCCGGAATCGTCGCCGTCCGCCCGGTGCGGTGCGCATGGCAGTGGGCCGCTACTGGGCAGGCGGTGCAGAGCGGTCGCTCGGGCGTGCAGACCATCGCGCCCAAATCCATCAGTGCTTGATTAAAGCGGCCGGCATGGCGACGGGGTAGGAGCGTCGTGGCGATCTCCCAGATTGGCTCGTCGCCGCCGGGGCCGTCGAGCGGCGCTGTGTATCCCACCAGCCTTGCGAGCACGCGGCGCGAGTTGGCCTCCACGATCGGCTCACAGAGATCCATTGCGATCGACGAAATAGCACCGGCGGTATACCGGCCGATGCCGGGCAGCATGCGAAGCCCCACTGCTGTCCGCGGAAAGTCGCCGCCATGCTCCGCGACGATTTGTTTCGCAGCAGCATGCAGTTGCCTCGCCCGGCGGTAGTAGCCAAGTCCCTCCCAGAGCCTGAGCACATCATGCTCATCGGCCACGGCCAACGCGTCGATGTTCGGAAAGCGCTCTAGAAACCGCCGATAAAAATCCTTGACCCGCTCCACCTGCGTCTGCTGGAGCATGATCTCGCTCACCCAGACGCGATACGGATCCTGCGATTGCCGCCAGGGCAGATCCCGCCGCGCCCGGCCATACCAGACGAGCAGCGACCGCGCCACGGCCCCGCGGTTTTCCACGCTGGCAAGCGGAGCCTTCCGCGGCTTCGAGGCTCTGCCGGCGACTTTCCCTGCGTCCTTCACACCGGCCCCTTGCAAACGGGTTTTTCTTGCGTTCCAACCAGCATAGTCCATTCGTCCGCGCTGCCTTCCCTCCACCCATATTCATGGCCGAAAAACTCACTCTCAAGCGTCACGAGTCGCCGGACGGTATGGCCTGGGAGCTCGTTCATCCGCGGTGCGCACGCAGACGCCGCGCCGACATGGAGGAGGTTGAAGCGATGGTGGCGGCGGGAGAAACGGAGATTGCCAAGGATGAACTCGTCTGGCTGCTCTCTGAGTGCCCCGACTTCCTCGATGCGCACGTGCATCTGGGGCTCATCGCCCTTGAGGAAGAAGACCCCAAGCTCGCCCGCGGTCACTTCGGCCGGGCCTATGAACTCTGCCTCCGGGCGTTTGAGGCTGCCGACAATCCGCAGCCGCTGCCCTACACGCTCGACGGCAACAAACCGTTTTATGAGTCGGTCAAGGGGCTCGTCCACTGTCTGCTCGACATGGGCCGCCAGAAGGTGGCCCAGGATGTCTGCCGACGGATCGCCCCACTGGATCCCTCCGACCCACTGGCAATTCAACGGCTCGCGGAGCAGCGAGAATGACGCAGTCCACGCCGGCCACCGCCGCCCGCTTCATCGTGCTTGAGGGCATCGATGGCGCGGGAAAATCGTCGCAGGTCGAGCCGCTCATTCAGTGGCTGCGCCAGCGGGGTTGCCTGGTCACGACCTGCCATGATCCCGGTGCCACGCCAGCTGGCGACGCGATCCGACCGATCCTTCTCGATCGCCACGACCTCCAGCTCGCGGCCACCACGGAGATGCTGCTTTATATGGCTGCGCGGGCGCAGCTCGTCGCGGAGGTCATCCGGCCAGCGCTCGCCCGCGGCGAGTGGGTGGTCTCCGACCGCTACCTGCTGGCCAACATCGTCTATCAAGGACATGCCGGCGGGCTTGATCCCGATACGATCCGCCAGGTAGGAGCCGTCGCCACCGGCGGGCTCGAGCCGGATCTCGTGCTCCTGCTCGACGTCGATTTGGAAACATCGGCCCGCCGGCTAGCCCGGCCACTTGATAAACTCGAAAACCGTGGCGATGCCTACCGCGGCCGGCTGCGGGCGGGATATCTTGCCGAGGCCAGCCGCCGGCCGAACCAGATCGCGGTTATCGACGCGGCCGCCGACCCGGCCACGGTTCAGACAGACCTCCGGGCAGCGATTGAGATGCGGTTTTCTGAGCTCCGCAGAGCACGGCCGACGTAAGGAAGAGCAGCATGCCCTGGCAGGCAACCCAAGGACGCGCCGAAATCACCGGACAGGATGCGGTGGTGGAACAGTTCGTGCGGGCCGCTGAGCAAGAGCGCATCGCAGGGTCCTATCTCTTTATTGGTCCGTCGGGCGTGGGCAAGAGCACGTTTGCCCTGGCGCTGGCCAAGTCACTTCTTTGCGAGCGTCCTCAGCCCGGGCTGGTCGCATGTGGCGCGTGTGCATCGTGCGTGCAGGCGGAGGGCGGCAGTCATCCCGACATCGACGTCGTGGCGAAGCCCGCCGACCGCGCGACGATCCCGCTCGACGCATTCATCGGCGACGCCGAGCATCGCATGCAGGAGGGACTCTTACGGCGGCTCGTGCTGCGACCGGCGCTCGGCGGCCGCAGGGTGGCAATCATCCTCGACGCCGATCATCTTTCCGAAGAGGCGGCCAACTGTCTCCTGAAAATGCTCGAGGAGCCGCCCGACCGGGCCGTGATCATTCTGGTCGGAACATCGCTTGAGAGGCAGCTCCCAACGATCCGCTCCCGCTGCCGCATCATGCGATTTGGGCCGCTGGATACCGACACCGTGTTGCGGATTATCTCCGCCGAGGCGGCGGTCGAGACACCCCCCGATCTGTCCCAACTCCGCAGTTGCGCCGCGGCCGCCGGCGGCAGCCTGACCCGTGCGCGGCTGCTACTCGACCCGGAGCTGACAGCGTTTCGCGGGCGGCTGATGGCGATTCTATTCACGCGGCCTCTCCACGGCGTCGACCTCTCCCGTGAGACGCTCGCGCTCGTAGACGCCGCCGGCAAAGAGGCACCGCCACGGCGGGCTCGGCTCCGTGTCGTGCTCGAAACTGCGGTCGACTTCTTCCGCGCCGCCCTGCGGCGAGCGGTGACGGGAATGCAGCCGGCAGATCCGGCCCTTGCCAGGCAGATCGAGGCCTGGGGAGCACACGCTGACGAGGCGGCAACAGCGATCCGATCCACGCTCGACGCGTTGGACGCGATCGACCGCAACGCCCACCTCACAGGTCTCATCGACTCCTGGACGGCGCAGCTTGAGCAGCCCGCGATTGCCCAGACTACCTGAGTTGCCAGATCGGCAGGCTTTTTGGGAAGTTGTTTCGGTTGATCCTTCTCAATCGATTTTTTGGGTCGTATCTGTCGATCCCTCTAAAACGCCAGTTCCGTATGTTGCCGTGGTTTGATGCCGGTGGTGGCGGAGCCGAGCTGGCAGCGGGTGTGTCGAGGCGTCGGGGGGAGCGTCGGGTATGTCCCAAAAGCAGGCGGGCGGAATCTTTGCGTCATCGTTCATTGCCGGCCTTCTGCTGGCGGCGGCGATCTTTGCGCCACGGGCTTGGGAGCCCGTGCCGGGGCCCTTCTTCGGCCTCGATGAACCGGCACCGATCGCAACCACGGGTCAGCTCGCAACGGAGCCGGCGATCGAGGCACGGCAGACGGCTGGCACAGTGGCTGTGACATCGGTTGAAGAGAACGTTGTCGAATCACCGGTCGCGGTGGTCGTGGCCGAGCCAACTCCGCAGAGAATGTCCGTAGAACTGCCATCCACAGAAGTCACAGCAGAAGTCACAGCAGAAGTCACAGCAGAAGTCGTCACAGCAGCGCCGCTTTCTCTTCCCACACTGCCTGAGACCCGGTCGCCGCCGCCGGAGCGGGTGGCAGTCGCCGACGCATCCAGTCCGGCCGCGATGGCTGCGCTCGCCGACACCCTGCCGCGAGGTCCTGACACATCGAAGGCGATGGTGACGCAGATTCAGGCGTCACAGCCTGCCGCCCCTCTGCCGCCCCGCCCCGCGGCCCAGAGCTGGTCACAATCGCTCGCCCAGCATCCTGCCGCTACCGTGGTCGTGCCCAGGAATAAAGCCCCCACCCTCGGGCCACCCGCCGGCCAGTCGGGACCGCTCACCAGTCCGGTGCTGCCAGGCGTGATCGGCCCCCCGCCGCTCCCCGGTGAGCCGTGGACCGACCCCGATGGCGCGAACTGGTCGGATGCGATCACTGTCATCGCGCCACCCGCGCCAGAGACCGACCGCCGCCGCAACTGGCTCGGCGACTGGCGCAACGACTCCCGCATCGCCGAGCCTCGGGCAGCGACCACACCGCCCGGCGGCCGGCTCTTTGAGAGGTTGCGGGGTGGTGATCGCCGGCTCGCCCACCTGCCCGGGGCTGCGAACCATGGCACGAGCATCCCCTTGGCCGACACGCTCCCACCAGACATCAGTCAGTGGCCGCACCCTGTCAAACTGGAGCAGCAACTCGAGCACCTGGCGACGCTTGCGGCTCCTGGCGGTCCCCACGGCGAGCCGATCAGTCGCTGGATCCTCCAGACACGATCCGCGCTCGACGGCGTGCAGGAGACACGCGGCCCCCGCGACGCCGCTGCCGATGCCAGCCTGATCACCCTCGGCGAGACCGTGCTCTCCGGAATGTCGCTGGCCGACACCACCGTCGACTCGAGCCTTGCAACACACACCCGTCGGGCCGCCCTCGCAGTGGCCCGCCGAGTGGCCGTCTGGCGATCGACCACGGCATTCTTCGCGACCTTCAAGCAGAAGCCTGAAGGCCTTACCGCCAACGACACCGCCGCTGCAATGACCGCACAGGCCACGGGCCGCACCGTCGTGGAGGTCGCCCGGCTGCTCGACGGCATTGAGCGTTTTGAGGCCGCGACAACCATGGCCGACGCTCTGATTGTGAAAAACTCGCTCAGCATTATCTGTGGATTTTATCCATCGGCTGCCCGGGGTTTGGCTCGAGCGGTGGAAGATCATTACATCGCTCCCAACGTGCGGGTCGCAGTGCACCAGCGACTCCTCGAGAAACTGCTCCCGGGGGCAACCGTCGATACCGGGCCGTTTCAGGAAACGGTGATGGGCCGCGATGTCCGAGGCACCCGCCGGGTAGAGCGCACGACAACACTCCGGCTCGTGCCCGACGAAGACGAGATCTGCTTTAACCTCGAGGTCCACGGCGACATCGCATCGCGTGCCACCACAGACGCAGGCGCAGTCTCGGTCACCGCGCGAAGTGCCTCGGCGTTCACGGTTCGCAAGCCGATCAAGATTTCGTCGGCCGGGCTGCTGTTTGGTAGCGCCGCCGGTCAGGCCAGCAACCGCTCCCGCGTCGATAATATTCAGACGAGCTTCGATGCGATGCCAGTGATGGGCTCGCTCGTCCGCAATATGGCCCGCAATCAGCAGGCCGAGGCGATGCCCGAGGCGAATCGCGAGGTGATCGACAAGATTGTCTCCCGCGCCTGCCGCGAGGTAGACACGCAATCGGAGCCACAGTTTGCCCAGATGGCCGACCGCGTGCGGAGTCGGTTCTGGCTACCGCTCGTGCGGCTGGGCCTCGAGCCGAAGCCGATCGCGATGCAGACGACGTCCGCGATGGCAACGATGCGGCTCCGGCTGGCGGCCGACACGCAACTGGCCGCCCACACACCCCGGCCGAGGGCGCCAGCTGACGCGATGCTGAGCCTGCAGGTGCACGAATCTTCGGCCAACAACGCGCTGGACCAACTCGAACTCGCCGGGCGTCAGTTCACGCTTGAAGAACTGATTCAACGGGTCTGCCTCCAGATCGGCGTGGAGCCGCGGATTCCGGCTGAACTACCCGAGGATGTCACGGTGACGTTTGCCAAAACGCAACCGCTCCGCGTGGAGTGCCGAGACGGCCTGGTGCACGTGCATATCGCTCTCGACGCGATTGAGAGTGGCCGCCGCGACTGGTACGACCTTGTTGTGCGGGTCGCCTACAGGCCGATCTGCCAGGGGCAGCAGGTCTTTCTGGAGCGCGAGGGGCCCGTCCAGCTGGGCGGCCCTGGCCGTGAAGGGCGGATGGAGGTCGCCCTGCGGACAATCTTCGGCAAGGTGTTTCCGAAGGAACGGCCGATCGCGGTGCTGCCCGAGCAGATCGCCAACAACCCGCGGCTCACTGATGTGCAGGCAGTGAGTGCGGTGAGCAGCGACGGCTGGCTCGCACTCACGCTTGAGAATCGCCCGCAGCCGCCCGCGACACCCGTTGCCGCGCCGGCCCGCGCTGCCGACGGCCGACGGAAGCTTCTTTTCCGTTAGGGTTGAGCGGGGTGGAGCCGCTACGGATTGGACACGTTGGAAAACTTGTCCCACATAAAGACAGAGCCGGGATCGGCAGGCGAATCTTTCCCTCCCATTGATATCCCAATGGTCTGGCCGGACAATCGAAATCCCGTTCCATTCTCCGCATTCCCTGAGGCAGCCGTGCACACCGATCCACAGTCGTTCCGCGTCGAATCCGACAGCATGGGCGAGATCAAGGTTCCTGCCGACCGCTACTGGGCCGCTCAGACAGAACGTTCCCGCGACAACTTCAAGATCGGCGTTGATCGCTTCCAGTGGGGCCGGTCGGTCAAGAAGTCACTCGGCACCCTGAAGAAATGCGCGGCCTTGGCCAACGGTGAACTTGGCCAGCTACCCGCTGCGACGGTGAGGCTCATCGTGCAGGCGGCCGACGAAGTGATCGCGGGCAAGCTCGACGACCACTTTCCACTGGTAGTTTTTCAGACCGGCAGCGGCACGCAGTCAAACATGAACGCCAACGAGGTGATCTCAAACCGGGCGATCGAGATCGCCGGCGGTGTGATGGGCTCAAAGCAGCCAGTCCATCCCAATGACGACGTCAACCGCGGCCAGTCGTCAAACGATACCTTCCCCACCGCCATGCACATTGCCGCCGTCGAGGTGATCCACGATCGGCTGCTGCCGGCAGTGCGACAGCTCCGCGACGTGTTTGCCGATCTGGAGCAGCGGCATAGTGCGCTTGTGAAGATCGGACGGACGCACCTGCAAGACGCCACGCCGATCACGCTCGGCCAGGAGATCTCCAGCTGGCGGGCGCAGCTCGATGATCGGATCGCCAGCCTCAATCGCAGCCTGCCGGGCCTCTACGAACTGGCGATCGGCGGCACAGCTGTCGGTACGGGCCTCAATTCCCATGTCCGATTTGGTGACGTGGCGGCGGCATATATCGCCAAGGAGACGGGCCATCCGTTTGTGTCGGCGGCCAACAAGTTTGCGGCGCTCTCCGCCCACGATGCGCTGGTGGAGATGAGCGCGGCGGAGCGTGGGCTCGCGATGGCGCTCCTCAAGATCGCTAACGATATCCGCTGGCTGGCGTCGGGGCCGCGGTGCGGCATCGGCGAAATCTCGATCCCGGAGAACGAACCGGGCAGTTCGATCATGCCGGGGAAGGTGAATCCGACGCAGTGCGAGGCGATGACGATGGTCTGTGCGCAGGTGTTTGGCAACGATGCCACGGTGGCCTTCGCGGGCTCGCAGGGGAATTTCCAGCTGAATGTCTATAAGCCGGTGATGATCCACAACGTGCTTGAGTCGGCCGATCTGATGGCCGACGCCTGCGACTCGATGCGGGTGCACTGCGCCACCGGCATTGAGCCTCATCTGGCCCGGATCAAGCAGCACCTCGACGAGTCGCTGATGCTGGTGACCGCGCTGAATACCCACATCGGCTACGAGAAGTCGGCCAAGATCGCCAAGAAGGCCCATGTCGAAGGCACCAGCCTGAAGGCCGCGGCCGAGGCGCTAGGCTACGTCACTCCCGAGGAATATGACCAGTGGGTGATTCCGGTGGAGATGACTAGGCCGCTCCAAAGCTGATTTGCCCTGACGCCCAAAAAACCAGCAACCATCGCCGATCAAAACTGAGGTCGTGCCGGTACCCATGCTAGCCTACCACCGCACCTTCTTCCGTCTGGCCTGTTACGCCATTCCGGCTTTCCTGCTGGCTGCGACCATGACCAACACCCGAGCGGTTGAGCCAAACTACGACGAGTCTGCCGTCCGACAGTTCGCGCTGCCCGCTGTGCTTGCCGGGCCGGATGGTGTTCCCGTCACGACAGCTGAGGCCTGGAAGAACACCGCGCGGCCGCACCAATTCGGGCTCTTGGAAAAGTTTGTCTACGGCAGACGGCTGCCGAGCGTGCCCGTGACTGTGGTCGGCCAGGTGGATCGGGCCGCTGTCACGCTCGCCGGAGATGTCGCGGCCCTGCGGCTGCAGGCCACGCTTCAGCTGGGCGATGCGGCCAATGCGCCGACCACCGATGTGCTTCTGTACCTACCCAAGCTTCTACCCGAGTCGAAGGACCGCGTGCCGGTCTTTCTCACGCTCAACTTCCGCGGCAACCATGCCGAACATGCCGACCCGGAGATCAAGCTCTCGACGGCCTGGATGCCGGATGACAAGGCCGCTGCCATCGTCAATAACCGGGCCACCGAGGCCTCGCGAGGTACTACTGCGCAGCGATTTCCGGTGGAGTCGATGCTGGCTCGGGGCTACGGCATGGCCACGGCCTACTGCGGCGATGTCTTTCCTGATCGTGCCGATGGCCGAGCCGCCAGCGGGCTTCAATCACTCGGCCGGCCGGTCGAGGGCACGCTGGCCTCAGACGAGACCGGCGCGATCGGTGTCTGGGCCTGGCAGCTCTCCCGCATTCTCGACTGGCTCGTAACGCTCCCAGAGGTAGATCCCCAGCAGGTGATCGTTGTCGGCCACTCGCGGCTGGGGAAAACAGCCCTCTGGGCCGGCGCCTCCGACGAACGCTTCGCGCTGGTCGTCTCAAATAACTCGGGCTGCGGCGGCGCGGCGCTCTCGCGGCGAAACTTCGGCGAGACTGTCGACGTGATCACGTCGCGGTTTCCCCACTGGTTCTGCCCAGCGCTGGCCACCTATGCCCAGCGCGAGACAGATCTCCCCTGCGACCAGCACACGCTGCTTGCGATGATCGCCCCACGGCCGCTCTATGTCGCCAGCGCCGTCGACGATCGCTGGGCCGATCCGCGGGGTGAGTTTCTCGCTGCGGTGGCCGCTGCGCCAGCCTGGAAGCTCTTTGGCCTCACTGGCCTGGGGACGACTGAATATCCCGCCATCGACAAGCCCATCGGCGCCACCGTGGCGTATCACGTGCGAACGGGCGGCCACGAGATGCTCGCCTACGACTGGCAGCGGTTTGCAGACTTCGCCGACCGGACGCTCCGCCACCAGGCATCCCCCCCGGCCAACGGCTATCCGGCGTTTCATCCCGTGCAGAAGCCGCTGCCGATCAAGCCGCCGCCAGGTGCGGTTGTGCTCGTGCCGGACCGCGTGGAAAAGAACGCTGCTCTCGCGACGTTCACGAGCATGGCGGGCGGGCCGATCGACTGGCAGGCAGACGACGGCGCGCTCGCGGTGCACGCGACAGAGAAGAATGCCAACCACATCGTCTCAAAGCAACTGTTTCGCGACGCCGACATCCATGCTGAGTTTGTGACGTCGCCGGAGGCGAAGGGCAACAGCGGCCTCTACATCCACGGCCACTACGAGATGCAGATCTACGACTCCTTCGGCGTGCAGCCACCGACGGATCAAGACGCAGGGAGCCTCTATCGATTTGGGAAGCCGATCGTCAATGCTAGCCTGTCGACGGGGCAGTGGCAGGTCTACGACATCCGGTTCATTGCCCCCCGCCGCGATGCTGCCGGGAAGATCGTGAAGCCGGGGAGCGTGACTGCCTGGCTCAACGGCCGGCTCGTGCAGAACGAACTCACTTTCACTGAGCCCCGGTCTCCCTACACGCCCTATAAGCACGGCGTGACCGACTTTCTCAAGGGCGTCGAGAAACACCTGCTCACTACGGATGAGGGTCCGTTGTTTCTCCAGGATCACGGCAGCCCAACCCGATTTCGCAACGTCTGGATCAAGCGTCTCGACACACCGTGAAGACAGATCACACTCTCTTCCCTGTGGGATAGCTTGTCATGCTTTGTCTTTCCAAAGCTCACTGCCACCCTCCGACCGCCCACTCCGGCAGGGGCTAGGACGGCCCCTGCCGAAGGAGAGTCAGATCGCAGCTGAAGCGGTCTCGCCGGTGCGAATCCGGACCACCTCGGCGAGGTCGGTCACGAAGATTTTGCCGTCGCCGACCTGGCCAGTCCGAGCTGTAGTCATGATCTTGCTGATCACCGCCGCGGCCTCGTCGTTACCCACCACGACTTCAATCTTCACTTTCGGCAGGAAGTCGACCGAATACTCGGCGCCCCGGTAGGTCTCGGTGTGGCCCTTCTGCCGGCCGAAGCCGCGTACTTCGGTCACGGTCATGCCCTTCACGCCCTGGGCGTTGAGCGCGTCCTTTACTTCTTCCAACTTGAAATGCCGGATAATGGCTTCGATCTTCTTCATGGCTTGTCTCCTCGGAATGAGCGGAGCGGTCGGGGCCCGCAACTGAGCTTCGATCGTTGGTCTGCCAGTCACGCGACTGGCTTCTGGTTCATCAGAACTGCACGTCTTGTGCCAAATCAAAAAGCCTTGTTTTTAAGGGGCCGTGCTCAGGCATGTGTCGCGCCACCGTGGCGCGATAGTGGTGCAGGCCGTTGAGAAACCGGGGTTTTTGTTGTCCGCCACGGCCCGTCGCGCTGCTGAGGCGCCTGTCACCTGTGCGGCACTCCATCGTTGAGCGGGGGGCTTCACGGGTTTGTCTTCGCCGACGCACGACATTAAGCTGAGCGTCCCGGCACGGGGCTTTTCATGCTTTTAAAATGGCCCAACGGTCGGTCTTTCATCAGTTCACATCGTCGCGGAGGATAGAATCCATGCTGCCCAGCACATCCGGCCCCAGCGAGCCTGTCCCCGCCACTCAAGGCAGTGCCAAGCAGATTTCAGGTAGTCGCCGCGAGTTTCTCAAGACGGCGAGCACCGCCGCTGGGGTGGCGATTGCCGCACCCTATGTGATCACGTCAACCGCCCTGGGCAACGCCACCACTCCGCCGGCCAGCGACCGGATCGTGATGGGAGGCATTGGCCTCGGCAATATGGGTTCCGGCGACCAAAACAACTTCCTCGGCCGGAGCGACGTGCAGTATCGCGCCGTCTGCGATGTGCGGAAGAAGTGGCGGGACGACGGCAAGAGCCGGGTCGACGGGAAGTATGGCAACAACGACTGCGCAGCCTACATCGATTTCCGCGAGCTCCTCGCGCGGGAAGACATCGACGCCGTCCACATCGCCTCCCCCGACCACTGGCATGCGATTATGACGATCTCTGCCTGCCGCGCGGGCAAGGATGTCTATCTCCAGAAGCCCGAAACCCTCACGCTCCGCGAGGGCCCATTGATGATCGCCGCAGCCCGCCGCTACGGCTGCGTGGTTTCTGGTGGCAGCCAGCGGGTGCTTGATGATTACAAAGACATTGTCGAGCCGTGCTGGGCCGGCGAGATCGGCACCATCAAGTCGGTGGACGTCAGCGTGGGTGGCCCCTCGCAGCTCTGCTTTCTACCCGCCCAGGAAACGCCTCCCGACATCGACTGGGATCTCTGGCTCGGCCCCGCTCCGTGGGAGCCCTACAACTCTGGTCGCGTCGACGGTAATTATGGCACCGGCGGCGGCAGCTGGCGGTCGTATCAGGATTATTCTGGCGGCAGTCTTACTGATTGGGGCGCGCACCATTTCGGCGGCACGATCTTTGCGACTGACCTCCGCGAGACTCAGCCGACAAAGGTGTCGTATCACCCGCTATCTGCCGACGGTAAAGAGGCTGCCTACGTCACACTGACTTATCCCAAAGGCATCGAAATCCACCACAACCGTCCGGAGCAACTGCGACCTCGTGGTCCTCTCGTCGGCGGCCGTGGTGCGATTGCGATCGTGGGCGACGGCCAGCCCCGCGCGCCGAAGCCGGTGCCGATGTACAAGGGCACAGGGGGCATCTACGGCGACTTTATCGAGTGCGTGAAGACCCGCGAACGGCCGTTTCGAGATCTCGAACTGGCCGTCAACACGATGACGGGGCCACACATGATCGGCATCGCCTACAGACTCGAGCGATCTCTCAACTGGGACATCGCAGCTCAACAGTTCACCGGCGACGAGGAGGCCAACCGGCTTCTCGACCGAGCCCGCCGGGAGCCTTGGATTTTGTAGCTTCATCCGTCTCCTCTTCCTTTCCCCTTTCATTACGAGCGTGACCATGGCCTCCGATTCAGTGAGCCTCGATAAGCCGTTTGAAGCCCTGAAGGCCTACGACTGGGGCGGCGATGCCGCTGCCTTCCTGCCAATCGACGCAGCCGTGATCGCCGCCCATGGCGATCACGCCGCCCGGGCCGACCTTGAGAAGCGGCTCATCGCCCTGCTCTCTGCGGGCAGCTCGCGGGCCGCCAAGGAATACACCTGCCGCAAGCTCTCGCTGATCGGCACCACCGCCTGCGTGCCGGCATTGGCCGCCCTGCTACCCGAGAAGGAGCACTCCCACATGGCCCGGTTCGCACTGGAGCGGATCAACGCTCCAGAGGCCGCCGAGGTGCTGCGAAAAGCACTCGTCGCGGTGCAGGGCGATCTGAAGATTGGCATGATCTCGTCGCTGGCTGACCGCGGCGACACTGCCAGCGTGCCGCTCCTGGCAGGGCTCCTCGCGGGCGACTCGCCCACGGCCGTCGCAGCCGCCGACGCGCTGGGCCGGATCCATTCACCCGAGGCGGTGCTCGCACTGGCTGCCGCCGCAGGTGTCGCCGACAAGGCGGCTGCGGCGGCAATTGTTGATGCCCGACTGGCCTGTGCGGAGTCATTGCTACGGACAGGAAAACGACCAGAGTCGCTCGCGATCTACAAGTCTCTCGCCGCTGCCAGCACAACCGAGTCGACGCGACTGGCTACCGCTCGTGGCATTCTCGCCTGTCTCGACACGACCACCGCTTCTTGATCGGGCGACTTTCCCTCTTCCCGACGAGCCTTCTGGAGCTTCGAATATGTGTCTGCTTTCCGTTCGCCTTCGGCTACTGTCCTGCTGCCTGCTGGCATTCGCCTGTCTGCTGGGAAGCCCGCCACAAGAAGCCGCAGCGGCCGATCCGGCGCCGCAGGATGCAGTGCAGATGACCGTTGATTTTCTCGCGCGGGATGACGCGGGCTTTCGCAGCATCGGCCTCGATCGCGTGCGGTATGGCCTCAAGGGTGAGGCCGCCACGCGGACTTTTGCCGAACTGCTCTCCAAGCTCACGCCTGCCCAACAGACCGAATTGACTCAGGCCCTTGCGCAGCGGGGTGATCCGGCGGCGCTATCGGCCGTGCTGGCCCTGCTCGCAGCTTCGCAAGACGCAACAGTTCGCGTTGCTGCGGTGCAGGGGCTCGGCTCACTCGGCGGGCCTCAGGAAGTTGCTGTGCTCAAGAAGTCGCTGGCTGCCGCCGACCCGGAGAAGGCAGCGGCCCGCCGGGCCCTGACGATTCTTCGCGGTGCCGACGCGACAAACTCGATCATGGAGGCAGCGAAGTCGGGCGATCCAGCGTTCCGGCCAACGTTCATCGAGATCCTCGCTGATCGACGGGCCATGACCGCCCTGCCTGTTCTCCTCTCTGCCGCCGTCGACGACGATGCGTTGGTGCGGATGTCTGCCATGCGGGCACTCACCAGGCTGGGCGGCCCGGAGCAGGTCGTGGGCATGGTACTGGGCCTGCTTAAGTCGGCTCCGGGCGGCGAGCGGAATGAGGCGGAGCGGGCAGTCGTGACTGTCTGCACGCAGAGCCCCGGCAAGGAGCGGTCTGCCGCGAACTTTCTGGAGCAATTTAAGGCCGGCGACGACGCCACGCAGGAAACACTCTTGCCGACGCTCGGCCGCGTCGGGGGTGCCAGCGCGATCGCGATCGTGGATAGCCTGATCGCCGATTCAAACGGTGCCAAGCACAATCTCGGCCTGGCCGCCTTAAGCAAGTGGCCCGACGCCACCGTCTCAGCGCGGCTCCTCGACCTACTCGGAAAGGCCCAGGACCCGGCCGAGCGGGAACTGCTCCTGGGGGCGCTGATTCGCATCGCGCCGCTCCCCGATAATAAGCTCAACGACACTCAGAAGCTCGAGCTTCTTCAGAAGACGATGACGCTCTGCCAACGCGATGAAGACCGCCGCCGAGTGTTGGAGCGGGCCAACGCCATCCGGACGGTCGACACGCTCCGGTTTGTGATGCCTTATCTCGACGATCCAAACCTCGCGGAGCCCGCCTGCCTAAGCGTGGTGGAGTTGGCCCACCATCGGGCGCTCCGCGACGCCAACAAAGACGAGTTCACCAAGGCACTCGACAAGGTGCTGGGCATCACAAAAAACGAGGAATATATCGAGCGGGCCGATCGGTATAAGAAGGGCCAGACCTGGGAGCGGAAGAAGGCCAGCTGACGCGCGGCTTGATTATCGAGCTCGTATCTTGTTCAGGGAATGCCTGCTCGCAAAGCTTCCCGTCATTTCCGAAAGACGGCGCCGTCGAGACTGTGCGACTTCATCAGCCGGTAGAGCGTGCCGCGGGGCAACCGGGCATCGCGGGCCGCGGCCGATACATCCCCATGGTGCCGCGCGAGTAGGTCTTGAAGGTAGTGCCGTTCAAACTTCGCCACATGGTCGGCCCGCTGGGCGAAATAGCCCATGGCTCCCGCTTCTGCAGCGGTGTTGCGGCCTGCAGCCGCCACGAGTTCATCAGGCAGGTCGTCCACGCCGACCGCGGAAGAACGTGTCAGCGCTATCGCCCGCCGCACCACATTCTGCAGTTCGCGGACGTTTCCTGGCCAGTCATAACCCTTGAGCACCTGATAGGCGTCGGTAGACAGGCCGTTGACTCGCCGTCCCATCTCCTGGGCGGCGCGGTTGGCAAAAAACTCTGCCAGCAGGCCGATGTCGTCGCCGCGAGCGCGGAGCGGGGGGAGGTCGATTTGGACCACGTTGATCCGGTAGAAAAGGTCGCGGCGAAACTCCCCGCGCTCAACCATCTGATTCATGTTCCGCGATGTCGCCGCCACCACCCGCACATCGACCGCGTTTTCCAGGCGCGCCCCTACGCGCCGCACCCGGCGCTCCTGCAGCACCCGCAGGAGCTTCGCCTGCATCGGCAGCGCGAGTTCGCCGATCTCGTCGAGGAAGAGCGTGCCGCCGTCGGCGAATTCCACCAAGCCCATGCGTCTGGTGTCGGCCCCGGTGAAGGCGCCGCGCTCATGGCCGAAGAGTTCGCTCTCCATCAGTGCATCAGGGATCGCCCCGCAATCGACAGGCACCAAGGGGCCGGTGTTTCGCCGGCTGCGGGCATGAATCGCCCGGGCCACGAGTTCCTTGCCGGTGCCCGTCTCGCCCAGCACGAGCACGTCTACCGAACTGCCGGCGATTTGGTCGATGATGGAATAGACACGCTGCATCGCGGGGCTTGCGCCGAGAAAAGTCTCGCTGGCGTAGGGCCGCTCGACGGCCCGGCGGAGCACTTGCTCAGCCGCCTTGCGCCGCGCGGCCGTGAGCAGTCGGACAAGGGCATCCTCAAGCTCCGCCTCGGCGCGGGCGATGTCGAGATACTCCCCCGCGCCCGCCTGGAGGCAGGCCCGCGCTGTGCCGATGCTCGGACGAGCGTCGATCACCACGATCGGCAGCTGCGGGTCGGCGTGCTGGAGGGCAGCATGGACCACATCGGCCGTCGGTCCGCTGCGGATGGTGGCAATTCCCAGATCCCACGAGTCGCGGGAGAGCGTCGCGAGGGCTGCTTCGAGAGACTTCTCCACCCGCACCTCGAAGGGCTGGAGTCGGGCGGCCAGCTTCGCGTAAGGCAGGCCGCTCCTGCCCTCCGAATCGATGATGAGAATTCGGGGCTGCTGCACAAAATGGCTCGGGCGGGTGTGGCTGACAACGAAACAGGCCAGTCCAATTTCTGCCGCGCTGGTGGCCGCCTACCCAGACCAGCGAGGAGTAGGCAGTATGTCGCGGCGGGCAGCGGGCGGCAACTCGCCTCGAACGGGTGCTGGTGGTACATTGCGGCACGATCTCAACACCCTCGCACTGGAGATGATTCCCGCATGCCCCTCGACCCGTATTCACCGTGCCCGGGTGGCACCGGCAAGAAGCTCAAGTTCTGCTGCTCCGAACTCATCGGCGATCTGGAACAGCTCGACCGACTCACCTCGGGGGAGCAATACGCGGCGGGGCTGGAGGAGGTGGAGCGGCTTATCAAGCGGTATCCGGGGCGGGCCTGCCTCATGGCTTACCGCACCAGGCTGCAACTGGCCAACAAGAAATTTGCCGAGGCCGCCGCTGGCAGCAAGGAGTTTCTTGAGGCCTGTCCCGACAATCCCGTCGCGCTTGGGCAGGCTGCCGTGACGGAGGCGATGGTGGGCCGGGTGCAGGAGGCGATGGCGCTGCTCGACAAGGCACGTGCACAAGCCGGCGCTGAGGTGCCGCCGGACCTGATGCGGTCGGCCCAGACACTCGTGCAGGCCGCCGCGCAGACGGGGCACCCGGGGTGCGCCCAGGCGATCGTCGAGTGGCTGATCGAACGTTCGCTCGGCACCGAAGAGGAGCGGCAGGCGCTGGCTTCAATCGTCGGCTCCGCGGGCGTGCCACCGAGCCTGCGTTCCAAGATGTCGTTTGAGTCGTCGCTGGCTGACGCTTCCTATCGCTTCGAATTCGACACCGCCCTGAAGTCGGCCGGAGACTGGCAGCTTTCCAAGGCGCTTGCCACCTTCCGGAGCCTGACGGGCGTCGCGGGTGAGAGTCCGGAGCTGTTTACAAATATCGCCATTCTCTGTGAGATGCTCGCCAGGCCCTACGAGGCGTCGGAAGCCTGGCTGACTGTTGCCAAGCTGAAGTCGGTCAAGGCGGGCCCGGCGGGGCAGTCCGATGACGCCATCGAGGCAACCGGTCGGGCGATCGCCATGGAGACTGCAGCAGATCCCGACCGCTCGCCCGTGGTGAAGATCATCAGCATCATGGCGCCGCTGCCGAGCGGCGGTGGCGAGGCGGTCGGCGGCATTGAACTCCTCGAGGAGAAGCTTCGCCACGAAGGCCGGCTTGATACCGCACCGTTCGATCGGTCGGCGTGGGTCTCGCGGGGCGCGGCCCCGCCCCACTCGGTGTGGCGGGTCTATGCTCCATCTGGTGCCGACCAGCCAGATCGGCTGCTCGCCTCGCTGCTGGTCTTTGGCCGGCAGACCGACCGCGATCCCGAAGCTATTTTACAGGGCTTTGAGCCCGACTTGGCGGATGCAAAACCGATTGTTGAACAACTATTAGGCTGCACCTTTTCTCCACCGGCCGACACGGGGCGGGGGCGGCTGCCTACCACGTCGCCAACGGGCTGGCTCCAGAACCCACAGTACCGGGTGAATCCAGCTGAGCTTGCGAAGGAGCCGACAACGCCCGACGGTCCCTCGCCTGTCGACCGCCTGCTCGCCCGCCAGCGAACAGCGACCTGCGAGCGTTTTCTAGCCGTCTGGCCCGAGACACCGCTTCCGGAACTTCTCGGCAAGACGCCACGGCAGGCGGTTGCCGAACCGGGCAAGGATGCGGCTCGTCGTCTGGAAGCATTGATCAGCGAGGGTGAGGCGGCCTCCCACCAGCCCGAACTCTCGGCCGCTTGGACCGAAGTCCGAACCAAACTCGGGCTCGCAGCACCGGCGATGATCCGTTCGGCCCGGCCACTTGAAGACGTTCCGCCGCTCCGCTGGCACCGTCTAGAACTCGACGATATCCCGCTGGAAGAATTGCGGATTCTCTTTCTGACGTCGCTCGACGCCGGTTTTGATCTGGCGGCGGTGCGGGCCGCACGGGCGATCATTGCGCGGGCCGAAGCCACGCCGGAGGATCGCTGGGAGGCTTATGGTGTGCTGGAGGAGCGGGCGTTGACGAGCCTTGAGAAGCTCGACATCATCAGCAAGCTCCGGGAACTCGCCAAGGATCTCAAGGCAAACGACGGCATGCTCGATGTCGCCGAATTACGGGTGCGGCTCTCGCGGGCTGATGAACCGAGCATCATGCGGCTGCTCAACCACCTCCAGCGCGAGCATGCCCGCGATAAGAAGGTGATCGCGGCCTTAGCCGAGGTGCTGCAGGAGGCGGGCGTTGACCTGAGTGCACTGGCCGCCCAGTCTGCGGCCGGTCAAATGCCCGGCGGTGGTCAGCCGTCGGCTGCCGACGCTGGCCGGATCTGGACGCCTGGCGGCGAGCAGTCGGGCTCCTCAGGCGAGAAGAAGTCGCTTTGGACACCGGGCTGAGGTCAACCGAACCGATGCACGCAAGCAGTTTCGAAGGGGGCCGCGACGAACTGCTGATGCGACGGGCCCTGGAACTGGCCGGCCGGGGCGCTGGCCGCGTCGAACCAAATCCCATGGTGGGGGCAGTGATCGAGGCTGCCGGTGGCGGCGGCCGAATCATTGCGGAAGGCTGGCACGCAGACTTCGGCGGCCCACATGCAGAAATTGCAGCGCTTGCAGCGGCTGGCGATGCGGCCCGCGGCGGCACGCTCGCCGTCACGCTCGAGCCCTGCTGCCATCAGGGCAAGACGCCCCCCTGCACTGCCGCGATCATCGCTGCGGGCATCGCGCGGGTGATCGTGGCGACCCCCGACCCCTTTCCGGCCGTGAGCGGCGGCGGTATCAATGCCCTGCGGCAGGCTGGTATCGATGTCACGACAGCGGTCTGCGCGGCCGAGGCACGCCGGCTGATCGCGCCCTTCAGCATGCTCGTGCAGCAGGAGCGTCCGTGGCTGATCGCGAAGTGGGCGATGAGTCTCGACGGCCGAGTAGCGACGGCGGCCCGTGAGAGCCGCTGGATCTCGTCCGCGGCATCCCGTGAGATCGTGCACGAACTCCGCGGCCGGATGGACGGCATCCTCTGTGGCATCGGCACGGCGCTCGCTGACGATCCGCTGCTCACAGCCCGCCCTGCGGGCCCCCGTCAGGCAGTGCGGATTGTGCTCGACGGCGCGGCCCGACTGCCCGTGAAGAGCCGGCTTGTCCGGACAGCCCGCGATCGACCCGTGCTCGTGGCAGTCGGCCCGGCCGCGCCAGCAAACCGCCTGCAGGCCCTCGAAGCGGCCGGCTGCGAGGTCTGGCGGGGCGCCGCGGCCGATCTCCGTGAGCGGCTGACAGCATTGCTCACGGAGTTGGCGGTGAGGCGGCTCACGAACGTGCTCATCGAGGGCGGCCCGCAGGTGCTGGGGAGCTTTGCCGACGCCGGCCTGATCGACGAGGTCTGGGCATTCATCGCGCCGATGATCATTGGCGGCGCCGCTGCGCCGCCAGCGGTCGGCGGCACTGGCAGCGCATCGCTTCTCAACGCGGCTGCACTTGATATCGAGCACGTCGGCCACCCGGGCGGCGATCTCTTCGTGCGGGGCGTGGTACGGCGCGACAGGTGATTCCTTCCTTAACAAAGACGCAAGAACGCGCAGCCGGAGAGCCGGCCCGGCGGTGCAGTGCCATAGCGGGTAGCAAGACGGATTGGACAAGTTGGAAAACTTATCCCACTTAAGAAAGACGGAGCCGGGAAGAGGTTACTTCGCGGGGAGATCACGGATGACGTTGCGCCAGTGCGTGACCATGGCGTCTGACTGCATCGCTGTCTCTGCCACGGCGACCCGGAGCGATTTGAGCACCTCAAACAACACCTTGGCCTGTGCGAGCGCATCCTTGGCCTGCTCGTTCTCGTCGTCAGGGCCGAGTTCTGAGTCGGGATCGACGTTGCCATCCCGCTGTTGAGCGCAGCCATATCGTGTGAGATAGACCACCCACGGCTGAATGACTTCGACCAGACCGGCGAAGTCGAGCGTTGCGGCGCCCACCAATGGCTCCTCAAATTTCGCGAGCTGCGAGCCTGTCTCAAGACGTGCTTTCAGCAGCAGCCGGCCGGCCTGTTTGGGCACGAGCGAAAAGACAGCCGCATCATCGGTAACGCCGATCGACAGTTGAACTTTTTCGTCAAAGCCACTGTCGGTTAGGGGGAATGACCAGAGCGTGCCCCCCTCTCCTTTTGTCTTCACCGGCTCTGGCACACTGTATTCAGCTGGCATGGCGTCGGGATTCAGCTCCCGCACCGCGTCGACCAACTCATCAGAAAGTTCGAAGAGGTCGCTCATCCCCTCACGGAAGAGCTTCGGATCGTCGAGCCCTAGCACGATGGCCGGCTCGAAAAGCGGCAGCGGCTCCGCGGCTGCCGGCAGCAACCTGTGGGGCCGCTTCGTGGTGGTCTTGCCGTCGATCACAAACGCTGCTTGGCCGCCAGCGAGGCTCGGCAGAATTTTCATCCGGATGATGCTGACCAGCTTCGCGGCCAGCGGCCCCAGGTGCTCGTCGACTTCCGCAATCTTCTCCTGGTCTTCTTCGCTCGCCTTCGGCACCAGATACTTGCGAAAAAACGACCAGCCCATGTCGGCCCACGACGCAAAATCTTCAAACTGACCGGGGTCATTTTTCACCCGAAATGCGGCTGCCGCCAGCGGCGCTCCGCCCGTGTGTTCAAGTAGCTCCAGCCGCTTTGAACCGTCGTATGGCAGGTTTTTCGACCAGTCCCAGACGTAGCCTTCGTAGCCCTGCTCCGAAAGAAACGAAAACGCCAGCCACGAACCGGGCACGGGCAGCCGGCGTTTGTAGCCCTCGGCAACTTTGCCGAGGCTCTTGCGGGCCTCGTCGGCCGCTCCGTCAGGCAGATCAGCGAGGTCGGCGATCGTATCGCTCAAGTTGGCCAGTTGCTCAATGTCGGACGCCGACGGGGCCAGTGCCTTCTGCAGTGGCTCGCTTAGATACGACACGGCCGTGAGCGGCTTGTCTTTCTGCGCCAGGAGCGGCTGAAACGGCTTCGTGGTGAGGAGCCCCTTGCGATCGCGTCCTGTCACGGCCAGCTTTTCGAGATGGTCGACTGAGTCGCCGATCGAGAGGATAACGCGGTCGCCGATGACCCCCAGGCCAATCACAAGCTCTAGACCCGACACCTTTTCATAAACTTTTTCCAGCTCTTGTGCATGATCCTCGAGACCAGGAATGGCCTCGCGAATTAAATTGGCATCAGGCTTGATGGTGAATGTGATCATCTCACTCCCCGCGACCTTGACCCGCTTGAGTGAGTCGGCGAGGCCAGGGTTGGCCTGCGCGAGCAGCTTGATCAGGACCTCGATCCGCTTGAGCTGCGAGGTGGCCGCATCGACTTTGCCAGTCTTAAAACCCCAGACGATATCGGGCACTACAATCAAGTTGACGTTTTCAGCAAGCGTCTTCACGGTCAGTCGCGTGGCGAGTTCGTCGATAGAAATCTGTTCCGCAGCGTCGGCGGCCTGAAACTTTGCCGCGCGGGCGCGGATCCGCCGTCGCGTGTCTGTGGCTGCTTTCTCGTCATCCTCGTCTTCATCCACTTCGTTTTTATCGACCTCATCCGCATCTCCTTCATCGTCATCATCCATCTCTTCGACATCGATCCCTTCGAGTACATCCATTTCGAAGCCGCCGACGGAGGCATCACCACTGGCGAGCCGCAGCATGCCGGCCGCGTTTTGCGCCTGCTGCACCTTCTTCAAGAGTTGCACAAACGTCACGCAGGACGGCTCTCCGTAAACAAACGTGTCGGACGAGACCATTTCCTTGATGAGGTCGACCGCCTGTTCGTTCTCGGGAAGCTCCATGAAGGTCGCCAAGATCGAGAGCGGGCTACCCGGCTGGAGCTGTTGCTCCTCAAGCGATTCGAGGCTCCGGGCCACCATCGGCAGTGCCTTGAGAGCGGCATAGGCGTTGCTCTTTACAAACCGGTCGTATTGTTCCCGGGCCCGCAGCGTGGCTGAGGCAAACGCGGCGTCTTCCGGAATCACCGCCACGCCGCTTGAAGTGAGGGCGTCGGCCCCGGGAGCGTTTGAGGGAATCGCGGCGGTGCCGGGAATGACGGTGGCAAAAACCAGCGCTGCCGCACGCACACGGATGGAAAACAACATCGGCGGTATCCTCGGGCTGATGGTTGACGGGCAATAGCGGAGGTGGCCGTAAAGGCCCCCGCGCATGTCTAATAGGATATGCGAAATCCAGCGGCGGAGAGAACCCAGAATCTTTCGCGTCCCAATGGCGGTTCAGCCTGATCATGACTTCCAACCCCGGCGAGGCCCTGCCGCCATGCTCATCGAATCGACACAGATCGTAGACACGTTTGCTGAGGCCTTTCGGCTGCACCACGCGCGGCTCGTCGTCACGGCGGCAGATGCCCATTGGCTCAGCGCTGCCGTCCACGCCGCCTGCGGCTACGGCACGAGCGTGATCGGCTGTGATGCGGAAGTTGGCGTCGAGCGATGGCTCGGAGCCGAGGAAACGCCCGACGGCCGCCCCGGTGCGGCGGTTCTGGCCTGTGGTTTTTCGGCAGATGGCGTGGGAAAAGCGGCCGCCAACCGGACCGCTCAGTGCCTCCTCACCTGTCCCACAGTCAACGTCTTCGACGGCCTGCCGGCCGCCGAGGAGCGCCGGCCTCTGGGGGCCCATATCCGTTTTTTTGGCGATGGTTGTGAGAAGACAAAAGTCGTAGAAGGACGTCGATTCTGGCGGGTTCCGGTGATGGACGGTGAGTTTTTAGTCGAGGAGACAGTCGGCATCAATAAGGGTGTCGGCGGCGGCAATTTCATCCTGCAAGGCCGGTCGCTCACCGCCACACTCGCAGCCGCGAAACTGGCTGTAGACGCCATCGCGGCCACGCCTGGCACGATTACCCCCTTTCCTGGCGGTGTTGTCCGGTCGGGTAGCAAGGTTGGTTCGCGGTACGCGACGCTTCGCGCGTCGACCAACGAGGCATTTTGCCCGTCGCTCGTGGGCCGTGTGGAAACCAGCCTGGTGGCCGGGGCGACCTGTGCTCTGGAGATCGTCATCGATGGTATCGACGAGTCAGCGGTGGCGGCAGCGATGGTGGCAGGTATCCGTGCGGCGGTCACACCAGACATCGCCGCCATCTCGGCGGGCAACTACGGTGGCAAGCTGGGCAAATTTCACTTCCATCTTCGCCGGCTTCTCATGACTGCCTAACCTACGATTCTCCTGCAAATGGTCTTTCTGGCACGGGCCTTTGTGTGGTAATCCACCAGGGAAATATTCCCTGGGGATTCACGCATGCCACAACCTGAACATCCATCACGACAAGATCTGGTCGTTACCCCTCGGCAGTCGAGCCTGCCCTTGGTGCTCGGAGCGATTATCTGCGCCAGCACCGGCTTTGGGCTCGTCTGGGCGTTGGGAGTCGGCCGCTCCACGGGCGGTGAAACAGCGGCGAGTCCTCCGACTGAGCCGCCGGTCATAGCCTTTGCCCCTCCGGGCGTAACGCGGCCGGCACAGGAGCCGGGGCGGTTTCCAAGCAACGACAATGATCTCGATCCGCCACGGGCCATGAACCAACCCGACTGGCGACCGGCCGTATCGCCCGCCACCAGCCCACCCGTCGAGGACCGCTATCAAACGCGGCCGGCGACGCTCGAGTCTGCGGAGGATTTCCATCCGCTTCCGCCACAGGCAGATATCGAGACATCCCGGTTTGCCCCTCCCGATCGGTTTCCGGGCACCGACAGCGAGCGCGTGAAAATAGCCGAGCGCGTGAAAATAGCCTCAGCGGAAGAGTCCGACACGCAAGGTCTGCAGCCGAGCGAGTCACCCGATCTCAGTCCACCTGCCGACACCAGCCCGGCTCAGCCTGACAGCCCAGTCAACGAGGCCACCCTGCCGGCTGGTGAAGAAACCGACCTCGCTCCGCTGCCCCGCCCAGACGCCGCTTTTGTCACCGAACCACCACTTCCTGTCGCCACGCCGCCGGAGCCACCGCAGAGTTTGGCAGCACTCGGCACCGATCTGGAGACAGCTCCCACGGCTCCGCTCCCCGCACCTCTCGCAGCCGCACCTCTCGCAGCCGCACCCACGTCCCCGGCCCCTCCCTCGTCACCCGCTCGTTTCCGTCCGGTCGTCAACGTGACCGCGACCAATCCGTTCGCGGGCGCTCCCCCGATGGGCCCGCCCCCCACAGTGCGGGCCGAGTCAGCGCCGGCCTCGAGCGGCTCGGCCTCAGTCGCCGCACTTGGCGGAGTGTTGCCCGATACTGCCGGACAGGGGCGTCCTGGTGCCGCCCAATTGGAGGGCCTCCAGACGCCGCAACTCGCCCTTGAAAAACGCGGCCCGCGCGACATTCAGGTTGGCAAGCCAGCCCGCTACGAGATTCTGGTGCGAAATGTCGGCACTGCCACAGCTCATGACGTCACGGTTCGCGATGCCATCCCGTTTGGCACGGTGCTCATTGCCACAACACCGCCCGCCAGTCCGGTTGGCACTGGCCAAGGCGTTGGCCGCACGGGCAGCAGCAGCGAGTTGGTCTGGCCGCTCGGCACGCTGCCCCCCGGTGGCGAGGGTCGCATCTCGATGGAAGTGATGCCGCAGATCGAAGGTGAGATTGGCAGCGTGGCGAGCGTGAGCTTCCGCACCGAGGCGTCGCTGCGGTCACGGGCCACCAAGCCAGACCTGCGACTTGAGGCGAACGAGGTCAAGGCGTTGCGGATCGGCAGCGATGTGAAGCTATCGCTCAAGGTCAGTAATCCGGGCACTGGCGTCGCCACGGGGATCGTCGTCGAAGGCGTGCTGCCGGAGGGCGTGTCGCACACCGCGGGGAATGAACTGGAATTTGACGTCGGTCAGCTCCGGCCCGGCGATTCGCGGACGATCGATCTGGTGATGAGTTCGAGAGGCCCGGGTGTTCATCAGGCCCGCTTTATCGCCCGCGCCGACGGCGGCCTGGAAATCGAACAGGCGGTGCGGATCGAGATCATGGCCCCGACGCTTGAACTCTCTGCGGAGATGCCATCGCGTCGCTACCTCCAGCGGCCCGCTACCTGTGTCCTCTCGATCGTCAACGCCGGCACGGCTTCGGCACGCACGATAGAGTTGGCCACCCAACTACCCCCCGGCCTAAAGTTCGTTCGCGCCAATCATGCCGGTTGGTATGAGGAACGTACCCACCGCGTGCTCTGGAGTCTGGAGGAATTACCGCCTGGCGAGGTGGGCACCGTGGAGATGGTCGTGATGCCGGTCGATCTCGGCACGCAGAAGATCGTCGTCGCCGCCCGCAGTACCGACGGCCCGTCGGCTCAGACCTCGCACACTGTCGATGTGGAGGGGCTGGCCGCGATCTTCTTTGAGCTCACCGACAGCGAAGATCCGATCGAGGTGGGCGGCATGACGGAATACATTATCCGGGTCGGCAACCAGGGCACGAAGGCCGCCAGTGGCGTGCGCCTGACGGCGACTCTTCTCGGCGACCTTGAACCGATTGATGCCAAGGGACCGGCAGCCCACCGCATTGACAATCTGGCGTTTGTGTTTGAGCCGCTGGCGAAGCTCGCGCCCTCGGAGGAGGTGGTGTATCGCGTCCGCGTTCGTGGCCGTCGGGAGGGTGACCAGCGGATGCAGGTGCAACTCGTGAGCGATGACCATCCCGCGCCGGTCACAAAGGAAGAGCTCACGCGGGTCTACGCCGACCGGTAGTCGTCTATCTTTCGTGGCGTAAGTTTTTCAAGCTTTCCTCTTCAGGCCCGTAGGACCGCGCCGCACTGCCGGCCGCAGGCAGCCACCGCTGCGTCGACCGTGCGGTTGGCCTCCTCGCCAGCGAGCGTGCCCGTGGCGCTTCGGAGCCGCAGCGATACCACGAAGCTCTTCTTGTCGCTGCCGAGCCGCTCAGCGTTTTCCCAGACCTGCACAAGCCGGCAATCCTCAAGAAGCCCGCCGGCCCCGCCACGAATGGCCGCCACCAAGTCGCCCCACGATACCGCTCGATCGACGACAAGGTTTACGTCTCGCTCGATCGCCGGGAAGTCACTGGGGCGGGTCCGCGGCCGCGGAATGCCGACGGCAAACTCTAACCGATCAAGCCGCAGTTCTGCCGCTGCGACGGCTCCCTTGAGTCCAAACCGGGCGAGGGTCGCGGGAGCCACCTCGCCGACAACGCCGATCCGCGTGGCAGACCGATCGCGAGCGACGAGCACGATCTCCGCCGCCCGGCCGTGAGCGAAGAGATCAAGGCTCACCGGCCGAAACACCACCTCTGTCTCGCCCCCGGCGCTGGCCAGAATCCCGAGTCGATCGAGCACCGCCTCGGCGAGGCCCTTCGTAGCCGAAAAGTTGCCCCCCATGACATACGTGAGCAGGAGCGGCTCCTCCACGGGCGAAGCGGCCGCAGCCGGGCTCGCAGTCCGTAGCACGTAGGCCCGGGCGGTCTCGAAGAGCTCCGGCCGCTCGGCACCGACGGCCACGTTTGCGGCGCGGGCCTCCAGGAGGCTCGGCAGGAGTGTTCGCCGGAGTCGATCGGCGCCACGAACAAGCGGGGGCGCGCAGACGAGCGGCGGTGCGTCGCCCCACGGGCTGGCCAGCGCTTCGAGTGTCTCGCCGACCACGCTCCGCGTCATCGCCTCGCAGAAGCCCGCGGCGACGAGCACCCCGGCCGCCTGCCGGAGCGTCTGCTCGCGAGCAGATTCCGTCACCGGCCGCGCCGCGATCGGCTCGTTCTCCGGCACATGGTCGTAGCCTTCGATCCGCGCGATCTCCTCCACGAGGTCGATCTCCCGCGAGCAGTCCCGCCGCCAGGTGGGTGCCCGCCACCGGCAGCGATCCCCCTCGATGCTCTCGGCGACAAATCCCAGCCCAATCAAGATCGCCCGCTGACGAGCTGCCGGGATGTCGATGCCGAGCACTTCCCGCACCCGGGCTTCCCGCAGGACAATCGTCGCGGGGCTTCCGGCCAGCCGGCCAGCCTCGACGGTGCCGTGCAGCACCTGCCCACCGGCGATCTCCTGGATCAATGCAGCGGCGCGGCGGCTCGCCCAGTCGACTGCCGCGAGGTCGGGCGACCGTTCGAAGCGATAGGAAGAGCCGCTTGCAAGCACCAGCCCGCGGGCGGCGGCGCGAACGGTGAGCGGGGCAAACTGTCCCGACTCGATGAGAATATCAGTCGTGGTCGCGGCTACCTCGGTGCCAGCTCCTCCCATCACCCCGGCGAGGGCGACAGGCCCTTCGGTGTCGGCGATCACGCCCATTCCAGCGGCGAGGGTGTAGGTCTTGTGGTTGATGGCCGTGAATAATTCGCCGGCCACGGCCCGCCGTACGCTGATCAGCCCGCCTCTGATTTTTGCGAGGTCGAAGGCGTGGAGCGGTTGGCCGCATTCAAGCATCACATAGTTGGTGACATCGACAACATTATTTTCGCTCGTGAGGCCGACCGTAGCCAGCCGGTCGACGAGCCACTGCGGGCTGGGTCCGACTCTCACACCCCGGATGACGCGGGCCGAATAGAATGGGCAGATCTCAGGGGCGAGAATCTCCACCGCGATGGCAGCGGTCGCTGCGGTCGCTTCCTCACGCGGTCGGGGATCGGGAATGTGCAGTGGCCGATCGAAAAGCACTGCGGCCTCGCGGGCCACGCCGATGTGCCCCAGGCAATCAGGGCGGTTACTCGTGACTTCGAGTTCGATCGCCGTGTCGCTGCCGACCGCATGCGTCGACTCATGGTTGAGCCCAGAGAGCAGCAGTCGCTCCACGATCGCCTCTGTTGCTACAGGACTCGTGTAATCGAAGAGCCAGTTGAGCGAGATGATCATCGGCCTTATGTCCCTGTGTCGGGCGGGTCAGAACTGCCGCAAAAACCGGACGTCGTTGCGATAGAAATCCCGAATATCGGCGACTCCGTAACGGCGGGCCGCAATCCGCTCGACGCCCAGACCAAACGCGAATCCCGAGACCTTCTCCGGGTCGTAGCCGACCGCCGTGAGGACTGCAGGATCGACCATGCCGGCGCCGCCCATTTCAATCCAACGGCCACCCCACTCCATATCAAACTCAACGCTCGGTTCGGTGAACGGGAAAAACGATGGCCGAAACCGCACATGCACATCGCCGCCGAGGAAGCTCGACGCCAGTTGGCGCAGCACGCTCTTGAGATGGGCCATTGTCGTGCCCTGTTCGATGAGCAGCCCTTCGACTTGGTGAAACATCGGATAGTGCGTGGCATCGGCAGTGTCAGGCCTGTAGACGCGGCCCAGCGACACGATCCGCAGCGGGGGCTGCCGGTTTTCCATAACCCGAATCTGCACGGTGCTGGTCTGCGATCGCAGCAGGAGCGGCTCGGCCCCCCGGGCCACGGCCAGATAGAAATTGTCGAGCGGATCCCGGGCCGGGTGCTCAGAGGGAATGGCGAGCGCCTCGAAGTTGTGCCATTGGTCCTCGACCTCGGGGCCGTCAACGCTCTCGAAGCCGAGGCGGGCCATGATCTCCTGCACGCGGCGGATCGTCTGCGTGATTGGGTGAATGTGTCCGAGCCGGACGGGGTCTCCAGGCAACGTCACGTCGATCGCGTCGGTCGCCTGTTCCCCACCGCTGCCAGCCAAGCGCTCTTGGGCTGCCGAAAATAACGCGGTGACCGCCGCCTTCGCCTCGTTGAAATGCCGACCACCCGCCGGCCGGTCAGTTGCCGCGAGGCCGGAGAGATTTTTTTGAACGGCTTTGAGTCGGCCGCTGCGGGCCCCGAGAAACTCAATCCGAGCCTGTTCAAGCGCGGCCTCGTCTGCCACTCCGCCCAACGACTCTGCCGCCGCCTCACAAAACGCCGTCAGAGTGGCGAGAAAAACCGCGATTCCAACAGGCTGTCGGGCCTGACCCGCCGCGGTCAGAGCATCGTTTGCACCCGTATCATCGCTGTCGCTAGAGACAGTCACGGCACTACGCGACCGCAGCCGGCTCCGGCAATCCGAGGGCCTGCCGGGCGGCGTTTACGACGGCGTCAAAGCCGGTTGGATCGAGCACCGCCATTTCGGAAAGCGTGCGGCGATCGAGTTCAGAACCCATCTTTTCCAGACCAGCAATAAACTGGCTATACCGCAGGCCACGTTCGCGGCAGGCGGCGTTGATTCGCACAATCCAGAGCCGACGGAAGTCGCGCTTCTTGCGGCGACGATCGCGGCGGGCATAGACACCGGCCCGGATGATCGACTCCTTGGCAGTGCGAAGCAGCCGGCGCCGACCACCGACAAAGCCCTTCACGCTTTTGAAGAGACGCTTCTTGGCACGGAGGCGGGGAACAACGTTTTTAGTGCGCATGTTTTTAAACTACTTTCTGGAACCGACAATGTCGCTGTTTGAACGGGATTTTCAAGGCCCCCGCCTGAATCAGGGGGAACCCGTGTCGCTTGTTATGACGTGCCCATTGTTATTAGTAGCTGTAGCCGCACAGCATCGTGACGATCTTTGCAGTCTCTGGGGCGGCGAGCACGCCAGTGCCGCGAAGATTACGCTTCCGCTTGCTGGAGAGCCGCACCTGAAGATGGCTTGTGCCAGCGCGGCGGTGCACAACCTTACCTCGGGCTGTGACCCGAAAACGCTTCTTGACGCCCTTGTGGGTCTTTTGCTTTGGCATGGCAATCGGCTCCTGATAATGAGGGGGGCTAGAGTGAAAGTGTCTGAATCAGAGGAGTTGGAAATGGATGAACAGTTTGCGATGGATTAAGGAATTACTTTGGGGTCAGCGTGCAGACAAGCTTCCGGCCCATCTGTTGCGGAGGAGCTTCTACTTTTCCAACGGGATCGAGTTGTTGAATGATCGTTCGCATCACCCGCTGGCCTTCGTCGATGTGGGCTAATTCGCGGCCGCGAAACACGACCGAGACCACGACCTTGTCTTTGTGCTGCAGGAAGTTCTTCGCCTGATTTACCTTGAAATCAATATCGTGATCGCCCGTCTTGGGACGGAGCCGAATCTCTTTGATCTTTGTTTGATGAACGTGTGTGCGATGGAGTTTTTTCTTCTGTTGATACTTGAACTTGCCAAAGTCCATGATCCGACAGACAGGAGGCTTTTCGCCCGGGGCCACCTCGACCAGATCGAGACCGGCTTCGCGAGCCCGATTCAGCGCCTCTTCAGTCGGAATGATGCCGAGTTGTCCGCCGTCAGCGCCGATCACCCGGATCGGCGTGACCCGGATCTGTTCGTTGATGCGTTGCTGTTTCTCGATGGCTTGCGGCTCCCAGGCTCGGATGCGAATGCGGAACAATTCCGCCGGCCGGGAAGACAACAGCCACGTGGGCTATACAGCGGCACGATTTATGGTCGTGACACTCCTCCTCGGCTCTGCCGGGGGCAGGCGACGAACAGCTTGTTCGCCAGTGCTTTCCCGAACAAACACATACTATCCCAAGGATCAGGGGGCAACGTCAACAGGCCTGCGGAAATTGGGCAAAACAGCTTCATCGAACGGGAATCACTTCCCCAAGTCGAAGGGCCGTGGGGCCAGACTCTGGGGG
>JBAXUW010000079.1:0-13248 GCA_037129495.1 Planctomycetota bacterium | reverse complement strand
TGTTTGCTGGTGCTCGCGTCGCATCCTTGCGACGCAGTCTTCTGCCTTTCGTGGGGTCTTCACGCGAAACATGGCCGCTCGCCCCAGTCTGCGCCGTCTCGCTGTGCCGCCGGGAGCCCCGAAACCGCCGCTGCATGCGGGTTGAGCTGGATCGCCGCGATCTCTATAAGTCCTCCCGCCCGACTTTCCCACGCCGTGACACGCATGGAACTCAAACTCCACCGACCGCATGCCGCCTGCGCAAAGACCGGCCAGACGTTTGCTGCCGGCGAACCGCTGGTCTCGGCGCTCGTGCGGTCGGAGGGCAGGCTCGATCGCTGCGATTATGCCGCCGCGGCCTGGGACAGTCCGCCCGCCAATACCTTGGTCTGGTGGCGTTCTACGTATCCCGCTGCCACGGTTGCGGGAGGACAACTCGCGCCGGCCGACGTGTTGCTCGACGTCCTGGAGGAGCTCGCAGAGAGCGAGGCCGACGCCACGCTCCGCTACCTCGTGACGCTGGAACTCGTCCGCCGCCGCGTGCTGCGGTTCGTCGACCGGCCGACCGACGCCGCCAGAGCAAACGGCCCCGCTGCTCAAAATCTTATCGTCTCATGCCGCAAACGCGACCGTGAATATTGCGTGCGGATGGTGTCGCCGGAGGAGGCCACCGCCCCCGGCGTCGAGGAACGGCTGACAGCGCTGCTCTGGAGCGGAGGTGCTGCATGAGCGATTCTTTCTCACGTCCTCTTGGCCGGAGCAGCCTGCCCACCTCGCGGGCTTGGGCGTTTCTGCTGGTGGCGGCCGCAGTTGCTTCGACGGGCGCGGCCTGTCCGCAGGCAATCCGCGGCTATCAGGTGGGCACGATGCCGCTGCCGCGGACACTGCCGGCGCAGCCCAGCCTCGATCAGATTATCGCCACCGTTCACGACAACACCCAGCGGGTGCGGAGCTATATGGCGCCGCAGGCCGTGCTCATTGTGCCCGGCGTGCCGCGGCTCTCGGCGCAGGTGGCATGCGAGCCGCCACGACGGTTTCGACTCCGCGCCCAGACCGCCGTCACCGGGAGCGAGCTCGACATCGGCAGCAACGACGATCTCTTCTGGCTCTGGATCCGCCGCCACCAGCCGCCGATGATGCTCCATTGCCGCCACGATCAATACGAACAGTCGTCGGCCCGCCGCCTGCTCCCGATTCGTGCCGACTGGATGCCGGAACTCCTGGGGCTGGTGAATTTCCGGCCCGAGGATCGGCACGAAGGGCCGTTCCCGCTGCCTGATGGTCGGCTGGAAATCCGCAGTCGGATCGTGCCCACCGCCACTGCGACCGCAGACCCGGCGACTCCGGCAGCGACCGACGGCGAACTTCTTAAATCAACAATCCTCGACAGCACGACGGGCCTCGTGATTGAACAGCATCTCTTTACGGCGACCGGCGAACGGCTGGCAAGCTGCCGCACGACAAAGCACCGAGTCGATCCGCAATCGGGGGCAGCGCTGCCGCGATTCGTGGAGGTGTCGTGGCCGGCGTCGGGGATTGAGTTTCAGCTGGAACTGGCGGCGATCTCCACCAACATGCCCGCCACCGACCCGGGCCAACTCTGGCAGATGCCGGCCTACGAGGGCTACACGCCGGTCGATCTCGCTGATCCGTCAGTGCTGATCAGCCCGGTTGCTCGGTGAATCGCTGCTCTCCTGGTCCGACTGCGACTTCATCTTCTGCCGAGCCCGGGCCAGTGCCGGACCAATCGAACCCAGCGGCATCCCCGTGATCTGGCTGATCTCGCCATAGCTGCGGCTCTCCAGATGGTGGAGGCGGATCAGCCTGGCTTCCTGGGCGTCGAGCCGGCCAAGCATCACCTCCAACTGTTCGCGGTCGATCAGCCGGGTGTGGTCATCGGTGCCGCGGACCGCCTCATGTCCGGCGACAAAGCTGTTGTGACCGCGTTTTTTCGCAGACAACTGCATGAGCCCGCGGACGACCACGCGGCGAGCCACGACAGCCAAATAGGTCGCCAGGCTCGACCGCCCCGCAAAACCCCGAAGAACCGCCGCATCGCGGTGAAGAATTTCCAGGAGAATGTCGGCGAGCAGGTCGTCGCGGTCGGCCGACATCAGGGCGATCTGCCGCTGGGCAGAGGTGCGGTCGACAACAAACGCGAGCAACCCGCCAAACCGGCCGACAAAATCGTCCCATGCAGCAGAATGCCCACTCAGGCAGTCGTGCAGAAGTTGCCGATCTGCAGCGGTGAAGAGGGGGGTTGGACCAACCGGCGGCGTTCCACCGGTTGCAGAAGGTGATTCCATCAGCGTCACGGCTATCGTCGCAGCTTGCACTCGTGCTGCCACCCATCGGTTTTCGGCCTGCCAAACCCCATCATATGCGGCGCTCAGGGTAGCCACAAACAGCCGGAACAGCGGAACTCATGAAACCTTGCCAAATCGCCGATTCTGAATCGTTGACAGGTAAGCGGACTCACCCTACGATTCCGCGCATCCGTTACAATTTGACAAGCTCGCCAAATAGGTCGGTAGATAGGCTTGCCAGCCGACCTCAGAGCCAGACCAACACAGCCTCACCCACTTCAAGGAGCCATCCGCCATGACGCATGTTGTCGCCGAACCGTGTTTCGCCTGCAAATACACCGACTGCGTGGTGGTCTGTCCGGTCGAGTGTTTCTATGAGGGGGACAAGATGATTTACATCCATCCCGACGAGTGCATCGACTGCGAGGCGTGCGTGCCCGAGTGTCCAGTGGAGGCAATCTTCCACGAGGATAACCTGCCGGCCGAGTGGAAGGAATTCACCCAGCTCAACGCCGAGATGTCGACACAGCTTCCGGTGATCACCGAGAAGAAAGATCCGCTCTGCTAGCGATTTGCGAAGAATGGGCTAACGCAAGTCAACCAGCCAGTAGGCGTTGTCGACAAAGCTCTTCCAGCTCTCATACTTTGGGTTGCCAAGTTTATGAGAGAGCAGGGGGCTTCGCTTCGGCTTCACCGGATGCCGCACGAGGTTCATGCGGGCCTCGGGCGGGGTGCGTCCGCCCTTGCGAACATTGCAGGCCACGCATGCACAGACGATGTTTTCCCAGCTTGTGACGCCGCCGCGGCTGCGGGGCACGACGTGGTCCAGCGAGAGTTCGCTCATGGGAAATTGACGGCCGCAATACTGGCACTGATTGCCATCCCGCGCGAAGACGTTGCGGCGATTGAATCGCAACCCCTGCCGCGGCCCCCGATCGCAGGAGAGCAGTCGAATGACGCGGGGAGCTTGGAGTTCGTAGCCGACGGCCCGCACCCAATCCTCGTGGGGACCGCGAAAGCTAGACCGCAGGGCCGAGAGTTCCCGCCATGATTCGAGGGTGTGGGCGGCATATTGCCCCTCCTCGATGTGGACAACCTCGACGAGTTGTCGAAAGAGCAGCGTGATCGCCCGGCGGACATTGGTGATGTGAACGGCCACAAACGAACGGTTTAAGACCAGCACGCTCAGGCCGAGAGCGCCGGGGGCCAACGTGGAGGGCATCATCGAGGCAGGCATGAACAGATCCCCGAGGGTCAACCAATGGACACCAAGAGTTTAGTCGCCCGGACGGCTCACTGCCAACTTTCTTCAGTCTGGGCTCCGACTCACGGCTTGCCTTTGCCACAGATTACAGGCAGACTCTTTGGGGAGACCCGGCGATTTGTCGGCTCCCTCGCCGCGGCTGGCGGGGGCGTGCCGATTTCATTTCATCCCGCGGAGAAAACGATGCTTCACTACTCATGCGATATTTGCAAGCGACCGATCGACACCCATGTAGACGTGCATCACGTGGTGAAGATCGAGGTATTTCCGGCTGTTGAGGAGCTGGCTCAACAGGACGGCTGCGACGGCAGAGGGGAACTCGAAGACGCGGGCCATCTCGAGGTGATGCAAGACATGCTGGAGCATCTCGACGACGAGGATCTGCCCGCCAGCCTCACCGAAGGCGTGCGCTTGATGCGGTTTGATCTCTGCGATGTCTGCCGACAGCGATTCGTGAAAAACCCGTTGGGTTTGAGGCCCGGCAAGCAGTTCGACTTCAGCAACAACTGACTCGAATAAACACTGAGTGCGGCCGGACTCACACCACGCCCACGCGACGGCCTTCGGCCTGGCTGGTCTCTGCCGCTTGGACAATCTGCATCGCCTTGAGCGTGTCGTCGAGGCCGCTTACGGACCGCACCAAGCTCGTCACCTTTCGGTGAAATTGCAGCAGCATCTGCTCCCCCACCGGCCGATCGCTTTCCAGCGACTCCTGATGGCGGCCGACCCCGTCAAACCAGACGAGGCTCGCCGGCAGATCGATAAAGGCGATGCCGTTCTCGCAGGCCACCTGCAACGCCGCTGGCGGCCGAAACCCCACGGCCTCCTCCCACTGCCGCGGCATATAGTAGCCACAGCTGATCTGTGCGAGAGGACCGTTGCCAAAGTTGAGGCTCCTGCTTCCGGCGGCTGGCAACTCGGCGGCTGCTCCCCCCTCGGCCTGCGGCGTGAAATCGAGGCTCATCATCTGATAATCGTCAGTCTCCGCCCCCGGTGTCTCTGCATGCCGCACAGAGACCACGCTTGTCGGCTCCGCGCCGGCCACATAGCGGCACCAGTCGACGAGCTCCATCAGGTCGCGAGCCTCGGTCACGCGGTCTCTCGGCGGAGCCGCCGCTGTCGTTCCCGACTGGGGCACGCGGCGATGGCAGAAGAGCAGTCGCGGCCGGCCCAGCTTGGTGGCGATGAGTTCCTTCAGTCGCACGGTCGCCGGGGCATGCCGCCGAGGTAATTCCGCCATGAAGGCAATGCCCGACTCCTCAACCCGCTGCCGGAGGAGTTTGGCCTCGTCGGCCGCAAAGGGCAGCGAGATTGCCGAGTAGACCGCCTTGCCGTGATCACAGGCGGCAAGAATCGGCGTCGCTCCAAACCACTGATCGGCGAAGTAGAGGATGGCATCGATGTCGTCCCGGGCGGCGAGCGCCCGAAACCCGTCGACCGGCACAGCGCCGAGTTCCGTTGCTGCCCGCTTCGCCAGATGCGCCACCTGCTCGCAGATGCCACGCACCTCAAAGCGATCGGCCAGTGACCGTAGCGCCGGCAGATGGCGGCTCTCCCACTGGCTTCCCAGACCGACGATCCCCACGCGGAGTCTCATGCAGGTACCTCCGAAGTCGGTGCATCCGCCGGCGGCTCGGCAGCCAGAAGCGTCCGCTCATGGATCAGTCCCTTGTCGGAGATGTCCTTGCGACACCAGGCGCCCAGCCAGCGGATCTCCCTGACGGCGGAATAGGCCTGCAGCTTGGCCCGCGCGAGTGTGGGACCAACAGCCGTGACGGCCAGCACGCGTCCACCGTCGCTCTTCACCACGCCATCGACGGCCTTTGTGGCCGAGTGAAAGACCGCCACGTCCGGGTGGTGGCCCGCAGCGTCGAGCCCGCGAATCTCGCGGCCCTTCTGGACCGGGCCGGGATAGCCTTCCGACGCCATCACCACCGTCAGGCTCGCCCCCTCGCGCCACCGCGGTGGCTCGAGGGTGTCGAGCCGGCAGTCGACGGCTGCGTCGAGCAGTTCCAGCAGGCTCGACTCCAGTCGGATCAGAAGCGCCTCGCATTCGGGGTCACCAAACCGGGCGTTGAATTCGAGCACCTTCGGCCCCTGGGCCGTCAGCATCAGGCCCGCGTAGAGCACGCCATGAAACGGCACCTTCGCCCGCCGCATCGCGTGGGCCGTCGGCACGAGGATCCGCGCTTCGATTTCGGCGAGCATCTCGGCATCGACGAACGGAGCAGGGCAGTAAGCGCCCATGCCGCCGGTGTTTGGACCGGCGTCACCGTCGTAGGCGGCCTTGTGATCTTGCAGCGGCGGCAGCGTGACGATCGTCCGACCATCAGTGATGGCCATCACGCTCACCTCAACCCCATCCAGCCGCTCTTCGATGAGAATGCCCTGCGCTGCCCCGGCCAGCTGGTCGTCAGTCGCGAGGCTTTCAAGCGCGGCCAGCGCTGTAGCCCGATCGTTGCAGACAAACACACCCTTGCCGGCGGCGAGCCCGTCCGCTTTCACCACCACCGGCACATCCTCCCGCGCCTCCAGATATTCGCGGGCCCGCGCAACGCCGCGAAACTCGCGAAACATTGCCGTCGGCACGTCGCCGCGATGCATGATCTGCTTACAGAAGAGTTTGCTTCCCTCGAGCTGCGCCGCCTTGGCCGACGGGCCGAAGATCCGCAGGCCGGCGGCCGTGAACGCATCGACAATGCCTGCCACCAGCGGCGCCTCGGGCCCCACTACGGTGAGGTCAACCTGCCTCGACTGCGCGAGCTTGAGGAGCGCGGGAATGTCCGTTGCGGCAATCGGCACGTTTTCGGCCACGGCCGCGGTGCCGGCATTGCCGGGCGCAACGAGCACTCTGGCACCGTCCCGGGCGAGCTTCCAGGCGATCGCATGCTCCCGTCCGCCACTGCCAACCACCAGGACACAACGGGAGTTCGCTGCGGTCGAGCTGCGGGAGACTGGCACGGGGGCGGAGTCCTTTCGGGGCGATTTAAACTACTTCAGGCCGGTCGGGCTGCCGTCAGAGTCGCGATTGTGACGCGATCAGACCTCAGGGTTCAAGCAGCCTGCCATCTGACGGCCGGCTTTCGCCCCGGCCGGCTGCCGGCGGCACCAGCATTCTGCTCGGGATTTTAATGAACCGAGGGCATTCAATGTTGACAGCCAAGCCGTCACAGATACAGTTTAAGGCAGAGTTTGTGAAAAAAATCACGAACTCTACCGAACAAGGTCGAAACCACATTTTTACGTGGATTTTAGCGTCCTTCGCAGACGGTTTATTCCGGTCGGCCCCTCCGCCGGTTCGATCCGTTTGGCAGCGACTTTTGCCGAGGTTATCGGATGGCTGAGAAAAAAAAGATGTCAGTGGCCGAGATTCTCGCCGCCGCCCGATCAAAACCCGTTAGCGGTGCGATACCGCCCGCCACAGAAGATGTGACTGGCCCCGCCGTCGAGGTCCAGATCGAGATTCCGGCCGAGATTCCGGCCGAGATTCCGGCCGAGGCGACACCGAAGGCCAAACCGGCCTCCAAGCCAGTCGCCGCTGGGGCAGCGGGAACTGCGCGTCCGAGCGTAGCCGACATTTTGGCTGCCGCCCGCGTTAAGAACGCGGCGGTTACCGGGAACGAGCCGGCTGCTGCCCCAAAACCCAAGCTTGAGCCGAAGACTGCCGCAGCCGAAAAGGTCAAGCCGGCGGCGGCTCAGGCTAAGGCTGCTGCTTCATCGGCCCCCAAGACCGGCGTTCAGCGTGACACGACCAGTATTCTGGCGGCTGCCCGGGGAGCCGCAAAGCCGGGGCCGGTTAGCAAGGCCGATGCCCCGCCAGCGGTGACCGCAAAACTTCAGGCCGCCGCTGACAGGCCAAAGGCAGCTCCGGCCGCTGCAGCGAAGCCGGCTGTTGTTCGTACCGCTCCGCCGGTGCCAGTGCGTCCTGCAGCCTCGGCCGCCAAGAAATCCGGCGACGAAGACCGCCGTGGCTTTCTTGAGATCGCGTTTGGCTCGTTCATGGCAGTGGGCTTCACGGCGCTCTCTGTCACGGGCGGCCTGTTCACTCTGGGGTTTGCCCGTTTCATGTTCCCAAACGTCCTCGCCGAACCACCCAGCCGGTTTAAGGTGGGTTTTAAAGAAGGCTTCCCTGCCGGCAAGGTGGAGACAAAGTTTGTTCCGCAATACGGCGTTTGGGTCGTGAATAGTGAATTCCAAGGTCAGCAGCAGATCTACGCCTTGAAGACCGTCTGCACTCATCTGGGCTGCACGCCTAATTGGCTTGAGGCGGAGCAGAAGTTTAAGTGCCCCTGTCACGGCAGCGGATTTTATAAGGACGGTGTCAACTTCGAGGGCCCAGCCCCGCGGCCTCTGGAACGCTACGCCATCCGCACTTCAGACGACGGCCAGTTGGAAATCGACAAGAGTAAGGCATTTCAGGAAGAGTTGGGCGGATGGGCCGACCCCGATTCGTATGTCTCAGCGTAACGCACATTTTAGACTCAGGTTTTTCCGGACTGCCTGACCAGCACAGCTCGGATTCAATCGCACTATCGCAAAGATGAACGGATAAAGAAGTCCTCCATGGCTATCGGCGAAACCATCCGCAATTCTCAGATCTGGAAGAGCATCTTCCGCCACCCGATGCCGCTCGATCGGCGGAATCGGATTGTGGTGATGCTCACCAATTTCTTCCTGCATCTGCATCCGGTGTCGATCAAAAAGCAGGGCATCGCCCTGTCGTTCACGTGGTGCATGGGGGGTGTAACGTTTTTCCTGTTCCTCGTGGAAACCGTCACGGGCGTACTGTTGATGTTTTACTACCGGCCCACGCTCGAATGGGCCTACAACGACATCCTTGCCCTTCGTGACGTGACGAGTCTCGGTATCCTGCGGGAATTACACCGCTGGGGCGCCCATGCCATGGTGATCACGACCTGGCTCCACATGTATCGCGTTTTTCTCACCGGCAGCTATAAGCCGCCTCGGGAGTTCAACTGGGTGATTGGTGTGATTCTGCTGCTGCTCACGCTGCTCCTGTCGTTCACGGGCTATCTTCTCCCTTGGGATCAACTCGCCATCTGGGCCATTACGGTTGGCTCCAACATGGCCCGCGCCACGCCGATCCTCGGCTACGAGGGGCCGGGACAGCAGCTGCTCACAATCGGCGGCATTGACATGATTACCGATGGCTCCGATGCCCGCTTCGGCCTTCTCGGAGCCCGCTTTGTCGGTGAGGAAACACTCAATCGATTCTATGTGCTGCACTGCATCGCCATCCCCTTGGCGACAGCGCTGTTGTTGGCAATCCATTTCTGGCGTGTGCGAAAGGACGGCGGCATCAGCGGCCCGCTGTAAGTCAAAGCGTATGCACTCAAACGGTTTTTTCCTGAAAGACGTTGCCGGATTTCTCGGCGGTTATTACACATTCATCGCTCTCATGAATGCCGTCGCAGCGCTGGTTCTCTGGCGTCGCAAAAACCAGCCCGGCTGGGCGATTGTCTGGTCTGTTGTGGCCTGCGTCATGATGGTGCTGGCGAGTCTAGCCCTCTCCGGTTCGTCCACGCTGGTGCCGTCGCTGCCGCTCTCAACACGAACGCTTGTCAATAAGCTCTCCGGCCCGGTGCTCTACACCCTCGGTACGACCGCGTTATTCACGGCTTTTTTCGTGTTCCGAAAGTTCTTCGTCAAGCCGATGGTGGCCTGGACGATTCTGAACACAGCGCTCGTGCTCATGGGGCTTTCGATGGCCGACGAGAACTTTGCCTCCATCGTTATGAAAGCCGACAATGTGCCGATCGTGGGCCTTGTCTTCATGCTGGCATTCTTTACCTGGGTCGCCACCAGTCAGGCAGTTGTCAACGATGAGCGGATTGCGCAGGGTCTACCGCCCATGGAAAAACTCAACGACGAGAAGGTGCTCGTCTGGCCCGACCTTGTTTACACAGAACTGATCTGCATGGTGGCCGTGTCGGCCTTCCTGCTCGTCTGGGCAATCTTTTTGCAGGCCCCGCTGGAAGAGCCGGCCTCAAGCGTGAAGACGCCGAATCCTTCGAAGGCACCGTGGTATTTCCTCGGTCTCCAGGAAATGCTCGTCTACTTCGATCCTTGGTATGCAGGCGTTGTGCTGCCGAGCCTGGTGGTCTTCGGGCTCATGGCGATGCCTTACATCGATTTTAACAAGAAAGGCAACGGGTACTACTCGATCGAAGAGCGGAAGTTTAGCTATCTCGTCTACCAATTTGGATTCTTTGAGCTCTGGATCACCTTGATCATTCTGGGAACGTTCCTCCGCGGCCCAAACTGGAACTTCTTCGGGCCGTTCGAGTATTGGACACCCTACAAGGTTGAAGTGCTTAACAACGTCGACCTTCCGCAAATGTTTTGGGTCAACTTGCTCGATCAACCGCTGCCCAGAGCGCCGCAGGGAGCGGGCATGCTCACGCAGTTCGGCATGATCCTGCTCCGAGAAGCCCCCGGGCTCATCCTGGTTGGAGCTTATCTGGTTCTGCTGCCGCCGCTGCTGGCAGTGACGCTGTTTCGTGGATTCTTCGCCAAGATGGGTTTTGTTCGCTACATGATCATGGCCAATCTCATGCTGCTCATGCTCACACTGCCGCTCAAGATGGTCCTGCGGTGGACGCTTAATTTAAAATACATCATCAGTATTCCGGAATTCTCACTCAATTTCTGATTTGGCAATTTTTGATTTGGTCGGTTTTTAGTTCGCCACGCTTCGTACGTTCACTGCTCATACCACGCCAGAGTCCACACCATGCCTGCATCAGAAAACACCTGGAGGAACCTCAAGCTGCTGCATGTTGTCTTCGGCATAACGTCGATCCTGTTGCTTGTGGCAACCGTGACGATGTTAGTCGCTGACCACAATCGCCCTTGGAAGAAATACCAGCGGGAGTTCCGGGCGCTCGAGACCTGGTCCGCAGCTGTGAAAATCGATGAGCGGGAGTCACGATCCTTTGAGGAGCAGTCGAAACAACTCGATGCTACTCTTGCAGAAGTTCGGCGGGCAGACTTTGATCCAAGCTTGACCGAAGCCTTCGTGACGCAGGTTCGCACTGTGGCGGCTGATGCAGAAGCCGCTGACCGCGCGCAACTCGACATCGATCAGCTGAAGACACAGGCCGATCCAGGCCAGCGGCTGGTCGTCCGCGGCGATCTCTTGGAGCGGCTCCGCGACATCGTCCGGCGGGCAAAATATCGCGAAGACTTGCAGGCCGGAGCGCTCAAGCTTCGTAAGGCCGAACTCGACAAGTATCGGGCCGACTACGAACTCGGTGTAGCCGAGGAGGCATCGACCGATAGGCTCGCTACCCTCCTTTCGCTTGCCGATGCCAAACGGGCCGAAGTCGCCACGGCCACGCTCAACTTCCAGACAGCCAATACTCACCGCAAGGCACTCGACGCGACGCTCAAGAAGATCACCGAGCCAGAAGACGTCGCCACCAAGGCGCTGGCTGACCATCGCAGCAAGCTCAACCTCCTGGCAAAGACGCTCAAGGATCGGGCGCCAAATGCGGGCAAGTCACTCCTCGAACTTCCAGTGCTCGATGCCTTTAACGGACCCCTCCGCATCGACCAGATCTGGCTGCCCCAACTGACGATTAACAATAATTTCCGCGATGTCGCCCGCTTCGACCGGTGCATTACCTGCCACAAGGGGATGGATAAGTCTGCTGCGGGCGCTCCGACCGATCCTGCCTACCCCCAGCAGCAGACCATCAAGCTCTCGCTGCCCACGCCCGCCAAGGCTCCCGAACCACTGATGATGGAGGGTGACGGCAACCGACAACTCGAGGATCTCTACGGCTTCCACCTCGCTCCCCAAGGGCTCTTTCAAGCCGAAGACCCAACCGTGAGCGTGGTCATCCCCGAATCACCGGCAGCAAACGCCGGACTCATGACAGGCGACGTCATCGTGGATATCGATGGCGGCAAGACGCTGGCTCGCAAAGCTGCTGCGACTGGTTTGCTTGAGTCCGTCCCGTGGGGCAAGCAGGTGTCGCTCACCGTTGAGCGAGGGGTTCCGCAGCCTTATTCGTCGCATCCCCGGCTCGATCTCTTTGTAGGTTCCACCAGTCCCCATCCGATGCAGTCATTCGGCTGCACGTCCTGCCATCAGGGGCAGGGGAGCGCCACGAGTTTTCAATGGTCATCGCACGCGGCAAATACGCCCAAGCAGGGGCACGAGTGGCACGATGAGTATGGCTGGGCTAACAATCATCATTGGATTTATCCAATGCTTCCGCAGCGGTTCGAGGAATCGAGCTGCTTGAAGTGCCACCACGAGGTCGTTGATCTCGAACCCAGCGAACGATTTCCTGAACCCCCCGCGCCCAAACTCGTCGAGGGCTATCAACTGGTTCGCCAATATGGCTGCTACGGGTGCCACGAAATCAACGGCTGGTCCAGCCCAGACAAGCGGATCGGGCCCGACATGCGTCTGGCGCCCAATTACCACGAGGTCGCCGAGGCGCTCTCCTCCGACGCCGGCCTCGCGGCCCTTGGCCCAACAGCAACTCGCTGGGTGGAGGATGTCCGTTCGAGCCCTGACGGGCGCCAGTCGCGGGAACGTCTTCGAGATCTCATCGACCGCGATGCGGCCTCGGGTGATGTTGCCAAGCTTTCTCCTCGCAGTCATCAGCTCGCCAGCCTTCTCAAGGATCCCGAAACCCCTGGCACGTTCCCGAAGGTGGGGCCGTCGCTGCGTCACGTGGCCAGCAAGGTTGGTTTTGACTGGCTTTACTCCTGGTTGCGTAATCCACAGGATTTCCGGCCGTCGACGAAGATGCCTCGGTTCTTCGGGCTCTGGGAGCATCTCGAGGGCAAGGGCCTGGAGGAGTCCATGCGGTACGAGCCGCTTGAGATTCGCTCGATGGTCACCTACCTGCAGCGTTCGAGCCAGCCGTTTGAATACGTGAAGTCCTATGCCGGCATCACTGCGCCGCCCGATCTCGAACGGGGCAAAAAGGTGGTGCAGGTTCGTGGCTGCTTGGCCTGCCATCAGCATGCTGATTTCCCCGAAGCGGTGAGCACCTATGGCCCGAACCTCTCGCGAATCGGCGCAAAGGTGGCATCCAATCCGCGGGGTACGGCCTGGCTGTACAGTTGGCTTCGGGAACCGGCCCGCTATCATCCGCGGACCCTCATGCCCAATGTGCTCTTGGAGCCAGTAACGCTGCCCGACGGGAGGGTCAGCGACCCTGCTTCTGATGCCACCGCCTACTTGCTCCGGTCGACAGAAGATTGGAAGGCTACGGAGGTTCCTGCAGCCGATTCCTTGACTCCTGACGAACAAAAGGCCCTTGATGAACTCGTACTGATGTATCTCAAGGAACGGTTCCCAACCACGCGGGCAGAGGAGGTCCTCGCCAAGGGGCTCGGCGCTGAACAGGCCAACATCAAGGGTGACGAGCAGATGCTCTTGGGGATGTCGGCTGCTGATCGCGAAGCCACGTTCCTTCATTACGTCGGCAAAAAGACGCTCGCCAAACTAGCCTGCGCTTCCTGCCACGACATCCCAGGCTTCGAAGATTCCAAGGCCGCCGGCGCGGCGCTCGCCGATTGGGGCCGCAAAGACTCCTCAAAGATTGCCTTTGAACAGGTGTCACATTTTGTCATGCACCAACTTGCCGAACAGCATGGACAGGCCTCAACTCACGGCCATGACGCCGCTCATGACGCTGCCCATGACGCTGCCCA
>JBAXUW010000078.1:0-13400 GCA_037129495.1 Planctomycetota bacterium | reverse complement strand
AACTTGGTCTGCCAGTCGATGTTCTGCAGCCAGTAGCCCACGTCCGCCAGTTGGAATGCGTCTTGGAGAAGGATGCCGCGGGACTCAGCCTTACGTAGAAGTTCAGCCAGCCGGTACGTGTTGTCGGCCAGAAACTGGTGGCACTGCACGAACTGCTGCTGGAATTGGCGGACTTCGAGGAGGATGGCGTCATGGTCGGTTGGGGGAATGATTGGACTCGTGGATGGCGAGATGTGTTGGCGTGGATTGGGTACCCATATTTTTGCAAAGCAGAGTTGCGCGCGCCAGTGAAAGCGCTAGGCGTGGTGGATGGAACGACGAGGCGCATGCACCCGATCCGCTCACGTACAGCCTCGCCCGCAACCCATAGGGCGGGCGACTGCGGTGCTCGGCTACCACCGCGGAGCCTTATCGAGCCGGCCGGGCAGTCTCCACGGATCCGCCCACGCCCACTCCTTCGTAAACCGCCCTGGCTGGCGCGAGTTTCAGACGGTTTCGGCGGGTCTTCGACGGGAATGCCCTCCAGCCCTCCCTGCCGTCGTTCGGGCCTCCTGGCTGCTCTGGGGCTCGAGCCTACTCGCGGGTCTGGCGGGCGTATCAGGAGGTCATCCGGGAGGCGGGGTGACGGTAGTGCAGTGGACCCCTGGCACTGTTAGCCAAACTGTTAGCAAACGCCCTCTCGGCGCCAGATTCCAGCGCCGATCAACACGCGCCGTTCCCGGAGAATTCGCATGATCGCGATACGACCGTGGCCTAACCTTCGGGCTCGTCTGGACTTTTAATCCGTTGGTCGATGGGTTCGAGCCCCAGCAGCCTCACTGGAAACAAGGCGTTTTCTGTCGCCTGGCGACTTGGACAAAGTCCCAAACCCAAACTCGGGGTCCGGGAAACGGCCGGCACTGTGATGGGATCGGGGTTGGACTCGATGGGTCGTCCGAGATCCCACGTCCATCTACCAGCCCTGCATGGCTAACAACCCAGCTGGTACCAAGCTGGGGGCAGGCCAATTTGACGAACGGCGTGAAAAAGGTTCAGAGCGCTGTGGATCTTAAACTGTTGTGTTCGGTGTGCTTCATGATTGTCGCTCGTCGTGATCGATAACGATTCCGATCAGGTCAGTTCATGAATCGGATCGTGGTGATCGAGCAGGTAGCGAGGTCGGCCTGCTGGGTCGATGAGCTGCGTTTCACGCACGTTGATGCCGACATGACGATACACGGTGGCGAGGAGTTCATGCACGTGTACCGGCCGATCCGTCGGTTCGCCGGCAATGCGGTCGGTGGCGCCGATGACCTGCCCCATGCGCAGGCCACCGCCCACGACCAGCGCCGACTGCACCGCCGGCCAGTGGTCGCGGCCTCCCTTGTCGTTGATGCGCGGCGTGCGGCCAAATTCGGCCCAGATCACTAACAGCACATCGCGATTCAGGCCGCGCTCGTAGAGATCGGCAATCAGCGTGCCCAGAGCGGAATCGAATGGGGGCAGGATCTGCCGCATCTTGGGGTAGTTTTCCTCGTGCGAGTCGAAGCCGAGGTAGCCTCCCCAGTTCATTGCAACATACCGAACCCCAGCTTCGACCAGGCGACGAGCCAGAAGAAACCGCTCGGACTGACTGCGGAAGCGTTCGGAGTCGCCCAGGTAGCGATCGCGTACCCGCACGTCTTCCCGGCTCAGGTCCAGGGCTTCGCCCAGCTTTCCTGATTGCAGCACGGCGACGGCACGCTGGGTGAAAACATCCATGGCCTCCATCTGGCCGGTGGCGTCGATGTCGCGCCGCATGCTGTCCAGACTCCGCAGCAAGTTCACGCGATCGTGAATGTGTTCGAGTGGCAGGTTGCGGCGGAAGGCGTGAGCATTGTCAAGGCGGAACGGGCCGTGCATGGCGTTGAGGTAGCCGGTCTGCACGCCTTCCTGGGTGCCGCCGACGCCATCCCAGACGAACGGCGGCATGCCGTCGTTCGGGCCGAGCAGACGCGAGATCACCGAGCCGACGGCCGGCGCGCCGCCGATCGACTTCATGGCAGGATTCGGCATCCGCATGCCGGCATATCCGAGTTGCGTGGTGTCGAAGTTGTGCGCATCGACGTTCCCCACCACCGTCCGCAGGATGGAATACTTGTCGGCGAGGCCCGCCAGCCGTGGCAGAAGTTCGCAGATAGAAATGCCGGGAACATTGGTGCGGATTGGCCGGAACTCGCCGCGGAGATCGACCGGGCCGTCTGGCTTGAGGTCGAAAGTGTCCATCTGTGGCGGGCCGCCCTCGAGATGAATGCTGATGACGGACCGATTGTGGTTCTCCGCTCGCGCTGGTGTTGCACCGAGTAACTGCTGCGGTATCAGCCCCGACAGTCCAAGTCCACCGATCGCCAGAAAGTCCCGGCGATTCAGGCCGTCGCAGAATGTACTTGTCGGTCTTCCTTGAAGAGTCAGCATGCTATTGCCTCGCGGATCTACTTGCTTGAGTTGGCTCGTTCGAGACCGTCACCACATAAACGATTCGTCGTAACAGAGGAAAAGTGGCCTAAGAACACTCGCCGACTTTCCCAGCCGGTGTGCGTGAGGGGTACAAACCAGGAATCCGCGGCCGATCGCTCAGACGCGGTCCGCCGTTGGATTTGACGAACGGCGCGAAGAGGGTTCAGCCTTCATTGTATCTTACAATGTCGTGTTCGGTGCGATTCGAAGGTGCCGGACCAGATGTTCTTGTGAGGATCGGGGTGGTGGGGCCTGGTGTTGGGCAGCGTGGCCATCTCAAACACCTCCGGCTTCCCATCGCCCAGGTTTTCGACATTCCCGCCAGCAGCTAACGCGGCTCAAAAGCGATTGAAACGCGCCGGCACGGAGAGTTGATGATGAGAGAAGGTGCCGAGCGCGGTGGCGACCGGAAGCCCGATCCGCTCGTCGATGATCACGTTGCGCGCCCGCGCGTTCTGCCACAGATAGGACAGGCCGGCCCGATTCGAGGGCCAGTCGGGGATGTCAACCTGCGTCTTCGCCGCCGCCATTTCGTTGGGCACCTGGGCACCGTCGGTCACGCCCGTCACCGTCGTTGCCGCCCGCACTACCCGCATACACCCAGTCGATGCCCGTCGCCGGGTCGCGCCACGGCCACAGCGCGAAGCCCTCGCCCAGCACGCGGCTATTCTCGCCGTTCCAGTCCACGCCATGGATCCGCAGCTTCCCGTTTGTCGTCGCGGTGTAGATCACCTGGCGGCCGCTCGGGGCAATGAGTGGATTGTAGTGTTCGCCCGCCGGCACCAGTTGGCGCTCGCCTTTTCCTCCCGTATCGAAAGCCATGATCGAATAGCCGACGCCGCCGGTCACGAGCAGGCCCGCCAAGTACACGACTTTCAGAATTCTACCGATGCTCATACTGATGTCCTTGTTACTCCAACATATTCTTTCTCTATGCTCAATTATGATTACGGCGTCGTGCCGGCCGGCTTGGCGACGGACGAGAACGGCACCAGCGACCAGCCGCTGCTCTCGGTGAACTCACGGGCGGCAAAGCACCAGATCACGAGTTTCTTGCCGGCGAGGCGGTCGTTCCCGCGTTGCAACTCCTTGGCCAGCATTTCCCGCGTCGCGAAGCTGCCGGCGTCGTTGCGGATGACGGCGTCCACCGGCAGGCCAAGCGCGAGGCTCAGGTGTTCCGCCAGCCCCGCACCCTCGCCCCAGCCCATGCTCGCGACCGAAAAGATGTTGGCGAAGCTGTCGCCGAGGAAGCCCCGGCCGGTGAGCGAGTCGATGTCTCGGCGATAGAAGAGCCAGCCATCGCGGCCGCAGTAGGCGTCCTCGTTCCCGCCCTTCAGCCAAGCCGTGACCGGGACCTGCATGCGCGGGATCACCTATTGCATCAGGCTGTCCCGCTCTTTCAGGTCCTTCTCGTAGCGTTGGATGTCCCCGAGCATCCGGTTGTTCAAGCGGCTGCCGGGTGCGAGCACACCGCCTTCCCCCGTCGCCAGAGATTTCAGTTCAGCACCGCTCGGCAGGAGGAAGGAGAAGACATCCAAGCTCTGCGGCAGGCTGCGTCCGGGCTCTTTCCCAGCGCGGCTGGCGGCAGGGAGTGCCCGAGCTTGTTCTCGGCCTATTTCGACATGCCCGGTCCCGAATGCGAAGGAACCCCAGAAGCCGAAGATCTTATCCCGCAGGCTGCAGAAGCACGCTCACCCGGCCTTCGGCACCGCCCCCCGCGGGATTTCCGCAGCTTCGCTAAGTAACATTGACGAAGAGGATTTTTCCGTTATGTCCGTTCCCGCCGAATTCGCCGTGCAGATCACGAAATACCAGCGGCAATTGCACGCCTTTATCCTGTCGATGGTCTGGAATCCAGCCGAGGCCGACGACGTGCTTCAGGAGACGAATCTCGTGCTCTGGCAGAAAGCGGTCGACTTCGACGCGACGCGGCCCTTCCTCCCCTGGGCAATGCGATTCGCCCAGCTACAGTCCCTTGCTTGGCTTAAGTCGCGGCAGCGGCAGCGGGTTGTATTTGACAGTGACCTCGTGCGGATGCTCGCCACGGAAGCCGCCGCCGAGCCGCTGTTTGACCCCCGTCGGATCGCGCTCGCTTCGTGCCTCGAGAAGCTCATGCAGCCCCAGCGGGACCTTGTCCTCAAGCGGTATGAGCCGCAGGGATCGGTAAACGCAATGGCGGCCACTTTGCAGATCACACCCAAGGCGGTGTCCGACCGGCTGCGACGAATTCGACAGACGCTGCTCGACTGCGTTAGCAAGGGTGTCGCCCGGGAAGGTCTGGCATGAATACCAACTGGCAGGAACTCTTTAACCGGGTAGCCGACGGCATCCAGTCGGAGACCGATGAACTTGACCTCGCGGCGGTCTTACGGGCCAGCCCCGAGGCTCGCCGCGACTACCGGGCTTTCATGGAACTGCATGCGGCGCTTCATTGGGATGCATCCTGCCTCGCCCAGCCAGTACACGAGCGCCTCGCCCAGCGAGTCGCTCCGCCGTCAGGCAAGGGATTCAACAGCCGTTGGCTCGCGGCAGCGATCGCGAGTGCGGTCGTGATTGCGGTCGTGATTGCGGTCGGCGGCTTCGTAGCAGCGCTTGCGATCCTGCCTGAGCGTGAGCGGGCAACGGTCGCGGGCGACGTGCGAGTTCCTCCCGCCGCATCGCAACCGGAACCACTGGCCATTATCAAGCGGACCCAGTTTTTGGTCCCTGGTGAAAACGGACCTGTGCTCCAGCCAGGCCGGCCGTTTTCGGGCGGGCGGCTTGCGATTCGCGGCGGTGCGGTAGAACTCGTGCTCCGCAATGGCGTGACAATTATCTTAGAAGGGCCGGGCGAACTCGACCTCATCGACGAGATGGCGGCGTTTGTGCGCGAAGGCCGTGTCTTCGTGAGGATGCCGAAGGGCATGCACGGCTTCCGGGTGCGGACAGCCAGCGCTGACGTGCTCGATCTGGGCACGGAGTTTGCCGTGGGTATCGGCAGTGGCAACGCGACCGACGTACAGGTTTACGACGGCGCGGTGATCGCATCCTCCAGTTCGAAGCTTGAGGCATCTCGATCGCCAAAGCGGCTCCAGGCGGGCCAAGCGGCCCGGTTCCGGCCTGAACCATCCGCGGAGTCGCAGCCACTTCCGTATCGCCCCGACCGGTTCGTGCGGGAGCTGAAAAATGACGGGGCTATCGCGGTCCCTGTGCGGACTGACGAAGATGCCGTGACGGCGGCGAGAATCTTCGGCCGACCCCAACATGATTCGATCACGGTGCACCGGGCGCCTCCGGCCATGATCGTAGACGGGCGGCTCGACGAGTGGGCCGGCCGCCCGGGATTCACAAGCACCCGCGACGGCTCCGCTGACTGCCCGGAATGGGCCAACGGCCGGATGATGTATGACGACGGCTTCCTTTACATTGCCGCCCATGTCGGTGACCCCTTGCCGCTACGGGGCATCATCGATCCCGAGATCGACGCGGAGTTTGGCTGGCATGGTGGCGGGGTGCAGGTGCGGGTATCGACCGATCGCCGCCTGGGCTGGCCGGCCCGCGGTAACTCGTGGGGCTACTACGCCCAGCGTGGGATCGAGCCGACAGCGGAACAGAAGGAATGGTCGCGTAATCCGCAACTCTCCCACCTCACGATGTGGTTCCACGCGCCCACTCAGACGCCCTGCCTGACAATCGTCGATGGCATGCTTGTGGGCGAGCTCCGCGTGAACCCCGCAGGCTTTACGGGCGCCTTTCAGGCTGACAAAGACGGCAAGGGCTACACGCTTGAATACGCGATCCCCTGGACGCTCCTCGGCTGTGCCGATGATCCGCCGCAAAGCGGGGACGTGCTTGCGGCGGTCTGGCAGGTAAACTGGTCCGATGAAGTGGGCCATATGCGGCGTGAGCATATGGTAGAGATCCGCAACCGCAACGAACCGCTGCGAATCAATGTCTTCGAGCGGGCGATGACCTGGGGTCGCGCTGAGTATCGGTGAGCTTGTTGACACTGACCCGAAAATCCTATGCAGTCTGGCGTAAACATGATGACCCTCTGCCGCACGACACAGCCCGCGTCGATCCTCCACGGGATTGTCGGCCTGGCTGCAGTGATGGTTTTCTGGAGCGGGGAGCCTCCGCAATCGGCCTCAGCCGTGCCCGTGCCCTGGGCAGCCTCGCGGCTGACCGGCACGCCGGACCCGCCGCCCCCCTTGCAGACGCGGCGGGTCTACGAGCACCTGCGGTTTCCAAACGCCACGTGCCTGGCTACCGCACCCGGCAGCGACCGGTTTTTCGTGACGCAGCAATACGGCGGCAAAGTCTTCTCACTGCCGCCCGACCGCGACTGCCGTGAGGCCGATCTCTTTGTTGACACCGCGGCACTCGTCGCGCGGCTCAATGAGAAGCGGCCCGCGGCCGACTTGCTCGTGCCAGGCGCGGTCTTCCATCTCACGTTTCATCCCGACTTCCTCACCAACCGCTTCTGCTACCTCTGCTACACGGTCGGCTATCGCGATGAGTCGCGGCCGCCATACGCAGAAAGCACGCGAGTGGTACGGCTTTCGGTCGTGGATGACGGTGGCGTGCCGCGAGTCGATCCGGCCAGCGAGGTGGAGGTGATCACCTGGCCGGCCGGCGGGCACAATGGCGGCTGCCTCGCCTTCGGCCCCGATGGCATGCTCTTCATTTCGACCGGCGACGGAGGCGACCATTTTCCGGCCGATGGCAACAAAACCGGGCAGGACGTTTCCGACCTGCGGGCTGCGATCCTGCGGATCGACGTCGACCATCCCAGCTCCGGCCGCGGCTACTCGATTCCCCCGCATAATCCGTTCGTAAACATGACCGGGGCCCGCGGCGAAATCTATTCGTTTGGACACCGTAACCCCTGGAAGATGAGCGTCGATCGGGCCACCGGCGATCTCTGGGTAGGCGATGTCGGCCTTGAGGTCTGGGAACTCGTCTGCCGCGTCAAGTCGGGCGACAACTACGGCTGGAGCCTCTTTGAAGGGAGCAACCCCGTCAATTCTTTGTGGCCGCAGGGGCCGGCGCCAATCGCGAAGGCATGGGCTGAGGTGCCGCACACGGCCGGCGCGTCGATCACCGGCGGCTATGTCTACCGTGGCAAGCGGTTTCCAGACCTCGTCGGCCGCTACATCTTTGGCGACTGGGTAACGCGACGGGTGTGGAGCATTGGCACAACAGGAGACGGCCCGGGGCCGCTCGTCGATCTTGTCGCGGCCACGATCCGGGTGATCGGCTTCGCCGAGGACAACGACGGTGAACTCTTTATCATCGACTACGACGATGGTTCGATCCACGAACTCCTGCCGAACGACGCCGTCGCCGACGCGGCTGCGTTTCCGGAGCAACTCTCCGAGACTGGGCTCTTTGCCGATACTCGCGGGCACGAGCCGATGCCGGGCGTGACGTCGTTTGAGGTCGCCGCCGAGGCCTGGGCAGATGGCACTCGCGCCCAACGGCTGATTGGTCTGCCCGGCACAGGCGCTGTGCAGCTCCATCCCGACAAGGCGCAGATCGAGGGCTCGATGTTTTCCACGAAGCTCGTCTTTCCTTCCGGCACAGTACTTGCCAAGACATTTACGATCGAAATGGAGGCAGGGAACCCGGCGACAAATCGTCGGCTTGAGACGCAGCTTTTGCAGTTTGACGGCCGGCACTGGCACGGCTATTCCTATGCGTGGAACGATGCCGGCACCGACGCGGAGCTTGTGCCCTCCGAGGGCCGCGTGGTCCCGCTGACGATCAAGGATTCAGCAGCCCCGGGAGGCAGACGGGAGCTTTCCTGGCGGTTTCTTGGCCGCAGCGAGTGTCAGCGGTGTCACAACGAGTGGGCCGGCACGACGCTCGCCTTTACTGTTCCCCAGCTCAACCGCGACGTGGTTCTTTCCAATGGTGGGCCACCAGTAAACCAGCTACGTGAGTTCCGCGACCGAGGGGTCTTGGAAGACGTCGTGGTTGAGCCCGACCTCAAGGCGGACCCCTTTGCCGTCACGCGGCGACCGGGCACAGCAGCCGAATTACCCAAGCTTGTCAATCCGCACGATACGTCGGCGTCGCTTGACGCCCGCGCCCGGGCCTACCTGGAGGTCAACTGCGCTGGCTGCCACCGGTTTGGCGGCGGCAGTGTGCCGCACGTGCATCTCAATGCCGAGATCGCAACGGCCGACCTCGATGTGGTCGGCATGCGGCCCTCCCGTGGCGACTTCTCGATTGCCGACGCCCGAGTAATCGCGCCAACAGCGGCCCACCGTTCAACGCTCTGGTATCGGATGGCAACCAGCGGCCCCGGGCGGATGCCGCACATCGGCGCGGAGGTCGTCGATGATTTCGGCCTCGTGCTCATCCGTCAGTGGATCATGTCGTTACCGGCCGACGCGGCCGAGCGGCGGCTGGTGGCAAAGCTCATCACGCTCGACGAGGCCACCGTTCGCGAGCAAGAAAGCCGAGATGCGCCACGGGAGCGCCTGCAAATCGGCCGACGGATCGCCGCGGCGGCAGGCCACAACCAACCGACCGACGACGATCTGGCCGCAGCCGAAACACAGCGGCTGGCCGCAGCTGCGACTCGTGCCGCCGACCGGTCGCAGCAGCGATTCAAGCTTCTCGCTAGCCTGCTCGGCTCGACGACCGCCGCCGCGACGCTCGCCGACGCCGTGGCCGACAATCGCCTGCCTGCGGCCACCCGCAGCGTCGTTCTCGACGCCATCATCACCGCCGACCCCATCATCATCGGCCTCTTTGAGCGGTTTCTGCCGCCCGAACAACGAGTGCAGCGGCTCGGGACGGCGATCGACGCTCAAGCGCTCCTCGCGATCTCGGGCGATACGACACGAGGCCGGCAGCTCTTCGCCGAGTCGCAGGCGGTGCAGTGCCGCAGCTGCCACGCCGTCGCCGGCACGGGCGGCGCGGTTGGCCCTGCGCTCGACCGAGTCGGCACGCGGCTCGACCGCCGGCAGCTACTCGAAAGCCTGCTCGAGCCCTCGAAGACGGTGGCGCCGGAGTATCGCACGTGGCTTGCGGTCACAGAAGACGGCCGATGCGTGACGGGGCTGCTCGTTGCGCAAGACCAGAAAACCATCTCGATCGTCGACGCCACTGGAAAGCGGACCGATCTCGCCACGGCGACGATTGATGAACTGGCGGCCGTGCCGACATCACTGATGCCCGAGCAACTGCTCCGCGATCTCACGGCGCAGCAGGGGGCCGATCTGCTGGCCTACCTCGAGTCGCTGCGGTAGCCGCTGCCTGCGACCAACAGCAAAGCTTGCTGTCCCCCCGTGGAGGCGAGTTTTTAAAGCTTCCGCAGCATGGATGACGCCCGAGCGGTCGCACTGCAGGCTGACCGATAGCAGGTCGTGGATTTTGGCACGCCTGGAAAACTCCCTCCCCGCCCCCAAAAAAAGGGGGGGAGGCATCCTGCCATATTTCGCGTGGCGTCAGATGTAATACATCGGCTCGTTTGCGGTGCGAGACCGCTCCACGAGATCCGCCAGCGTAATGCCCCGGAGGGTCTCCGTCTCGGCATGCGCAGCCTGCCGCCAGGCTTCGAGCAGCACGTTCACCGTCCGCGATCGGCCCGCGAGGTCGGCCGTGACCGCGGTCATGAGTTCATCAGGCCCCTCGATCACGCGAAACACATCCTCCAGAGTGATCTCATCCGGCGGCCGAGCCAGCTGATAGCCCCCCGCGGCGCCCCGCGTGCTTGTCACGACGCCCGAGCCCTTGAGTTGGAGCAGAATCTGCACCAGAAACCGAGCCGGCACGCCATGAGCCTCACAGATGGAACGAATCCGCACCGGCTCATCAGAAGTCCACTGCCGCGCGAGCTCGAGCATGGCGATTGCAGCGTATTCGGTCTTGGCGGAGAGTCTCATCTGCATCTCGCGGGTGTCAGTGGTCGCGAGAGTGGAGCCCACACTCCGTCTTGGCCGTGCCGCTCCAGCGGCCGGCACGTTCATCTTCGCCAAACGTGACCGCCCGCGTGCACGGCCAGCAGCCAATCGAGATATAGCCCTGGTCGTGAAGCGGGTTGTAGGGAACATCCTCGCGGACGATCGCCTCCCAGACCTGCGCCTTCGTCCAATTGGCCAGCGGTGAGACTTTCACAACATTAAATTTGTGATCCCAGGCGACGATCGGCGCGCCGGCGCGGTCTGGGCTCTGATCGCGGCGGATGCCGCTCATCCAGGCGTCAAACCGGGTCAGCACCCGGCGGATGACCGCGATCTTGCGATCGCCGCAGCAGCGATCGGGCGCAATCTGGTAGAGCGGCCCGCCATGGAGTTGTTCGTATTCTTGAACGCTCGTCTCCGGCTGTTCCAGCGACACTTCAATTCCATAGCGGCGGGCGATACGGTCACGGAGTTCGAGCGTCTCGCTAAATTGATAGCCGGTGTCGAGGTTGAAGACGAATGTCTTGGGAGCCTGAGTCGCCAGCCAGTGGATAATCAAGCAGCCCTCAGGGCCAAAGGCAGTAGCCATCGTCAGTCGCTCGCCATACCGCTGGGCGGCCCAGGCAATGATCGCGGAGGGTTCGAGACCTTCGAGTGACCTGCTCACATCGGCCAGGTCGTCAAGCACTTCCGGCGAGACGCCTACCGCCCCGTCCGCCGACCCGGTCGCAGCGAGGTTTAAGGCCATTGTGGGTGCCCACTGCCCAGTGTGCTGTAAGGGTACGGAATGCTGCATTGTGGGAATCCTACATAAGTTTCCCAAACAAGTTAACAATACGCTCTCGACCGTGAATTATCGACCCTCGAGACGGGGTCATCGCACCCCAGGCCAGTTCGAGCCGGAAAGTCTGCCGTTTTCTCCCGGTTCTCCAGACGGCCGGCGGCCGCGGCGTCAATATCTGCCAAGTTCTTGATCCCCCCTCTCGAAAATTCCTAAAAAACGCCACAATACCTCAGGAAAGCGGTTCTTCCCACAGTGTCCAGGCGGCTCGATTCAAAACACATGGCAGGATCAGTAGCATTGGCGGTCGATCTGGGTGCCTCCGGAGGTCGGGTCGTGTCGGGGGCCTTCGACGGCCGGCGTTTGGAACTCGAAGAGATCCACCGGTTTGAGAACGGACCGGTCGCCATGGGGGGCGAACTGGTGTGGGATCTCGTCCGGCTTTGGCAGGAGGTGCTCGTCGGCCTCCGGGCCGCTGCGGTTCGCCATGGACACGCAGTTGACAGTGTGGGTGTTGACACCTGGGGTGTCGACTTTGCGTTTCTCACAGCCGATAACGGGCTTTTGGCCAATCCCGTCTGCTACCGCGACGCCCGCACGCGGGGCATGCTCGCGGCCGCTGAAAAGATTCTGCCCCGCGACGAAATCTTCGCCGCCACAGGGCTGCAATTTATGGAGCTCAACTCGCTCTACCAGTTGCTCGCCTTGAACCAGCGGCATCCCAGCCTGCTGGCTACCGCCGACCGGCTGTTAATGATGCCCGATCTTTTTCACTGGCTGCTCTCGGGCACGCGGTCGAACGAGCGAACCAACGCCACCACAACGCAATGCTTCGATCCCCGCCGCCGCGACTGGGCCTTCGATCTGCTCGACCGCTTCGGACTCCCGCGGCACTTATTTGCGCCCGTGATTGAGCCCGGCACCGACTTGGGGCTCCTGCGGCCCGAGGTCGCGGCAGAGACCGGCCTGCAGGGCGTGCGGGTGATCGTGCCCGGCACCCACGACACAGCCAGCGCTGTGGCCGCGGTGCCGGCCGCCGAGCCGCCCTGCAGCCGGCCCGACTGGTGCTATGTGAGCCTTGGCACCTGGGCGCTGGTGGGCGCCGAACTCGATCAGCCGCTTGTGACGCCCGAGTGCCTTGCCCGCAACTTCACAAACGAAGGCGGCGTGGGCGGAACGACCCGGCTGCTCAAGAATGTCTGCGGCCTCTGGCTCGTGCAGCAGTGCCGGACGCACTGGCAGCGGGCCGGACAAACGTGGACCTGGGAGCAGCTCACGAGCTTGGCCGCCGAGTCACCGTCGCTGGCCACGCTGATCGATCCCAACGACCCCGCCCTCGTCGCGCCGGCCGACATGCCAGAGGCGATCCGCGGCCTGGCCCGAGCCGCCGGCCAGCCGGTGCCAGAAACAACCGGCGCCGTTGTCCGTACCGCGCTTGAGAGTGTCGCCGCCGCGATCCGTCGGACACTTGAAGAGCTCGACGAACTACTCGGCCGCCGAGTCGGCCGGATTCATGTCGTGGGCGGCGGCGTGAAGAACACGCTTTTATGCCAGCTGGTGGCCGATGCCACGAATCGGCCGGTGATCGCCGGCCCAGTCGAGGCCACCGCCATCGGCAACTTGCTGGTCCAGCTCTTCGCTCGCGACGGAGCCGTCGATCTTGGTGGCCTGCGATCAGTGGTCCGCAACAGCTTCGAACTCAGCCACTACGAGCCGAAAGACACGGCCCGCTGGGATGCCCGCCTGCGCGTTAATTCCCCATCACGCTGATCACGACCAACGTCACCAAGAGCACCAGCACGATGGTCGCTGCCCAGAGCGCGCGGGCCAGCCAGAGCCGAGCCCGCCGAGCGTCTTGCTCATGCCCCTGCCGCTCCATCTCCCGCCGTCGTTCCACGCTCGCTTCGGCAGCAAGCACGAAAAACTCATTGCACTTCGGGCAGACCACCCGCTGGCCGAGCATTCCCGCCGTCACCTTCAGCACATGCCCGCGCGGGCAAGGAATGTGGAGAGTTTCTTCGCGGGCAGCGACCGGAGTCCGGCAGATCGGACAAACAACGCCACCGTTTTCCGGCACGCCCGGCCCACGGTAGCCGCAGATGCAGGTGATGGAAGCAACCATGCCGAAAATTTTAGCGAACACCGAAGGTTGTGTGGAGCTGCCGCTTGGAAAGCCGGGAATGGACAAGTTGGAAAACGTATCCCACGCAAGCCAGGAGACTGCGTTGCAGGGATGCAACGCCAGCACC
>JBAXUW010000077.1:0-13451 GCA_037129495.1 Planctomycetota bacterium | reverse complement strand
GCCCGCGTCCGCAGCCGTCTCCTCGTCTTCGTCGGCGATCGGCGCCGGCACCGCCGGCTCGTCGGCAGGTTCGATGCCCAGGCCGCCGAGCGTCGCGGCATCGTTGCCGTGCAGGACCAGGCACATACCTTCCCGCGTCGCCGCGAGGGTTTGCTCTTTGGGCTCGCCTCCCGCCATGAACATGACCCGCGTCGCCGCATCCGGCTCCAGCGCCCCCCGCGGCATGATCCCGCAGGCAACCAGCGCCTCGACGATATTTGGATCCCCATGCTGGTCGAATCGGCAGACCACCGCTGGCTCGAGTCGACTCCGCGTCTCCATGATCACCGGCTTGAGACCGTTGATCGTTCGACAGACGCTCTGAAGAAATTCCCCTTCGGGCGTGATCTCGCCATCGGGCTTCGCTGGCACGGCCCCGAACCCGTCGCCGGGCCCGTAGACTAGGAACATCCGATCGTTCACGCCGAGGGCGGCCCAGAAGAGGTGCTCATTCGCGGGAAAATAGTTTGCGTCGTCGATCCAGCCGGCCTGCAGGCTGACGAGCCTGCTGCCTGGACGGAGCCCGTAATACGGCTGGGCGTTGACGAACCCACGAATGAAATCGAGCGTGGCCATGTTGTTGTAGCCACGGGTGTTGAACGAGTCGAAGTGGCCGAAGCCGCTGGCGTGGGTGGCACCGGGGCCGATCACCGCCGTGGGCTGCATCTCCCGGATGACCTCGGCCCGCATCATCGGCGCCTCGACGTCGCTGAACTCGCGGTCGGCGACCCACTTGATCGGACTGGAGCCGAACTGCGGGTGGTCGAGCCTCGCGAGTTCCGGCCGCATCGCCTCGTCCCATGAGAGGCAGTCGGTCCGGAAGAAGTCATTGAACCGCGACAGCGTGGGCACTTTGATCCAATCATTTGTGCGAAGAATCCGCAGCCGGGCCGCATGCATGGCCGGTGATTCGTACTTCGTGCTGATCTCCTCTGTGAGCAGTGCCAGGAGCAAGCCGCCGTCTTCGGGCAACATCGCCGTGGAGAACCACTTGCGAAACCCGTCGAACGACGTGCCCTCGGGATGGAGGATGACCTCCTCCGGATACAGCTCCGTCGGGTCCTGCATGGCATGGTCCTTGAACCAGCGATACGGAAACCGGTAGTCGCCTTGATCGCCGTTGATCCCTATCCGCCGCAGGGTATCGACCATCGCATCGGAGTTGTTGCCCCGGCCGAAGTACATCCAGGCGAGGTCGCGGCGAAAGTCGTAGGCCGCAAGCCGGCCCGTCGGGACCCGAATCACGGCCACCTCGGCGCCGGTGGGATCCAGCACGCGGCCAGTGAACAGGCACGGGCCCACCGGCAGGGAAGGATAGGGAATCTCGAACTGAACGCTCGCGGGTTGCTGCTTCGTGCCCGGGCTGAACGTCTCCGGCTTCCCGTTCCAGAACGTGCGCCCCCAGCCGTCGCCAAATGATGGCACGAGCGTGAACGTGCCAGCGGGGGACTCCGGCTTTCCCTTCGGTTCCGGCGGCCTTACGAGGTTGAACGCGATTCGAAACGTGCCCCCCTCTGGCTGAAGCCCGTGGTCAATCTTCGCCACCGACCATGTGAGTGGCAAAGCAGGTCGCGGGGACGGCGGCGCAGCGGTGGCCACGAATGGCAGGGCGGCGAGCAGCAGGCTGGCGAGCACCAATCGTGGCGCCGACGAAACCGCCCAACGAACAAGGAATGTCTTCGTGGTGTTCATTTTTGTTTGTCTTCCTGTTTCTGTTCCGCACCCTTCCGCCACTTGCTGAGGCCGTCGGGTGGACACAATCCAAACGACCACGAATCGGTGGCCTCGCTCGCCAGTGTGAACCGTAATGCAGCACCGTCAAAGTCGACTTGCCGCGGTGGGTCAAACTCGAAGGCTAGGCCGAAGGCTAGGCCCGGGAGCGCCAACTCGGCGGCTGCGACCGTGACTCCCTCGCCGGCTTCCGCGTCCGACTCGCGATCTGCCGCATCGACGGCGATGATCCGCTGCCACTTCGGCACCCCCCCTGCCGGCAATACGTACTGTCCCGGCACGCTGAAGTGGACCTGCTCCGGGTAGGTCCAGTCGGTCACCAGCCGCACCTTCACCCGATCGTCGAGGAAGTCCATCCGCCAGCGGACGCGGTCCTGCGCATGCGCTACGAGCGAGGCTGGAGTCGCCTGAGGCCAAGTGAATGAATGCCGCTGATCGCGGTGGAGGAGTTCCTTGCCTTCCGCCGCGATCGTGAACATCGGCTCTCCATCAAGCACAGCCCTCCCGTCGGGACCGATGAGCCGCACCATGGTGCCGTTGAGCATCATCGCCTCAGCGACGTAGTCCCGGCCGCGAATTCGATACCGCGGCTCGGCCATCGATGAGTAGTCAAACGCCAGTGTCGGCGGAGCAGTGTAGGCCGCGACGGCGGGGACCGTCACCGGCCGCTCACGATCGCCAACAGATTCAGGCCGCCCACGTTCCCCGAAGGCGAGCCGCCCGCCGTCCGCAGAACTCGCGACGGAGTAACCGACCCAGCCGCCCCGTGCGACGGGTGGGCCATCGCGGAGCACGCGGAGGTAGCCGTGGCTCCGGAACGTGAACCAATTCGCTTCGTCCCGCGGATCCACCAGCGTCCGCACGGCATTGTCGCCCCTCGGCTGGAAATCGACCGCAGCGTAATCGGTGAATTGTCCGCCGTCGATTCGCACTACCACAGCCTCGTCGCTTTGTGCCACGACCGTGACGGCCCGCACGGCCAGCTGCGCTGCCGCCCGGTGGGGCTCGTGCACCGCCGCGAAGACGGTGCCGTGGACGCCCTTGCGGCGGGCCAGGAGCATGCCCAGTTCCGGCCGCTGTTTCGGCCGGTTGTGCTCCGTTGACACCGCGTCGATGAGCTTTGGCCCCCACGTTCCGCAGACCACTCGCGTGTCGGGCTCACCCGCCATCGTCACGCGAACCCTCGCCGCCCCATCGTCGCCCACGAAAAAGTCGAGCTGCCACGGTTCCCCCGTATCGATTCCTCGCTGGTTCTCCAGCACCCAGAACCGCGGACTGGCGGTGACTGCGGTATCGAAGCCGTCCGTTACCGGCCGCGGCCGGCCCATGCTGTGAAGCAGCCAGTCGCAGGTCCGCGGAGAGCCGCTGGAGGCCGCAAACAAGTCGAGTAGGTAGCGTTCTGTGAGTACGAGCGCCCGCGTCTGCTGCACCCCGGGGAAAACGCCCTCGGCTGAGGTGACGAGAAACTTTGCCTCGGGAGTGAACTCGTGACGGATGGCGCACGGGGCCGGGCGGGTGTCTCCCTCGTCGATCATCAGCGTGCTGTGCCCGATCGTGTTTCGCGTCCAGCCGAGCGCACAGTTCTCGTACTGGATCATGTTGAAGTCGGGATAGAGCAGTGTGCCAGCACCGTGGAGCGTGATCGCAAACTTGTCGGCATGGTCGTGGCCGTACGCTTTTGTCATCAACTGAAAGGCAGCGATCGCGTTGGGGTCGGTCCAGTAGGCGGGCGACTCGACCGAACGCAGCATCGCCAAGCCGAACGTCGGCCAGACCCGCGACGGTGCCGAAGGGAACGCGAGGGATTCGGCGGCGGGCAACGGCGGATTGTCTAAAAGGTCTGGACGGTAGCCGGGAATCATCGATACGAACTTCGCATATGCGGGGTCGCCGCTGGCCCTGTAGCATGCGATGAGCGCGTCGTGAAAGGCGTGCACTGGCCGCGCGGGCCCCTTCTTGGCGACGGCGCCGACAGCCTGATCGACGAGGAACAAGTCGCCCGCGGCGTTGGTGGCGCCGTCTCCGTAGGTGGCCACTCTGATCCGCGTGTTGCCCGCCGTGTCGGTCTCGGGCGGATAGGATGAGTCGAGAAAATAGTCCATCAGCCCACGGGGACTGCTGCCGGTTTCCGTGCGGGCCGAGAACCAGTCCTGGCCTGTCACGAGCCGACCGTACCACGACATCCTCGCCATACAGAGGAGGTCTGCGTGCATGATCGGGTAGATCGTGGCCTCGTGCCAGGGGCCACCGTCGAGGAGCGTGCGGTCGAGCATCGAGAAGTAACTGCCGTGCCGCTCAGTGCGGCCCTGCAGGAAGGCGAGCGACGCCGGTTCCTGGAGCGTGAGGCCCGCGAAGGCAGCCATGAAGAGCGGCTTGAACTCCAGATTCGGCGTGTACCGCCAGGTGTCGAGCCACTTCATCCGAAACCGCGCTTCGTCAAGCAAGCCCTGCTCGATGGCCCGCCTGCCATCCGGCGAAAGGCCGCGGTACACCCAATCGAACGCCACATAGTGATCGGGCGACGTTCGGTAGTGAATCTCTGGGTTCGTCGGCTGCCCCCGCCGCCAATAGCTTGGGTCGTCGAGCAACTCGCGGTGCTTCTTCGGCGTGCCTCGCAGGCCCATTAGCCATTGCTCGGCGATGGCCGCGTGCACCGGATTGCCCTCTAGAGCGAAGAGAAACGCCGCCGCGCGGCCGTCGCGATTCACGGCGGCTGCCTCCATTTCCTGCTTGCGCTCATTCGCCCATGGCTGGGTGGCCACGAGGTCCAGAACCTCCCGTCGCTTCTCCTCGGGCATGAAAAACGGCCTGCCGTGCGCCGGGACGATTGGAACCACGTCGTACGCTAAAACCGGCCGGAACGCGATGCCCATACCGACGAACAGGATCGCGGAGACCGCACGCCATCGCAGCAACACAGATTCCAGCCCGACCGCCGCGAGTGGCATTATGATGCGCCGCCATTTCTGGAAGACAGTTCCAGCAGGCCGCGTTCGAATCCGATGGCCACGGCCTGTGCCCTGTCGGATGCGCCGAGGATTGCGAGCATCTCCGTGATATGAAACCGGACCGTTCGCTCCTCGATTCCGAGCGCTCTGGCGATGCTATCGTTGGTGAAGCCACGCCGAATCAGGCCGAGGACATCTAACTTCCGCTGCGAGAGCGAGCCTGAAGCCGGCCTCACGGATGCCGCCGGAAACAACTTCGTAGACAACGTTCTGCGGCACGCGCCCTGGATCGCTTGGACCAGCTCCTTGCGCCCAATCGTCTTGGGCAGGCAGCCAATGGCCCCGGCCCGCATGGCGAGGCTGACCTCCCGCGGGCTGCAAGAAGACGTCAGCATCAGCACACACGCCTCGGGGAAAGCCGCAACTATCTTTTTGGTCGTTTCGATGCCGCCCATCAACTCCACGGTCGCATTGAGCAGACAAACGTCGGGGCGATGCTTCCGCCAGAGGCCGATCGCCGACGCGGCATCATTGACCTGTGCCACAACAAGGACGTTGGTGTTGAGCGACACCTGGTTCGCGATCCCCGCTCGAATGACAGGATGGTCATCCACCAGCATCAACCAAATCGCTGCAGTCGCCTGGGGCTCTCGCGAAGAAGGAACAGTAATTTTCTTGCCCATCGTGCAAAATCCCTGCGAAGCACCATAAAAACCAGCCACATGAGGGCCTCTTGGTTCCAGTGAGTCGCCAGCCGCGACCCGGTCCTTACACCCTGCTGCCACATGGCTCGTATGGCGACGCTACGGCGAGTTGGTAAAGTTGACCCCGTCTGAATCGACTACCTATACGTTCGCCCTTATCCCGCCGCTCCGTAGGCCGGCAAGCTGCACAAAAACCCTCTCGAAATGGGGTGCCGATCTGGTGCAAACAATACTCTTACAAAGAGCATGGCTCCTCCTCGCGACGAGATGCAAGTGACAAAACGAAGCCAAGATGCCGACTGGGAATGGATTGTCCGCGCTCATGCGGCAACCGTCTGGCGCATCGCGCGTCGACTTCTGCCGGACGAAGCCGACGCCGCCGACTGCTTCCAAGACACATTCGCCTCCGCGCTGACAGCCCAGCGCAGACAGCCGATCAACCATTGGCCAGCATTCCTGCGAAAACTCGCGACCGCCCGCGCAATCGACTTGGTGCGACGCCGTATCCGGCAGCGTCGGCTCGCCGCATCGAGACACGACCTAGACGCGTCTGCTAGCGGCCTCCCCGCCCCGAGCGAGATAGCTGAGGCGAACGAACTTGCCGAGCGACTGCGCGCAGCGCTGGCGGAGATTCCTAGGCAGCAGGCCGAGGTGTTCTGTCTGGCCGTTCTGGAGTCGATGCCGCATGCCGAGGTTGCCGAGCAATGCGGGATCACCGCCAACCACGTCGGTGTGCTCATCCACCGCGCACGCGCACGCCTGCGGCCCCTCCTGACCGTCGACTCTCCCTCCCAGTCTGTGACGGAAGCCTGACTATGCTCGAGCCGCCATTCATCGATTCAGAGACGCCCGAAACAGGAGACGACATCGTTGACATCGCGGTTGCCTCGCTCCTCCGCGTTACGACCAATGCCGTCGGGCCGCCCAGGGAAGCGCTCGTCGATCGGGCCATTCTTTTCGACAGAGCGGTGGAACCACGGCGTCGGAACTGGCCTTGGGCCGCGGCGGTTGCCGCGGTGACCATCGCCTCGGCCGCGCTGCTGTGGCAGGCCCTTTGGGCGGGACGCGTTTCCGAGACGGCTTTCCGGACTGGCGACGGCACGTTGGCCGAGGTGGTCGCCTCGCACCGTGCCGTGGCTACCGACGCCACGTCGATAGCCGTCGGGCAGCGGTTCGGCCCAGGCACGGATCCATCCTCGCGGGTGTCGCTGGCGATGGGCGCTGTCGAACTTGCCTTCGACAACGGGATTCAGATGGTGCTCGAGGGGCCGTGCGAACTCGAAATCATTGACGCGATGCGGGCCACGCTCCTTGCTGGCCACGTTGTCGTTCGCGTCCCCGACGGAATCGACGGCTTCCGGCTCGAGACACCCGCAACGTCACTGGTCGATCTAGGCACCGAATACGCCGTCAAGGTAGGGCCGAATCTGCTCACAGACGTGCAGGTCTACGACGGCGAGGTGCTGGCCTCGAGCCGCGCGCAGACTGCTAGGGGAGCGTTCCCGCGGCGAGTGAGCATGGGCGAGGCGGTGCGATTTAGCACGCAATCCGAGATCGAACCGCTGGCAATCGAGTTTTCAAAGGAGCGATTCCTGCGTTCGCTTGCGACCACTGATCGCAAGCCGGGCCGAGGTTTGCACGTCAATCCAAACCATCGAAAATCGGCAGCGGTTCGCGAGTTCGGCCAGATGACACGCGAAGCGATCCACGTACTCCCAGCCCTAAGCCAGATGACGATCGATGGCCGACTCGACGAATGGAACCCAAAGGCTGTGATACGGCGGCCGCATGGAACAGGGCAATCTATCGAGGCCAGGATGATGTTCGACAAGCGGCACCTTTACATCGCCGCGCACGTCGGCGATCCGGCGCCCATGCGCAATGCCGTGAATCCCTCACTCGACGCCGACTCTGCCTGGCGGGGCGGCGCTGTGCAGGTGCGGTTCTGGGCCGACCGTGTTGTCGGGTGGCCTGCGGTCGGAGACGCACCCGAGTACTTCAGTATGCGTCGCCTTGAGCCAACAGAGGTCGACCGCAATGCGGCCAGCAACCCGCGGCTCTCGCACCTCACACTTTGGCACCACGCACCCAGCGGTCAAGACTGTCTCTTCGTGACCAACGGCATGGTCTACAATACCGGTAAACTGAACCCGCCAGGCTATCAGGGCCGCTGCGTCCGCGACGCAGACGGGCTGGGCTACACGATGGAATACGCAATCTCGTGGGAACTGCTCGGAACCGCGGACGATCCACCCCGTGCGGGCGACGTGCTGGGCACCGTCTGGCAAGTCCACTGGAGCGATGCAACGGGGACGGTATGGCGGGATCATCTCGTTGAGTTCCGCAATCCTTCCGAACCGGATCTCATCTTCGTCTGGGAGCGTGCGGCCACTTGGGGCCGCGCAATCTTCGACGCTCCCTGATGCCTCCCCTGATCCAAGAACCCGAGCACATGACCATGCCATTCATTCCTCCATCACCATGCAGACCGTCGGCGTGCCGCGCGGCAGGTCTGGCCGCCTGCCTCCTTCTGGCCTGCGGAGCAGCCGACGCGGCGGCCGGGCAGTTGCAGAAGTTCCTTGACCGTTCCAAGGCCTACGCGGCCCTGCCGCGGGTCGCCCACGTGCCGCAGTTCCACCTCGAATCAATTCCGCCCGGCCAGCACGCCGCGGGCACGGAGTGGTGGTATGTACTCGACGGCGACGAGCGGATCGGACTCATCCAAACCTGGACGAAGGAGATCGAACTGTTCACCTTTCGCCCCCGCGGCTCGGCCGTCGGGCCGCAGCCCGAAATTCCAAACGTCCACCACTGGGCCACCCTGATCGGCGCCCGGATCCAGATGTACGGCACGCAGGGCTTTCCTTTGGCCACGGGCTTCACGGTCCGCTTCACGAAGGATCGGGGCGACACGCTGGCCTTCACGTCCGAGCAGGAGATCCCCGGCGGCATCTCCGGCACAAGCGAGTTCCGTCTCTCCTGGGACGAGAAACTCGGGTACGTCTGGCACGGCGTCACCCGGTTCTCGACGCCCAAGTCGATCGATGTCGAGTTCAACAACCTGCTGGCCGGCGGGGTCTCTGAGTCGCGGGCCGACCGCAAGCGGTGGCAGAAGACGGTTCGCTCGCACGCCGACGGTCGGATCGTCTTCGTCCATCACAATCCGCTCAATCTGCCCGCCGAAAAGATCGCCCCCGGTGGCTTCGTCGGCTTCGTCGCGGAGGACGGAATGAATCCATTCGTGGATATCGAGCAGACGAGTGAGCCGGTCAGGATGTCCACCTGCAGCCAGTGGTACGACCAGCACATCATCATGAAGCGGCCAGCGGCACCGGGCTCCGACGACCGCTACCACACCGAGGCCTCTTACCGCTTCTTGTCGCTGCCCGGCCCCGTGGCACGGGAACTCGAGGCGGAAGCCGTGAGCGTCGAGAAGGGACCTGGCGACTCGGGACGCATGGGCTTCCTGCAGAACGTCGTGAACGATTTCGAAACGGGCGTGCCATTCGGGCAGGTCTACAATGGCCCAACCTGGCGGCACGCCAACACCACCGATGCGTGCGCGCACTCGGGCAAGAAGTCGCTTGAGCTCGCGGGGACGGCTCACACCGTCAATGCGGTCTCGCCGATCGGTGCTGGCACCGCAATCTACGGCGAGACCAAGAAGCGGTACCGGCTCTCCGGCTGGGTGAAGACCCGCGGGCCTGCCAACGCCTGGCTGCAGATCGACGATGTCATCTTCAACTGGGAAGATGTCAAGGCATCGCACAGAACCGAAAAACTCGCTGGCGACAAAGACTGGACTCGGCTCGACGCCGAGTTCACCCCGGCGCCGAACGATCCCTTTCTGCTCGTAAAACTCTGCGTCGAGGGCTCGGGAACCGCTTGGTTCGACGACCTCGAACTCGTTGAAATCCCCTCCTCCCCCACCAAGACCGCAGCTTCCACGCGGGTCTCCAACCCCTGAAAAGAACGCCATGCACAACCTCACCTGGACCGGCCGCCTAGCCCTCTGCCTCGGCATCATGATTTCGGCTGACGCTGCCAGCGGCTACGTGGCGATCGTCAACAAGACCGACCACTCCGAAATCCACGTCGTGCCCACACCGGACAAAGTGACGATTGACGGGAAGCTCGACGACTGGGACCTCTCCGGCGCGATCCTGATGTTCCTCGATGAGTCGAGCAAGCAGACCTACTCGGTTCGCGGCGCGATGATGTACGACAAGGATTTTCTCTACGTGGCAGCGCACGTGAAGGATCCGACGCCGATGGTCAACAACTACGCATTCGGCGGCCAGGCCAACATGGCCTGGAACGCTGACTCGATCCAGATCTTCCTGCTGTCCAATCCCGACATCCGCTCCACCGCCTCGCGGCAGACCGGCAGCCGGATGTCGCCCGAAGACGCGAAGTACGCGCAGACCTTTGTGCTCTGGTACTCGACCCAGGACAAGGAACCCGGCTACGTGGCGATGTACACGCTCCAGTACAAGGACGTCACGCTCAATCCGCAGGGGGTCGAGAAGGCCTGCCGCAAGGACGACGACGGCAAGGGCTACGTGCTGGAATACCGCATCCCGTGGGCGGTGCTCCGCGCGCCACGGCCGCTCACCGCGGGCGACAAGGTCCAGATCCAGTGGCAGATGCACTGGGGCAACGACCTCGGCACGGCGGTGCGGACCGGCATGACCGACGTCCGCAACGCCGCCAGCGGCGACCTCGGCTACATGGGGCCGGCCTGCTGGGGCACGGCGATCTTTGAGAAGGCTGGCAATCTCAAACTGGTCGAGAAGTCGGTCACAGGGCGGGCCGAGGGGCACATCCCGCTCGAGTTCGCGTTGGACAAGCCCGGCAAGGTGAGCCTCGCCATCTGCGATGCCGCGGGGCGGATCGTCCGCACAGCCCTGGGGGCGCAGCCCTATCCCGCCGGCAAGCAGACCTGGATGTGGGACGGGCTCGACGACGCCGACAAGCCGGTCTCGCCGGGAGCCTACACGGTGAAAATGCTCACGCACGACGGCATCGGCCAGAAGTTCGTCTGCGACATCGGCGTGAGTGGCACGCCCCCCTACCAGACCGATGACGGCACCGGAGGCTGGGCGGGCGACTACCGCTTCCCGCAGACGGCCGCCGTCGACGGCGATGCCGTGATCCTCGGCACCGCCATCGCCGAGGCCGCGCAGGCCACGATCCGCACCGATCTCGAGGGACGCAAGCAATACGGCACGGCGGCGGCCGGCCATGCGGTCGCGCTCCACGACGGCTTCGGCTACCTGCTGGCTGCCAGCGGGGCGCAGATCACAAAGTTCAAGCTTTCCGACGGGCTGCTCTCGCCATTCGCCTCGGGCCGTCCCGAAGTGTTCGTGACCACGAAGGGGCCGGAGGAGAGCAACCCCGACTGGGCCAAACGCTCGTGGATGCTGATGGCGCTGGCCGTCGTCAAGGATCGGATCGTCGTCAGCAGCAGCGCCGAAGGCAAGCTTTTCCTGCTCGACCTCGCCTCAGGCGAGCCGCGCGGCGAGGCGCCGCTGGACAAGCCCTTTGGCCTAGCGACCGCTCGCGATGGCACGCTCTACGCGGTCAGCGGCGATGCCGTCGGCCGCTATGACCTGGCGGCGAAGAAGTTCACGCCCGTCGCCACGGGCCTCGACGAGCCGAAGCACCTCGCCTGCGATGCCGCAGGCAACGTCTACGTCTCCCTTCATGGCAAGAGCATGCAAGTATGGAAAATTGCTCCCGACGGCAAGGTGCTGAACAAGTATGGAAAGACGGGGGGACGGCCCGAGATCGGTGCGTTCGATCCCACCGGAATGCGCAAGCCCTACGGCATCGGCGTGGACAAAAACAGCCGGCTCTGGGTGGCCGAGGCTGACCCGCAGCCCAAGCGCTACTCCGTCTGGAACGCCGATGGGACGCTCTGGAAGGAGTTCTTCGGCTCGATCGACTACTCGACCGCGGCCTACCTCGACCCCATGAAGCCTGAGCAGATCTATGCCCAGTCCGTCCGCTACCGCGTCGACTACGACAAGGGAACCTGGTATCCGGAGGAGACGATCATCCGCAAGCGGATGGAGGAGGACGTGCCGTTGACAGCCCCCCTGGCCCACGGCGGGGCGACGATCGTGCGGAAAGAGGGCCGCACGTTTTTCGTTGTCGGCGACGGCCTGACGATCTACGAGCAGACCGCCGCCGGGGTTGTGCCGCGGCTCGCCTCGTACACGGTCATGAAGGAACAGATTCCCGTCGGCAGGGACGGCAAGCCCAATCCCAAGGCCAAGCCCCGCAAGGTGAAGGCGCCGATGCTGTGGATCGACGACGACAACGACGGCCACGTCCAGCCGACGGAGATCCGAGACGCCGGGTCCGTGTGGTTTTCCAGTTGGACGCCCGGCGTCGATGCGAACCTCAATCTTTACAATCGGGCCGGCGTCAACTGGGCCGCGCAAGGGGGCGTCAAGACGACGCAGCCCTACTCGGTCATCCGCTGGGAATTCCTCGGCTTCAACGCAAAGGGCGGAATGAAGTACGGCGATCCCGCGCAGGCCAAGGCCGTGGCGACCGATCCGGATGGGGGCGCCATCTCCGAGGCCATCCCCGATGCGACCGACGGATCCACCTACGCGCTCGTCTCCGGCGGCACCCTCGAACGGGGCCAGCGTGCCCCGGGCTCTGGCCATCGCATCGTGAAGTTCTCGCCCCAGGGCGAAAAGCTCTGGGAGTACCAGAACGTCCACTGCGCCTTCGCCTGGACGAGCGACTCCTACACTCCTGGCTCAGTCGTCGGTGCCATGGTGTTCGTGCGGGGCACCACGCCCGAACTCGTCGGCGTCACCGGCTACTACGGCCAATATTTCCTCCTCGACAAGCAGGACGGCCTGTTCGTAGACGCTCTGGGCGAGGTCCAGCGGACTCCCTACTCGCTCGACCAGCACATGGTGCTCACCGAGAACTTCAACGGCACGATGTTCCGCCATCCCAAGAACGGCAAAACCTATTTCCTCGGCGGTGACGCCGACTGCCGGCTTTGGGAACTCACCGGACTCGACACGATTAAGAAGTCGACGCTACGGGTTTCGGTCACGGCGGACCAAGTCGCCAAGGCGGCCGAGATGAGCAAGCGGAACTTCGTTGCCGCCCAATCAGCCGTAGGCAAGAAGATGGCGAAGCTGCCGCGGCTGAAGAAGGCCGCTGCGGACGGGAAGGCCGACGAATGGGTGGGCGTGCAGCCACTCACGATCTGCATGGAGGGGGCTCGGACCGCGCAGGCGCAGGTTGGCCACGACGGGAACAATCTGCTGGTCCGGTTCCAGGTGGGCGACGAGTCGCCGTTGATCAACACGCCGTCCGACCAGCGTCTGCTCTTCAAGAGCGGCGATGCCGTCGAGGTCTGCTTGGCCAACGACCCGCAGAAGCGGACCGTCCGCGGCCAGAACCAGCAGCAGATGCTGCCGGGCGACGTGCGAATCATCATCGCCCGTACACCCAACGGGAAACTCGTCGCCACGCGGTACCGTTACGTGATTCCCGGCAAGGACAAGCCCAACCGGTTCAGCGTGGAGACGAAGAGTTCGGGCAAGGACACGCTCGACGACGTGGTGGAGTGGAACGACCTGCCGATGCACGCCACGCTCTCGAAGGACGGCTATGAGGTTGAGGTCGCGATCCCGTGGAGCGAACTGGGCGTCGTGCCAGCGGCCGGCTTCTCGCTGGCCGGCGACGTGGGTGTGATCTACGGCAACGAGGGGGGTACGAAGAACGCGATCCGCTACATGTGGAGCGACAAAAGCCCAGAGGTGTCGATCAACAACGACATCCCCTCCGAGATCCGCATCCACCCAAACCAGTGGGGTAGTTGGCTGGTCGAGTGAGAGCGTGAGGATGGAACGACGTGGAAGCCCATGGGACGCCACCGGAATTCGTGCTGGAGATCTGATCGCCTAGGCACGAACTCCATCCACCAACCGTCCGAGACCCAGCGGGTTGGCATCTTTCAAAGGCTCTGGCAGGAGGGCCTCGGGCACGTCTT
>JBAXUW010000076.1:0-13544 GCA_037129495.1 Planctomycetota bacterium | reverse complement strand
CGCTTTCTCCCTCCCTCTCTACAACCATACGCTTTAGACCTTTGGAGAAACGTCAATGAGTATTCCGCAGGAAGATGTGCTCGTCGTGCCGCGGTCGATTCTTGAGCGGGCGGGCATGTTTCAGGGCTTCTGCGGCGACACGGCCGCCTATCTGCCGCTGCTGCTTGATCCCACGCACACCTCGTGGCGGCCCCGGGCGAGCGTTGAAGAGGATCCTTCGTTTAAGCAATTGATTCCCTACTGCGTGCTTGCCTGGCGGGACGAGAATGCGAGCCCGCGTTATTTTGCCTACACGCGGGGAGGCGGGCAGAGCGAGGCCCGGCTGCGGGCAAAGCGATCGGTCGGCATCGGCGGCCACATCTCGAGCTGCGATGGCGAATATGGCGACAACACGTCATACGAGGCTGGCATGCGGCGAGAGATCGACGAAGAGATCGCGATCGGCGGCGGGTGGAGATCGCGGTGCGTCGGCCTGATCAACGACGATTCCAACGCTGTGGGCAGTGTGCATCTGGGGATCGTCCACGTGCTGGAGCTTGAGCGACCGGAGGTGGCTTCCCGCGAAAAAGAACTCGTGGAATGTGGCTTCGACACGCTGGAGCAGCTGCTGGCCGACCGGGAACGATTTGAGACCTGGTCGCAGATCGCCCTCGACGCCCTCGCGGCGGGGGCCGTGGCGTAGCCTATGATTTCACTATGGCAACATCTCCGCCGATCTATCTCGACAACCACTCCACTACGCGGCTCGATCCGCGGGTGCTTGCAGCGATGTTGCCATGGCTCACAGACCACTACGGCAATGCTGGAAGTGTGACGCATGCCCTGGGCCGTGAGGCCCGCGCGGCAGTCGACGCGGCCCGCGAGACGTTTGCTGCGGCGATCGGCGCGACTGCCAGTGAGATCGTCTTTACCAGCGGCGCCACCGAGAGCAACAACCTTGCATTGCTGGGGTCGGTGCGGCGGTGGCAGAGCCTTGCCAAGACCGGTAGCGGCGGCCATGTCATTACCGTGGCGACCGAACACGATGCCGTGCTCGATCCGTGCGACCACCTGGAGCGCCGCGGCCTTGCCGTGACGCGGCTGGCGGTAGAAACGCAATCGTCTGTTGGTCTGCCTGGTCGAATCCGGCTTGGGGATCTCGATGCTGCCCTGCGGCCCGACACGTGCCTTGTCTCCGTGATGCTGGCCAACAACGAGATTGGCGTCATTCAGGATATCCCTGCAATCGCCAGCCGGGTGCATGCTCAGGGGGGGCTCCTGCACGTTGATGCAGCGCAGGCGGTTGGCCGGTTGGAAGTCGACGTGCAGAGGCTTGACGCCGACCTCATGAGTTTTTCGGCGCACAAGTTTCATGGGCCGAAGGGCGTCGGTGCGTTGTGGCTGCGGCGGCGTGGCCGGGTTGTTCGTGTCGAACCGCTTGTCTACGGCGGCGGTCAGGAGCGGGGCATGCGAAGCGGCACCGCCGATGTGCCCGGCATCGTCGGCATGGCGGAGGCCGCGCGGCTGGCAGTCGCGGGTCTTTTGGAGGAGGCCGAACTCATGCGGGATCTCCGTGACCGGCTCTGGGAGCGGCTGCGCACAACGATCACCGGGGTCACTCTCAATGGCCCGCCACTCGATGCCGCGTCCGCGGGGGAGCCGGTCCGACTCGTGAATAATCTGAATGTCTGCGTGGCTGGGGTCGACGGACAGACGCTGCTGTCAACGCTCTCGGACGACGGGTTGGCAGTGAGCTCTGGCAGCGCCTGCTCGTCGGAGCATCCGCGGCCGAGCCATGTGCTCCTCGCGATCGGACTCGACCTGGATCAGGCGCGGGCCAGCCTGCGGTTTGGGCTGTCACGGTTCACCACCGCTGCCGAGATTGATGGGGCGGCCGAACGAATTGCGGCCGGCGTGGCCCGGCTCCGGTTGCTGTCATAATCGGCTTTGCCTTCCGGGGCGGCCGGGTTAGACTTAAACGGTCGGTTGAGTGAATTTGTTCCACTAGTCTCGCAGGAGTTTTCAAGCCATGTCGGTCATGCTCACGGAAAAAGCCGCCGTTGAAGTGAAGAAGATCATCATTGAACAGAAGCTCGATCCTGCCACGGTGCTCCGCGTCGGCGTTGCCGGCGGTGGCTGCAGCGGCTTCAGTTATTCGCTCGGCTTCGATACCGCCTGGGATCCAAAGGCCGATTCGAAAATCGAACAGCACGGCGTGGCGATCGTTGTCGATAAGAAGAGCGACCTCTTCCTAGACGGGACAACGCTCGACTTCCACGACAGCATCGAGAAGCGGGGCTTCACCTTCAATAATCCCAATGCAAAGAAGAGCTGCGGCTGCGGCAGTTCGTTCCAGGCCTGATCCCTCACAAATGGCTCCAGGGAGGGTCGGTGGCTGAAGCGAAGATGGCTCGGGAGAAGGTCCACATTGTCGGCATCGGCGACGATGGTGTTGATGGCATGACTGCCCATGCCCGGAGGCTCGTGGAGGCGGCAGAGGTGTTGCTTGGTCCCGAGTCATGTGCTTCGCTGTTGCCGCCGGCGATCGCCGGTAAGCTCGGCACAGCCTCGAACCTTGAAGAGCTTGTAGAACGAATCGAGTCTGCCGGGTCAAAGCGGGTTGTCGTGCTCGCCTCAGGTGACCCGCTGTTTTACGGCACCGCGCGATTCGTCTGCGCGAAGCTCGGCAAGGATCGGTTTGAGGTCGTACCGAACGTCAGCAGTATGCAACTGGCGTTTGCCCGCGTGAAGGAGTCATGGGAAGAGGCCTTCCTCGCCAATCTTTCGGGCCAGTCGATCGAGCGGGTGATCGACAAAGTTCGCACCAGCGAAACAGTGGGGCTCTTCACCAGCGAACAATGGCCGCCCTCGGCAGTGGCGAAGACGCTGCTGGAAGAGGGCATCGACTACTTTCAAGCCTATGTCTGCGAAAACCTCGGATCGCCCGACGAGCGTGTGACGCAGGGCAGCCTCGCGGAGATCGCCAAGGAGTCGTTTAGCGGACTCAACGTGATGATTCTGGTGCGAAAGGCGCGGGTGGCTGACAAGCCCGGACAGGTCGGCACGCGGCTGTTTGGTAACCCCGACGAGTGCTTTTTACAGTCGCGGCCCAATCGTGGCCTGCTCACGCCTGCCGAGGTGCGATCGCTGGCACTGGCTGAACTGGGGCTGACTCCGACGAGCGTGGTCTGGGACGTGGGCGCGGGGAGTGGGTCTGTGGGCCTGGAGGCAGCGCGGATCGCCCGTGACGGCATGGTATTTGCGATCGAAATGGATCCTGACGACCACCACCTGATTTTGGAAAATGCCCAGCGGTTTGGTGTGACCAATCTGCTGGCTGTGCTCGGCAAGGCTCCTGAGGCCTGGGCCCAACTCGCCGATCCCGATGCAATCTACGTCGGTGGCAGCGGCCGCGATGTGTCGATGCTCGTCGAGGAGGCTTGGAAACGTCTGACGCCTAGCGGCCGGCTGGTGACGGCCTGCAACAGCATCGAAAACCTTGCTGCTGTGCATGCGATGCTGCGGGCCCGTTCGGGCGATACAGCCTACTGGATGGTGAACATCGCCCGGGGCATCGAACAGATGGACCGCATCCGCTTTGAGTCGCTCAATCCGACGTTTCTGATCGCGGCGACAAAGCCGTCTGCCTAGCGGCGGCGGGTGCAAATCAGCCCATGAATGACCTGCCTTCGCCGCTTGACGTGATCGCTGTGGGTGCCCATCCCGATGATGTCGAGATCGGCTGCGGCGGCACGCTGGCGCTCTTAGCGGCGCAGGGATTCCGCGTGGGCATCGTCGATCTCACCGATGGCGAGCCGACGCCCCAATCGAGTGGCCCGACGGAGCGACTCGCTGAGGCAGCGGCCGCCGCGAAAGTGCTTGGCGTCGCGCACCGCGAGCAGCTGGGCTTCACAAACCGGCGGCTCTTTGACGAGTTTGAGGTCCGCGTCGCGCTGGCGAAGGTGTTTCGCCGCTGGCGGCCACGGCTGGTGCTGGGCATAGGCGACAAGACGCCCATGGCCTCACCCGACCACGCCCAGACCGTGGCGATCACCGAGGCGGCCGTCTTCTACTCCCGGCTCACGAAGTGGGACGACACGTTCGATCATCTCCCGGTCCACACTGTGCCGGCGTTCCTCACCTACTTTCTGATGACCGGCATGCCGGACGTGCCACCTGGCCACTGGCCGCTGGTGGTCGGCATTGCGGGCCAGTTAGAGGCAAAGATGGAGGCGATCGCCTGCTACAGTTCACAATTCCCTCCCGAGAAAGCACACATCTATTCACGCGTGCGGGCGATCGCGGCCACGGTTGGCATGATGGGGGGCTGCGATGCCGGTGAACTGCTCGCCTCCACCAGGATTCCCTGCACGACGGAGCCGCTGCGGCTGCTCTTTCCGTGACCTGAAAAAACGGCATCCTGCCGTGCCGATCCCGGCTCATCGGATTCCCTGTGGAATAAGTTTTGAGAGCTTGTCCGCTTTCTCCCTACCGCTCTGACAATGCAACTTTTTTACCGGCCGCTTAGCGCTTCGGCTCAGGAGCAGAGGTGGTGAGCGGACTCACCGGGGGAAGCTCTGCGTAGCGGCTGATTGGCAGTGCCGTGGGCTGTGACGGATCGGTGGCTGCCGCTGGAGCAGCCGCTGCAAACAGATGCGGTCGCCTGAGATCGACTGCGGCCGCCTGCGGCGGATCGAGCTGGATCAATTGCGACGCAGCCAACGTGGCTGCTGGTGTGTCGGGCCTGGCTGACTTCGCAGATGTGCGGACGGGCTGACCGGCGAGATGTCGCCCTTCTTCAATATCACCCTCGACGAAGGGGCCGGCGCCGAAGATCCATTTGTCACGGGCGTTGCTGGCCACGTTCTCGATGCCGCTCTGCCAGAACGGTCGGCCCGTCGTCCGCTCGTAAGCAAAGACAGCCACTTTCGCCACTGCTCGCTGATCGGTCCGCTTGGCAATCGCCATCTCGGGCACATTCGCCGACCTGCTGCCGGCGCTGATGTCGGTGGCCGGAATACCGAGGATCAGGCTGCTGCGATCGGTGCCGAGCGCGCCGGCTCGTAACTCCACGACGAGGTCGGCCGAATCATGATCACTCATAAGGAGGCAGCCTGAAGCCAGCATGTGCTGCCGCAGCGACCCGATGAGATATTCCTTGTCGTCAAGGTCGGCGAGGTGCGTCGTATCGAGAAACACCTTGCGGCCGGAGAGCGGCGTGATGTCGATATTGGAAACCGCCCGTTCGATTGCGTCGGACATCAGCAACTGCTCGGTTGCCGTCCGTTTTGAATCGGTCCACCGCGTCGTGCCACAGCCGACGCAGGCGCTGGATGTCATCGCAAGAATGACGAGAGCCAGTTGCCGCAGCGTCGGGAAATGGTCGGTGATTGAGGGCATCGAAGTCGCTCGTGGAGAAAAGGCTCTGAAGCTGCTTGGTTTGCCGAGCGCGGGAGACTCTATCGAGAACGATGGGTCTCGGGCCATGTCAATTCGGGCGATTTGCGGTGCCCGGAGTAAGCTGGATTGGTTCGAGGCGATTTTTCCAACGTGTCGTGAACTTATCCCACACAAGACAGGACAAGATGTTTGATTCGTCTCCAGACGTTGTGATCATCGGCGCCGGGCTGGCAGGCCTTGTGGCTGCGAGTGAAATTGTCGGTGCTGGCCGGCGTGTCGTCGTGCTGGAAAAATCCCGCGGCGTCGGCGGCCGGATGGCGACCCGTCGCGTGGGCGACGCAGTCTGCGACCACGGCGCACAGTTTTTTACCGTGCGGGGCCACGAGTTTGGTGGCATGGTTGCCGAGGCCCAGGCTGCTGAGGCAGTTGCCACCTGGTGCGATGGCTTTGCCAAGGCAGCACCTGGCACTGCCAGCTTGAAGGCGGTGGTGGACGGCCATCCCCGTTGGCGGGGCGTTCGCGGCATGACCGATCTACCCAAGTGGCTGGCCGCAGAACTGCCGCCCGAGCAGTGCGAGGTGCGGACGGGTGTGAGGGTGGTATCTATCGGCGTCGCCGACGGCCGCGTGCGGCTCGTGGTCAAAACTGCAGCGGCTGCCGAATCACCCCTGCTGATTGAGGCCGCGGCAGCGATCGTCACTACGCCCGTGCCGCAGTCGCTCGATCTCATGGCAGCTGGTGGCCTGCTGGCCGACTCTGCTACCACGGGCAGTATCGATCCAGAAGTCCGCCGGCAACTGGCCACCGTCGGCTACGATCCCTGCTTTGCCCTCCTGCTTGCGCTCAATCGGCCGAGCCTTGTGCCGCCGCCGGGCGGAATACAGTTTGCAGAGGGACCGATCTCCTGGCTGGCAGATAATCAGCAGAAGGGAATTTCGGCGGTGCCGGCGCTGACGATCCATGCCGCCGGGGACTTGAGCCGACAGCACTTCGACGATTCTCCCGACGACGTGGCAGCAATGCTCATCGATTGTGCGCGGCCCTGGATTGACGGCGATCCTAGAACAGTGGTCGTCTCGCAATCGCTGCACCGTTGGAAGTATGCGGCGCCGACGACAATCATTCCCGCATCGTTCCTGGTGGCGATCACCACGCCACCGATTGTCTGCTGCGGCGACGCCTTCGGTGGCCCGAAGGTGGAGGGGGCGGCGGCGAGCGGTCGGGCTGCCGGCCGCTGGGTTGTCTGCCTGCTCGGGTAGACAGCGGTAGCTGGGTATGCCAGCGCTCCGAAAAAATGAGCTGGGGAATCGAAATTGAACTGTTCGGTTTGACAGCCTTCCCAGCGTTGTCCGCTCACTCTGTGCAACCCGTTTGGCCCACCATGATCGGACCGTCGACTGCGTTCGTGGCCTCGCCGAGGGCGAAAGCCCTTGGGCGATTCCCTGGCCCTGTATTCACGAATGTGTCGCAGTCGTCACCAATCCTCGCATCGTTCGCGATCCATCTCCGCTGGCTGAAGCAATCGAAGCCGTCGATGGCCTGCTCGAAAGCCCTCCGCTGAGACTTCTGGCCGAGGGGCCCGGCTCCTGGGCGGTCTTTGCGCGGCTGGCACGGGAAGGCAGCGCCTTTGGGAGTCGGATTCACGATGCCCGAATCACGGCGTTCTGTGTTGCCTACGGCGCAACTGAACTCTGGACCGCCGATCGTGACTTTGCCCGATTCCCGTCATTGCGGACGCGGAATCCATGTCTCGCCTGATGGGGCGGCCCCAGCCGATGCACTTGCACGGCCAGGGGCCGACGCGGCAAGATGATGCTCCTAAACCGTCGTTCCTTTGTCCGGGGAGAGATACTCATGTCCGCTACTGCCGCCCTGTTGCCCGAGGTTGAAAAGTTTCTCGCTACCCAGCCCCTCAAGAGCGTTGTCGGTGGCAAAGACGTCGCTGGCTCTACCGGCCAGACGATGGCCACGCTTGACCCGGGAACGGGCAAGCCGATCGCCGAGTTTTATGCCCTCTCGGCGGCCGACGTTGACAAGGCTGTTGGGGCCGCAGCGCATGCCTTTAAGACGTCAGGCTGGGCCACGATGGCCCCAAACGTCCGTGGAGCGCACCTGCACCGGCTCGCCGACGCTGTCGAGAAGCACAAGCCGATCATCGGCCAGATTGAGTCGCTCGACGCGGGTAAGATCCTCGCTCAGGCTGAGGGCGAAGTGCAAAACCTCGTCGATACGCTCCGCTACTTTACCGACATGGCCCAGCACGTACAGCGGCGCAACGTGCTCGCCGTTGCCGGCCACGAGGCCTGGACCATCCGCCATCCGTGGGGCCCCTGCGGCTTTATCTTCCCCTGGAATTTTCCATTCCTGCTCATCGGCTGGGGCGTCTCCCCGGCGCTCGCCGCCGGCAACACGATCGTGATCAAGCCCGCCGAAGACACGCCGCTCTCGGCAATCTACCTGGCCCGGCTGGCCCGCGAGGTTGGCATCCCCGACGGCGTGATCAATGTCATCAATGGCGCCGGCTCGGTGACCGGCGCAGCCCTTTCGTCGCATCCCGGCATCAAGCGGATGAGCTTCACTGGTTCGCCCGAGGTGGGCCGGCTGGTTGGTGAGGCCTGCGGTAAAAACCTCGTGCCGGTGAAGCTGGAACTGGGCGGCAAGGGCGCGGCAGTGGTGTTTGACGATGTCGATATCGGCGGGACCGCCCAGAAGCTCGTCAACGCGATCACCTATCACTCGGGTCAGGTCTGCTGCGACGCCACTCGCTGGATCGTGCAATCCTCAATCTATGACAGGTTTGTCGACGAATGTCGCACGCGGCTGCAGCAGGTGAAGGTGGGCTATCAACTCGCCGGCGGCTCGCAGATGGGGCCGGTCGTCAATGCCAAGCAGCGGGCCCGCGTGCTCTCGTATCTGGAGAAGGGCACGAAGGAAGGGGCTGAGGCCGTGGTCGCTGGTGGGCCAGCCGAGGTGGCGGGCCACGACGGCTTCTACGTGAAGCCGGCGTTGCTCGCTGGAAAGCTCGACAACGTCGCTGCCCGCGAGGAGATTTTCGGACCGGTAGCCTATCTGACAAAATTCTCCAGCGAAGACGAGGCAGTCGCGATGGCCAACGACACCGAATACGGCCTCGCCAACAGTGTCTGGACGACCGACCTCGGCCGCGCCGCCCGCGTGGCCGAGTCGATGATCGCCGGGAACAGCTGGATCAATGCCCACAACCTCTTTCCCCGCGGCGTGCCCTACGGCGGCGTGAATAAGAGCGGCACGGGCGGCGGTGTCAACTCAATCGAGACGCTCTTCGACTACTGGCGAAGCCAGTCGGTCGTGCGGCCGCTGTGATGCCTGGCGAAAGCGACGTGATCATTGTGGGCGCGGGCCTAGCGGGGCTCGCCTGCGCACGGGCGCTTGTGCGGGCCGGTCGGCGGGTGATCGTCGTGGAGGCGGCAGACCACGTGGGCGGCCGCGTGGCGACCGACACAGTCGACGGCTTCCGGATCGACCGTGGTTTTCAGGTCTACAACGATGCCTATCCAGAAGGTCGATGGCAGCTTGACCTCGCGGCACTCGGGCTGGGCCGCTTCGAACCGGGGGCACTCATCGCCGCAGGCGGCCGGCTGAGGAGCGTCAGCGACCCGTGGCGGCGGCCGCTGGCGGCGATCGGCTCGATCTTGAGCGGGAGCGTCGGGATCATCGATGGGCTGCGCACGGCTCGGCTGCGAAGCGCTTGCGTGCGGGCGTTTCGCAGTGGGCGCGAAGATCCGAATTCGCCCAGTCTGGCAGCGGATCGCTCAACTCGCGCGGAGCTCGACCGCCGGGGTTTCTCGGCAGCCTTTATCCGCCAGTTTTTTGAGCCGTTCTTCGGTGGCGTGTTTTTAGAGCGCGGGCTCGAGACCTCGGCCGACGTCTTTGCATTTGATTTCGCGATGTTCTCTCTCGGCAGCGCCTGCCTGCCCCGCGGTGGCATGGACGCCATCCCGAAGCAGTTGGCTGCCGGCCTGCCGGCGGAAGCGATTCTGCTCGACTCAGCTGTCAAGCAGGTGCAGCCCGACCGCGTGACGCTCGCCGATGGCCGTGAACTTCTCGCCCGGCAGGTTGTCGTGGCAACGGAAGGTATGGTGGTGGCCGAGCTTTTGCCGGAAGAGCATCGGGCGGCAGTCGCGTCGCGAGGCTGGAAGGCAACCCGGCTGGTCGCCTTTGCCGCCGACCGCTCGCCACTCTCCCGGCCCACGCTCGTAGTCAGCGCTGAGGCGGGTGGACCGATCGACAATCTTACGGTGCCGTCGGATGTGGTTGCCGGCTATGCGCCGCCGGGGGCGGCGCTTGTGTATGCGTCAATCCGCCAGGGCTGGCAGGGGGATGATCTGGGGCTGCCAGCTGCTGTCAGGCAGCAGGCAGCTGGCTGGCTGGGAAAGTCGGTTACTGCCTGGCAGCATCTGCGGACGGTGCGGGTTGATCGGGCGCTGCCCGACGAATCTCCGGCGGCGCGGCGGCTGCGGCCCAGCTCGCCAATGCTCGCCCCCGGGCTCTTTCTCTGTGGCGATCATTGCACGTCGGCCTCGATCAACGGGGCCCTGGCCAGCGGCCGACTCTGCGCAGAGGCCGTGTTGGCGGCGGGCTGACACGAGCCTTTCCCCGCCGGAGCAGATGGCTAGACTTAAGGATCCCAGGCAAGGAGCTAGGCAAAGAGCCAGGCAGGGAGGCAGAGACTGACTCTATGAGTGAACCGACAACACAGGCGAAGCCTAGTCTGGTGGGAAAAATCCTCGGCTGGGTGATGCCCGTGCTCATCCTCGCCGCCGCTACTACGGTATTTTTCGCCATGGGCAGTCAGCCGCCGCCGGGTCGCAAATCGGTCGAACCGCCGGCAGCCGCGCCTGTGCAGACGGCGGCCGTCAGGCTGGAGACAGAGGGCATTGATGTCGAGGCCGATGGGGTGGTCGTGCCGCTCCGCGAGATCACGCTCGCCGCAGAGGTGCCCGGTCGCGTACGGCTGAAGTCTGCTGCCTGCAGGGCGGGAAAGTATGTGACCCGCGGCACGCTCCTCTTTGAGATTGACCCTCGCGATTACGAACTCGACGTTGCCCGATTTGAACGGGAGTTAACCCAGGCCGGCCTGATGATCGAGGAAATCGACGAGGAAGTCATCCAAAATGCGTCCTCCATCGACCTGTCGCAGCGGCAAGTGGGGCTGGCGGGACGCGAAGTCAACAGGCTCGACAACCTGAGGGCCAACAGGATCGTCACCGAGTCCGATCATGAGCGTTCGCAACGCGATGAACTGTCGGCGGCCAACACTCTGACGGCCCTGCAGGGATTGAAACGCGTGCTTGTGAAACGACGCAATCGGATGGTTGAAGCCCAGGCGCTGGCGGCAACGGCTCTGGAACGGGCCAGGCTCGATCTGTCACGAACCCGGGTCGTTGCCCCAGCCGACGGTGTGGTTGTCGACGATAAAGTCGAGCAAGACTCGTTTGTCGCCAAAGGTACTCCGCTTGTCACCATTGAAGACACCAGCGCCGCCGAAGTGAAGACCAGCCTGCAGATGGACGAGGTCGCGAGAATCTGGGGCGGTCGACGGCCCCTGGGCGAGGCGGCGTCGACGGGCGCCCACGACCTGCCCGATACCCCCGCAACAGTCGTCTTTAAACTCGGCGACCGGGTCTATCAGTGGAAGGGCACACTCTCCCGTCAGGAGGGACGGGGGCTCGATGAGAAAACGCGTACGCTGCCTTGCCGGGTGATCGTGCCTGATCCCACCGCGGTCCAATCGATCGACAGCTATGGGGCGGTGTCGCCGAGCCTGCCCCCCGAGGCCCCTCGTTCGCTGCTGCGGGGCATGTTTGTGGAGGTTCGCGTGCATGTCGATAATACAGCCGATCTGGTCTCGATTCCTGAGGCGGCCCAGCGGCCCAGCGGTGAGGTATGGCTCATGCGTGACGGTCGGCTGGTGACCCTCAGGCCGCATCCCCTGCAGGTGTCGGGTGGCCGGGCCGTTTACGAGGTGGGGACGTCTGGCCTGCTGCCGGATGACCGGGTGGTGATCAGTCAGCTGGCGAATCCCCGCAACGGCATGCTGGTGACGGAGCGGGAGGTGGCGGGCAGTAGCCGGAAGCCGCTGCAGACGGCTGACGCGGCAGAGTCGCCCCGAACGCCGTAAACATGCTGATTCCCCCACATTCCATGAGGCAGGCACCATGAGGACGATCGTTACTTAGACCGTCCGCAATATGCCGGCGATGAACACGCTGGTGATCGCCGTCCTCTTGGGCGGTGCGCTCTGCTTTGCGTCGATGCGGCGCGAGGTGTTTCCGGAGTTTGAACTCGAGATCGTGCTCGTGACAGTTCCCTATCCCGGGGCGACGCCGGAGGAGGTCGAGGAGGGCATCTGCCAGAAGGTCGAGGAGGCCTGCCGCAGCGTGACGGGCATCAAAAAGCTGACCAGCGTGGCGCAGGAGGGGTTGGGGTTTTGCGTCTTCGAACTCAATGACAATGTCAAGGAAGTCCAGAAAGTGCTGGGGGAGATTCGCTCGGAAGTGGAGCGGATTCCCAGCATGCCGGACCTCGCAGAGGATCCGAAGGTGGAGCAGGTCACGCTCCGCACTCCGGCGATCACAGTGGGCATTCTCGCGCCGACGCTGCCCGACGGCAGTGACGTGTCTGAGCTCGAACTCCGAGATGTGGCCGAAGTGATCCGTGACGACCTGCTTGGCTTACCGGCTGTGTCGGCGGCAAACCTGCTGGGCGCGAAAGACTACGAGATCGATATCGAACTGTCTGAGGAAACCCTCCGCAAATACGGCCTGACACTCCAGAAAGTGGCGGCTCTCGTCAAGCAGCAAAACCTCGAACTGCCCGGTGGCACGATTCGCAGTGACAGCGGCGAGATTCTGCTGCGGCGGAAAAATAAGAAGTATGTCGGCCAGGAGATTGCCAGGCTGCCGCTGGTGACCTTGCCGGATGGACTGGTGCTCACCGTCGGCCATCGATGGCACGGTCGAGGTGATTCCGAGTGTAATTTCCAGCGTGCTCACCACGGTGATCACGTTTCTCCCACTCTGCTTTGTTTCGGGTGTGATGGGGAAATTTATCGCCGTGATGCCCTTTGCCTTGATCGCCACGCTGCTGATGTCGCTTGCCGAAGCGACGCTGGTGCTACCGGGTCACTTGGCCCACGAGAAAAACCTCGTATTCACGATCTTTGGAATCCTGCTTTACCCCCTGCGGCCGCTGCTCTCGGTGATCGGCTGGGCGCAGGGACGCTGCGATCGCGGACTAAAGTGGTTTGTCAAGAACGTGTATCCGCCGACCCTCGACCGCTGCCTCGATAACCGGCTCGCTGTGCTGGCGACTGCCGTTGGCATCCTCTTGATTGCATTGGGGGTCGTCCGCAGTGGCATCACGCCGTTCCAGCTGTTTCCCAAAATCGATGCTAGCCGGCTGCTCGCCAAGATCGTTTATCCGGACGGCACGCCAGCCAGCGTGACGGAGGCGGCCACGAAACGCATCGAACTGGCGGCGGTTGAGACGGCCGAGAAGTTTTCCACGCCGGCTGTGCCTGTGATGGAGCTTGTGCATCGCACGGTCGGGCAGGTGACCGCACAAGGGCAGGTGGGGCCCGACGCGCGGATGAGCGGCAGCCACGTGGGAGCGGTGGCTCTGGAACTCGTCGAGGGAAAAAAACGCTCTGTTACCAGTGAGCAGTTCATCAGCGAGTGGCGACGGACGGCGGGAGAATTTCCCGGGGCTGAGACGCTGCTCTACGGCACCGAAAACATCGGTCCCGGGGGGAAGCCCGTGGAGTTTAAGTTACTCTCGGCCTCGGGCCCCGCAGGGACCCGGCAGTTGGAGGCGGCGATGGAATTCAAGTCATACTTCCAGCCGCTGCTGATCATCGCGGCAATCCCGTTTGGGATCGCCGGGGCGGTTTTCGGCCACGCCGTCATGGGAATGTCACTCACGCTCTTGAGCATGTTTGGGCTCGTGGCTCTCGCGGGCGTTGTGGTGAACGACTCGATCGTGCTCGTGGACTTCATCAATGCCCGGGTCCGCGCGGGGAATCCTGTCAGACAGGCGCTGAGAGAAGCGGGCTGCGTGCGGTTTCGCCCAGTGATGCTCACGAGTATTACCACGATCGGCGGCCTCATGCCGTTGCTCTTTGAAAA
>JBAXUW010000075.1:0-13678 GCA_037129495.1 Planctomycetota bacterium | reverse complement strand
ACCTATGACCCCTAGCTTGTCGAGCTAGTGCTCTAACCAACTGAGCTAATCGCCCTCGGAAAGTCTGTCTCAGTGTTGCGCCTGATCGGCCACCAGTCAAGCGGTGTTCCTAGAGCCCGCCGCTCAGGCTGGGTGTGCCCGAATGTGGGCCGCCTCGGCCCTGAATGGCAAACAACGGTCACCCCTAGCAGCGAGACGTCGGCAACCACCGTTTCTGGGACGATTGCCGGCAGACCCATATTCAACGATCTTCATGGACCCTGCCGCGGGAGCTTGGCGAGCGGCCGCCGCGGCGAATGGTACGTTAAGGTGGTGCTGCGGGGATCAGTGGTATGTGGGCTGCGAGCGATCGAGGACAGATCGAGCACAATCAAAGGAGGCAGGGCATGGTGGGCGAAATTGGATTGATTGGTCAGGTGGCGGGCGGGAACGCCGCCCTGCTGTGGGCCGCTTTGGGCGTGGTCGTGGCGGTCGTGGTGGGAGCGATCGTTCTTTACAATCAGCTTGTGACGATGGAAGTCCGCTGTGACAACGCTTGGAGCGACATCGACGTCCAGCTCAAACGGCGGCACGATCTGATTCCCAATATCGTCGAGGCGGTGAAGGGATATGTGGGCTACGAGAAGGGGACTCTCGAAGCGGTCGTGAATGCCCGCGCTAAAGCGATGTCGGCAGGATCCGCCAAGGATGCCGCTGCCGCCGAGAATGCCCTGTCAGGCACACTCAAAAGCCTGTTTGCCCTCGCCGAATCGTATCCCCAGTTGCGTGGGAGCGAACAATTCACCGGATTGCAACAGTCGCTCTCCTCGATCGAGGAAGCCTTGCAGGGGGCACGTCGTTACTACAACGCTTCGGTTCGCGATCTCAACACCTCCGTGCGGATGTTCCCGTGGAACCTGCTGGCCGGAGTGGCTGGGGCCAAATCGCGTGAGTTTTTCGAGATCGGCGACGCGGCCGAGAGGGCCGTCCCGAGCGTGAAAATGTCGTGAGTCCATGCGGAGTGGCTGAGATGATCGACAGGATGCGCACGCCCTGGCGGCGGTGGGGACTTGTGAGGGCAGTGGCCTGCCTAGCGATCTGGCCGGGGGCACTTTCCCACGCCGCAGAGCGGTCGATCGTGATCGAGGACTTCGCTGCCGAACTCAGCGTCGCGGAGTCGGCGGAGGTAAAAGTTACCGAGACGATCCGGCTCCGGTTCACGGGGCCATGGCAGGGGATTCATCGGCGGATTCCCGTCCGCTTCGTCAACGGCCGAGGGGAAAACTACGACCTCCGACTGGCTGTTGAGGAGGTGCGAGATCAGGCGGGAGCCGACTTGAAAGTTGAACGAACGCGTGACCGCCATTACGAAGATCTCAAGATCTACGTTCCCGATGCCAACAACGCGGTGAAGACGGTGGTGATCCGCTATTCGGTGAGGCGGGGCCTGCGGTTCTTCCCGGATCATGACGAGCTGTACTGGAACGTCACCGGCGATGAGTGGCCCTATCCGATCGGGGCTGCCCGCGTGCGGGTCGACTTGCCGGGGCCAACGGAGAACATCCGCGTCAATGCGTTTACCGGCGGCTACCGTTCGACCGAACGATCGGTGGCGATCCACGTCGACAGCCAGCCCCACTCCCCGGAGAGTGCCTTTGGGGCCGCGGGAGAGTCGGTGGCACGGCCATTTGGAGAGCGGCATCAGGTGGAGGTGGAAGCGACACGGCCCTTGGGCATCCGTGAAGGGCTTACTGTGGCGGTGGCTTGGAATCCGGGGGTCGTTCTTCGGCCGACGGAGCTTGAAAAAAGACGCGATTGGTTCCGTGATAATGCCGGGGCATTCCTGCTGGCCGGGCTGGTGGCCTTGATCCCGCTGGCGACGTTTGGGGTGATGCTCCGTCAGTGGTGGCGAGTGGGACGCGATCCGCGGCCAGGGCCGGTGGTGGTGCAGTATGAACCGCCGTCAGAGTTGGGGCCGGCGGAAGTGGGAACCCTCGTCGATAATTCTCCCGACAACCGCGACTTGATGGCGCTGGTGGTGCAGTGTGCCGTGCGGGGAATCGTCCGCATCCGAGAGACATCGCCGGCAGGGTGGTTTCGCACGCCGAAGTACGCCTTTGATCTGCTGGTGCCGTCGTCCAACTGGGGCACGCTCTCGCCGGCAACAGAAACGTTCCTCAACGGGATGTTCCCGATCACGTCCGGCCAATGGGCCGGCGCTCCTAGCGTGGTCTGCACGGCCACCTCGGATGAACTCGCCAACGGCTTCTCTGCCCATCTCCCAGCCATCAAGGGGGCGATCTTCGGCACGCTCGTGAAGGAGGGGCACTACGCCAATCGGCCAGACGCGATTTTTGCGCGGTTTCTTCTGGCGGCGCCGATGGTCGGGGTGGCCGTGGTCGGAGCCCTCGTTGGCCTCAACTGGATGGTTTGGCAGCTGCCGAGTGAATTGGTGATTCCGCAGGCGATCCTGTGTGGCGTGCTGACGGCGGTGATCCTCGGAGGGTTTGCTGTGATCATGCCGGCTCGGACGGCCAAGGGGACGGCGACGCGGACGGCGATTCTTGGATTTCAGGAGTTTTTGTCCCGGGTCGACGGCCACCGTCTCGGCACCCTCCCTTTGACCCCCGAACTCTTCGAACGTTTCCTTCCCTACGCAATGGCCCTGGGTGTGGAAGGAAGGTGGGCCAAGGCCTTTGAGGGCATCTGTCGAGAGCCCCCCCAGTGGTATACCGGCACCGGACCAATCACCGATTTCCACCCCTTGGTCCTGACGCAGAGCCTCGGTCAGATGGGGCAGGTCACCGCTCAGGCGATGACCACCGCTCCGCGGTCGAGTGAGGGATCGGCGTTCAGCGGCGGCGGCGGATTTTCCGGCGGCGGATTTGGAGGGGGCGGGGGAGAAGGATTCTGAAAGAAAAAAGGGCTCAGGCCAGCCAGTCGGTGATCACGCGGCCGTGGACGTCGGTGAGCCGGAAATCCCGGCCGCTGTGACGGTAGGTCAACTTCGTGTGGTCGAGGCCGAGGAGATGAAGCATCGTGGCCTGCAGGTCGTGCACGTGCACCGGCTTCTCCACCGCCTTGAAGCCCAGCTCATCGGTGGCGCCGTAGACTGTGCCTTGTTTCACGCCACCGCCGGCCATCCAGATCGTAAATCCGTGGTGGTTGTGGTCACGGCCCGAGGGCTCCTTCACGCCGGTGCCACTGTTGGGCAGTTCCACCGTCGGCGTTCTGCCAAACTCACCTCCCCAGAGCACCAGCGTCGACTCAAGCAAGCCAAGGCCAACCAAGTCGTCGAGCAGGGCGCCGATCGCGCGGTCGCACTCGCCGGCAAGTCGACGGTGGTTTTTCTCGATCTGGTCGTGGCTATCCCACGGCTGCCCTTCGCCGTGCCAGACCTGCACATACCGCACGCCCCGTTCGACCAGCCGCCGCGCGATAAGCATCTGCCGACCCTGAACATCATCGCCATAGCGGGCCAGCACGTGCGCTGGCTCGCGCGAGACATCAAACGCCTCGACAGCCTCCGACTGCATCCGCCAGGCGAGTTCCATTGAGGCGAGCCGGGCCTCAAGCTGCGGATCGTGCTGCCGCTGGGCGAGATGCTCGCGGTCGAGGCTGGCGGTGAGATCAAACTGCCGCCGCTGAGTGACGCGGTCGAGCGCCGGGTGGCGGACATATTCGACCAGTTCTTCTGCGCGTCTCTTTTTCGTATCGATGTAGGTGCCCTGATAGGCTCCCGGCAGGAAGGCGCTTCGCCAGTTTTCTGTGCCCTTGATTGGATAGCCACCCGGACAGAGTGCCACGAAGCCGGGCAGGTTTTGGTTTTCGGTGCCGAGCCCGTAGGTGACCCAGGCGCCGGCCGCGGGCCGAACGAGCCGGGCATCACCGCAGTTCATCAGCATCAGTGACGGCTCGTGGTTGGGCACGTCGGCATGCATCGACCGCACGACGAGCATGCGGTCGGCATGGCGGGCGACATGCGGAAACAGGTCGCTCACCTCCAGCCCGCTCACGCCGTGTCGTGCAAAGGAAAAGGGGGAGGGCAGCGCTGCTCCGGTCCGCCGCTCGGTTGCCAGTTTATTGGGAATCTCACGGCCGGCATATTTCTCAAGCGCGATCTTGCGATCGAACGTGTCGAGGTGGCTTGGGCCGCCATTGGCGAAGAGGTGGATGACCGCTTTGGCTCGGGCAGGGAAGTGGGGTGGCTGGGCCGCCATCGACGTCGCTGCAACTGAGCTGGCCGCTAGAGTCTCCTGCTGCAGAAGGCTTGCTGCCCCCAGCCAGCCGAGGCCCATGCCAGTGCGGAGGAGGGCATCACGGCGGGAGAGCGAGCAGCCGTGCGTGAGGAAGTCAGTCATAGTATTGAAACTCCGCGGTAGCCAGCAGGGCCTGTGCGAATCTGTCCCAGTGGGTAAACGCAGCACTCGATCCGTTCGTCGCATCGCGGGCCGCCTCATCGTTTATCCATGCCGTGGCAGCTGCCTCTTCTTCTGCTGACGGGCTTCGCGCCAGCACAGCCCGCCACAGAGCTTTGATCCACACCTCGTCATCCTGCGTGTCGGCAAGCTCGCGCTGGAGTCGAGCGGTGACCTGCCGCGCCGCGCGTGTTACCAGCGGTGAGTTGAGCACAGCCAGCGACTGCTGAGGCACGGTCGTGCGGCTGCGGACATGCACGGCAGTGTCGGGGTTGGCGATGTCAAACACGCGGAGAATCCCGGGCACGTCTTGCCGGTCGAGCCGGCTGTAGACCGAGCGGGTGTCCATCGCCGCCGCGGAAAGCGGGTCGACGCCCGGTCCGCAATGCCGGTTTGGGTCAAGCGTGCCGGCGGCAACGAGCAGGCTGTCGCGCCATGCCTCCCAGTCGAGCCGGCGGCGGCTTGCGCGGCCAGAGAGCAGATTGTCGGGATCGCGGTCGACCAACTCGGGTCGGGGTGTGCTCGATTGCCGCCAGACGCAGCTGGTGACGATTTCCCGATGCAGCCAGCGGAGGCTCCACCCGCCCTCCTCCATAAACCGGCGGGCGAGGTCGTCGAGCAACTCTGGATGACTCGGGGCCTCGCCGCGGAGGCCGAGATCGCCAGGCGTATCGATGAGACCGCGGCCCATGTGGTGGGTCCAGGCCCAATTGACAATCACCCGGGCCGTCAGGGGGTTGGTCGGCGCGACAATGGCCTGGGCCAGGTCGAGCCGGCCACTCGATGCACGATCGACCGCCCCGCCGCCGAGCAGCGTTGGCAGGCGTCGCTCGACCTGTGGGCCGGGCTTCGCGGGGTTGCCACGGAAGAAGACAGCGCTGTCGACGGGCGTGGCGCTGTCGTGAAGCACCATCGCCCGCGGGGGACCGCCCTGTGCGTCGGCGTTGTGAGCGGTGATCTGCTTCTTGCGGCCGCGGAGTTTGGTCTGCTCCTCGCGGGTAGAGACCCGCATCGCCTCTGTGTCGAGCACGACCAGCGGTGTGCCCGGAGCACCCAGCAGCGTGCGGATCGCTCCCATCGCGACGGGCTCATCTGCTTGCGGGGCCGGGCCACCGGCAAACACCGGAGCGACTCGGGCCACGAGCCTCGCATAGGCCTCCGCCAGCTTTCGCAGCGTGGTCGGCTGCGCGGAGACGAGCTCCTGCAAGAGGAGCGGATTGATGCCGGCCGGATCGGACGACTCGCTGCCAGCCGCGATGAACGTCGTCAAGAGCGGGCCGACCTCATCGTCGGGCTTGCCCTGCACAGTCGCCCAAGCGCCGAGGATCGGGTGCTGTGGGTCTGGCTTATCGAGGAGTCGCCCGAGGCGATCGAGCAGCAACTGCTCCAGTTCGTACCCATCGGCAAGCCGTGGTGGGCGGTTGTCGGCCGACCGCGGTGTGGGGCGGGCGATCTCGCAGAAATAGTCGGCGGCATGGGCGACGGCCTCGCGGGTTGCCCGGGCATGCACGGCGGCCTCGTGCGCGGTGACCGCGGCCTCCAGTTCTGCAAGCTTGGCAGCAAAGGCGACCGACTCAGGGCCCGGTGTACGTGCGCCGATAATGGGGAGCTCCGCCGGAATCTGGCAGCTGGCGAAGATGCCGTGGAGAGCGTAGTAGTCGGCCGTCGTCACCGGCTCGTACTTATGGTCATGGCAGCGACTGCAGGCGACTGTCAGCCCCATCAGGCCGCGGGTGACCACGTCGATGCGGTCGTCGATGATGTCATGGGTGTTGCCGAGAAAGGTGCGGCCGACAGTGAGGAAGCCGACCGCCGCCAGATCGCTCGGCGGCCCGGGTGGGTCGATCCGGTCAGCGGCAATTTGCAGTGTGACGAATTTGTCATACGGCAGATCGCGGTGCAGGCTATCGATCACCCAGTCGCGATACGTCCACGCAAACGGATAGCGGGGATCTTGATTGTCGAACGCATAGCCCATCGTGTCGGCATAGCGGGCGAGGTCGAGCCATTTCCGGGCCCAGTGTTCGGCATGTTCCCGCGAGGCGAGCAGCCGGTCGACGGCCGCGCGATAGGCCGCCTCGGCCCCGGCACCGCCGCCCGCTGTTGCCGCGCAGAAGGCATCGGCCTCGGCAGCCGAGGGGGGCAGGCCGATGAGGTCGTAGGAGAGCCGGCGGAAGAGATCGCGGGGCAACGCCTCAGTGGAGGGTGCAAGACCGGCGGCACCGAGCTTGGCGGCGACGAACCGGTCGATGGACGCTGCCGCCCACGCGGTGCGGATCGCCGGAGCGAATGACTCGGGCAGGTCGGGAGTTGGATGCCGCACGGGCGGCGTGAACGCCCAGTGGGTTTTGAGGGCGGTGGCCAGCCGCTCCTCCATCAAGGCGTCACGATCTGTCGGTGGCGTCTCAGAGTCGTCGCCCCCCGGCCCGCTCCAAGGCGCACCGGCCGCGACCCAAGTCTCAAGCGCGGCAATCTCGTCGGCGGAGAGAGACTCGTCGGGCGGCATCCCGGCCAGATTGCCCGTCCGTCGGACCGCAGTGAGAAGCTTGCCCTGGCCAGCGTCTCCCGGCACGACAACCGCCCCGGTCTCGCTGCCGGCCAGCATTGACCGTCGGCTATCGAGCCGCAGGCCAGCCTCGGCCACCGTATCGCCATGGCAGCTCTGGCACTTGGCCACCAGCAGCGGCCGCACGCGGGATTCAAACAGCGTTTCCAATTCCCGCGATGGAGCCTCCGCCGCGTGGGTGTTGTCACAGGAAAGCATGCCTGCCAAGGTGGCCAGGGTGGCAACACTGATCCAGCCAGTGGCCAACGCGAAACCAGACTGCCGTAGACTCTCAAAGACGTTCATGGGGCTTGCACGGTGCATGTCCTGTGGGGCGGATGGTGACGAACCGGGCCGCAAGTCCTCCTCCACGATTCTAATCTCAAAAACGGTGCCAAAAACGGTACTTTTGGGGAGGTCCCACTAGAGGGCCTCAATGACAATATCCTTGTATCGCACCTCAGACTTGGCGTTTCCGTGAATTTGAAGCGCCACGACTCCCTCTTGGGGAATAGAGTCGTCGGGTTCGGTGTAGTCCACGGTCTGGATGCCGTTGAGCCAGAGCCGAATCCGTCGGCCCTCGGCACGGATCTGATAATCGTTCCATTCGCCGGGAAGCGACACCTGCTTGAGCACTTCTGGTGTTGGCTTGGCCAGAATTGTCTTGCGACGTGACTCGTCATAGAGCGCGCCGTCTACGACTCGCCACGTGTTGGTCGTATCTCCTTCCCAGCCAGTGAGCGTCTTCCCGTCAAACAGCGGCACCGGTTGGGCAGCAGCGGCGGGCTGCAGCAGGAAGATCCCCCACAGGTCAACGAGGCCTATCATCCCAAACCAGAACATTCGGTGAACACACAAACCACGCATCTGCTGGACCTCCCGTTTGAGAAACGATTCGCTCTGAGCCGCTGCCCGCGCGGCTTCACGCCCAAGGATTCCGCTCGGTTCGGCTGCCGAGAAGGTCGGCCTCGTCATCCAATCCTAAGGCGGTGGTAAACACCTCCTTGACCGGATCAAACGACAGTTTTCTCTGCAGGATCCAGGCGATCGCCGCGGCATGGCAGGCGATGAGCACGGCATCGATGTCTTTGCGGGCGAGCAATTCACGGAAATCTTGCTGGAGATCGCAGTCCGTATTCCCATATTTCGTGTAAAGAACAGGCGGCTGCCGCGAAGAGTGGGACCGGGATCTCGCGTATTCTACAACCGAGCCGCACATCCTGATCCGGTATCCTAATTGGTCGCAGAGGGGGAAGAAAATAGGTAATCATCGCAGTCCAAGCCGGATTGGGCCGGGCCGGTGAGGGCACGCCAGGGCTTTGTGACAGGATCGATTGCACGCTCCAGAGAACGGCCTTGCCCCCTGCCCCCAGCGAAACCGATACTCTGGGTTTTCGCCTCCACAAAGACATTTTCTTTCGTCTCCCTCATTTCCTTTTGTTGCGTTAGACCACCATGCCGACTGTTCACTTTGCTGATGGCGTTGTTCGTGAGTTTCCTGGAGGTACCCGCGTGGCCGATGTGATCACCGTACTGGTGAACTCCAGCGACGTCGCGGCACCGTCCAAGAAAAAACGCGCTATCGCTGCCTTCCTCGATGGGAAAGCCGTCGGCCTCGACGCCCCGCTGCCCGCCACAGGTGAGGCGACGCTTGAATGGCTGGTCGCCGGTGATCCGCGGGCGCTGCCCGTGATGCGGCACTCCGCCGCCCACATCATGGCCCGCGCGGTGATGCGACTCTTTCCCGACGTGGAGCTGGCGTTTGGACCAACCGTTGGCGAAGGCTTCTATTACGACATGCGGGCCGGCCGGCCGATCACCGATGAAGACCTGCCGCACATCGAGGCCGAGATGAAGAAGATCATTGCTGCCAACGAAGCCTTTGAGCGGGTGGAGGTGCCGCGGGCGCAGGCCGTGGAAATCTTCCGCGATCTCCGGCAGCCGCTGAAGGTCGAGCACATTGAGACAGGCTTGGCCGAGTATCCGACGCTCTCCTTCTACAGGCAGGGGGAGTTTGTCGACCTCTGCCGCGGGCCGCACGTGTCGAGCCCCAGCTGCATCGGCGCCTTGAAGCTGACCAATATTGCCGGTGCCTATTGGAAGGGAGACGCCAACAACGCCCAGCTCCAGCGTCTCTATGGGACGGCCTGGTTCACGCAGGCCGATCTCGACGTGCACCTCGCGAATCTCGAAGCGGCCCGCAAGCGGGATCACCGCGTGCTTGGGAAGCAGCTCGACCTCTTCACCACCAGTCCACTGGTCGGTGCGGGCCTCGTGCTCTGGATGCCCAAAGGAGCAGTGCTCCGCGGCGTGCTTGAATCGTTTGTCCGCGAAGAGCTGGCCGCGCGGGGCTACCAGCCGGTCTATACACCGCACATCGGCAAGGTCGATCTCTACAAAATCTCCGGCCACTATCCCTATTACGCCGACAGCCAGTTTAAGCCGATTGTGATGAGTGACGACGAACAGTATCTCCTGAAGCCGATGAACTGCCCCCACCACACGATGATCTACAAGGCGCGGCCGCGGAGTTACAAGGAGCTGCCCCTGAGGCTGGCGGAATTTGGCACCGTCTACCGCTACGAGCAGTCGGGCGAACTCGGCGGCATGACGCGGGTCCGCGGCTTCACGCAGGATGACGCCCACATCTTCTGCACCCACGAGCAGGTGGAGCAGGAGGTCGAGGGCTGCATCGACTTCACACTGAAGGTTTTAGAAAGTCTGGCGTTTGAAAACTTTCGCGTGCGGCTCGGCTTCCGCGATCCCAAGAGCGATAAGTATGTCGGCTCGCCAGCGCGGTGGGACGAGGCCGAGGCGGCTATTCAAAGGGTGGCCCGCCGCATGAACCTGCCGGGCTGCGAACCCGAGCCGGGCGAGGCCGCCTTCTACGGGCCGAAGATCGACTTCGTGGTTCACGACTCGCTGGGCCGCGAGTGGCAGCTCGGCACCGTGCAGCTCGACTACAACCTGCCGAGTGCTGAGCGGTTTGATCTTGAATACATTGGCAGCGACAACGCCCGTCACAAGCCGGTGATGATCCACCGGGCGCCGCTGGGCAGCTTGGAGCGGTTTGTCGGCGTGCTCATCGAGCACTTCGCGGGAGCCTTTCCTTTGTGGCTGGCGCCCGAGCAGGTCCGCGTGCTACCGGTGAGCGAGAAGAGCGAGGAGTATGCGAAGCAGGTGCAGGCCAAGCTGCTCGCCGCGGGGCTGCGGGTCGGCGTCGATCTGGCTGCTGAAAAACTCGGCGCAAAGGTGCGGACCGCGCAGCTCGACATGATCCCGGTGATGATCGTCTGTGGTCCACGCGACGAGGCTGCCGGCACGGTGAGCCTCCGCGACCGGATCGACGGCGACTTGGGCGCGATGCCCCTTGAAGACGCAATCGCGCGGCTGCAAGACGAAAATATCCGCCGTGTCGTCCGCCACAAGCCGAAGCCGCTGGCCGTGGCGGGCTCAAGCGGTGTGGCCACGGCGGAAGACTATTGAATGTGGCGTTGGCCTCCGGCAGGCCACGTCGTTGAAAGCCCTCCATGCCCCGCTTTGCGCTTCTCGAACACACGGCCGCTCCAGGTGATCCCGCAGGCCGGCATTTCGACCTACTGCTTGAAGTGGGATCCTCTTGCCGCACCTGGCGGCTGATGGAACTGCCGCAGGCAGGTGGCGAGGTCGTGGCGGCCATGGAGCTGCCGCCGCACCGGCTCGTGTGGCTTGAGCGACTCGAGGGAGACGTGTCGGGTGGCCGTGGATTTGCCCGCCGCGTCGATGCCGGCAGTTACAATGTGCTCGCCTGCGACGCTGAAGATGTCGGTGCTGCTACGCTCCTCACAGTCGCGGTGCAGGGAAGCGCGATCACTGGCCGCCTGCAGCTTGAGGCGGTGGCCGCTGACTGGGCCGTCCGGCTGGGTTAGTCCGCCGTCCGGAGCTTGTAGCAAATCGCTTCTTCCGCATTCCGCACATACAGTCGATCTCCGACAACCACGGGGTGATTCCATGTCTTGCCGCTCATCGCGGGCAGTTGAGCGAACTCGACGAGCTTCTCTGGGGTCGCAATCCCCATCGGGAGCGTCATGACGATCAGAAGTGGCCCGCGCATCGAGTGCTGACAGAGCAACTGCTCCACAACGACCGCCGCTGCCAATCCAATCACACCGAGTCCGCGTTCAAACCACCGCGCGCGACTCGCCAGGCACCACCACAGCATGACGAGCAGACCAACCAAGAAAGGGCCAAACGCACTCACCATCCAAATCTTCGCTGGCCCGTTGGGCACCAGTCCCGGCACAAACCGCATCGCGAGCATCAGTGGCAACAGCAGGAGGGGGATCCATGTCCGTAGCGGTTTCCATCGATCCCGAGATCGAGGTTCCAACGAGACTGGCATGGACGAAGGTCCCGAAGCAGGTTCCGGTTTGGCAGGAGATCCAGAAACGTCAATGCGGACCATGGTCAAACTCACAGAGATAAAAAGTGAACCTTGAGCGACAAGGATGTACCAGACAGGCAGGCTCGCGCCTGCGGGAAAAGGATAGGCCGGTGAACGGAGCGACCTGGATACGGCAAGTTGGAAAACTCGCCTCCCCGGGGGCCACCCCTGCCATGCCGAACACAATTGCCTGTCGAACGTTGATTTGTGGGGGCGTCGGAGGCTCGCGTGAAAGCTCGCCAAGCTGAGACCTGCACCGGCCTCTGCCTCGTTCGCCGCTGATCACCCGTCCGACGCTTGCTGAGCGTGGTGACGCCTCCTATCCTTCCTGTTATGCGCTATGCCATCTGCAATGAAACCTATGGCGACTGGCCGTTCGCAAAAGCCTGCGATCACGCCGCGGCATGCGGCTACACGGGCTTCGAGATCGCCCCGTTCACACTGGCACCACTCGCCTCCGAGGTGTCGGCGGCTGAGCGGGCCGACCTCCGTCGCACGCTTGAGTCCGCCGGGCTCCAGTGCGTGGGGCTCCACTGGCTCCTGGCCAAGACGGCGGGGTTTCATGTGTCTGATCCCGACGCCGCCGTGCGGCAGCGAACGGTCGCCTATCTCGGTGAACTCGCCCGACTCTGTGCTGATCTCGGCGGCCGCGTGCTCGTCTTCGGATCGCCCCAGCAGCGGAGCCTGCGGCCGGACGTATCGCTTGAACAGGCGACTGATCACATCGCCGCCCTGTTTTCGCAGCTCGTGCCCGTGCTTGAGGCGACCGGCACGGTCGTAGCGCTTGAGCCACTAGCGCCGAAGGAGACCGACGTGCTCACAACGGCCGCAGAGACCTGCCGGCTCATCGAGCGGATCGGGTCGCCCCATGTGCGGCTGCATCTTGATGTGAAGGCGATGGCGAGCGAGCCGCTTGAGATCCCCGCGATCATCCATGCCAGCCGCAGCCACCTCGAGCATTTCCATGCCAATGACGTAAACCTTCAGGGGCCGGGGTTTGGTGACATCGACTTTGTCCCGATTTTCCAGGCCCTCAAAGACGTTCACTATGCCGGCTGGATGAGCGTCGAGGTATTTGACTACACTCCCGGGGTGAAGCGGCTGGCCCGCGAAAGCCTTGATTACATGCGGAAGACGGCAGCTGCCGTCGGGTGAGTGGGGGCGTGGCGACATGCTCAGAACATGCTCAAATTGGTTCTTGAGCCCTCGAAGAAGACTGTCATGGGCGGAGTTGTGCGTCTGTCGTGGAGTGCGTGGAGGTTGCGGAGCATGACGTGTTGCGTCGCCGCGTGCTGCCTGGCCGCGCTGTCTGTGGCGGCGGGAGCTGCTCCTGCCGATGTTCCAGCAGCGGCACCCAAAGAGACGATCCGGCTCTGGGCAGGCGACGCTCCGGGGGCGCTGGGCACTGCTGACCAGGACATTCCCGTGATCGCCTGGTGGCCGGCAATCGGTGTGAAGCAGCCCACGGCTGCGGTCGTTGTCTGCCCTGGCGGTGGCTACGGCGGCCTCGCCGATCACGAGGGGAGCGACTATGCAAAATGGCTTAACTCGCAGGGCATCTCCGCCTTCGTGCTCCGCTACCGGCTGGGCAGCAAGGGCTACCGTCATCCGGTGATGCTCGGCGATGTGTCGAGGGCCATGCGACTGGTGCGGTCAGAGCACGACCGGCTGGGCATCGATCCGAAGCGGTTAGGCGTGATGGGGAGCTCGGCGGGCGGGCATCTCGCCCTCACGCTCCTCACGCACGGCGACGATGGCGACCCGGCCGCCGCGGATCCAGTCGACCGCCAGCCGTCCCGGGCCGACCTCGGCGTGCTCTGCTATCCGGTCGTGAGCATGCTCCCGGCCAACACGCACGCCGGCTCGCGGAAAAATCTGCTCGGCGAGAATCCGTCGGAAGAACTCGCGCGGGAACTCTCCGGCGAACTCGCTGTCAACGACAAGACGCCGCCAGTCTTTGTCTGGCACACCGTTGAAGACAAGGGCGTCAAGCTGGAGGGCGTGCTCAATCTGGCTGCGGCCCTGCAGCGGCACGGCCGACCGTTTGAACTGCACGTCTACGAAAAAGGCCCGCACGGTATCGGTCTGGGATTTCGGCCCTCTGACGGCTTCCAGCTGGATCGGCTCCACCCTTGGACAGTCGAATGCGGCCGCTGGCTCCGCGAACGGGGCTTCGGCGGCGACTGATCCGGCGGTGGACGTATGATGGGGGGCTGAACTGGCAGTGCCCACGACCCCGAGAGGAATTTTTCTGCGATGAAGCCCCGTGAAGTGCTCGCGATGTGCCGCGAGAAGGAAGTGAAGGCGGTCGAT
>JBAXUW010000074.1:0-13679 GCA_037129495.1 Planctomycetota bacterium | reverse complement strand
AACTCGTCGAGGGCGTCACGGAGCAGCTCTGTGTCAGCCTCCAGACCGGTCAGCGTTTGGAAGTCGATCGCGGTCCGCTCGCAGTGGATCTCAAGCCCGTCGATGACGCAGGCGCCAGCTTTTTTGGCGGCGGTGACGACGGGGGCCGGCTGGCCGACAAGTGCTAGATCGGCCACCACCAGATCGGGCCGCAGACCGGCCAAGTGCACCACCGGCTTCAGTCCGTCGGCCGGTACCGCCGTGATGACAATGCCAATTCGTTCCGGGATCGTTACAACTGCCGCCCAAGGAACCGCCGATGCGGGGGCAGCAGCCATGTCGTTGAGCACATTGACGAGCGCTGCGGCCCGCTCGGGGGTGCGGTCGCAAATCAGAATCTCGGCAGCTCTGGCGAGCGACAGCTCAAGCGCCGTGGCCCGCGCCGCCGCGCCGGCCCCAACGATCAACACAGGCACACCACTGGGATCGATATGCGATCGCAGCGCCTCGACAACGCCGCGGCCGTCGGTCATGTGGCCCGCAGGGCCGGCGGGCTGCCGTTCAAACAAGCTGACAGCTCCGGCAAACTGCGCCGCTGGGCTGGCTGAGGAGACGGCCGAAAGGGCCGCGGCCCGCAGCGGACCGGAGAGCAAGCAGCCGCGAAAGCCCATCGCTGCAGCGCCCTGAATCGCCTCTGCGAGCCGCTCGGGTGGAATATCAAGCGTGACAAACTGCCAGTCGAGCCCTGCCGCGATGATCATTCTCTCGAAGAGATATTGGGCGGGATTCCCTGCCGCGGGATAGCCCAGCAGGGCGACAACTTCCTGCAGGGCTGAACTCGTCATGAAAGACCACTGCGTTCAGACCGTAACGTGCGTGACTGCCACAAACCGTGGATCCTGCCTGATGGGATCAAAATCAGCCTCGCCGCCAGTGAGATCACGGAACCGGGCATCAATCGAGATCGCCGTGGTGAGGTGCTCAATGGCCGCCTGCACCCGCCCCGCAAGAGCATGATAGCAGGAAAGATTATAGAGCAGGATCGGCGCGTTGGGAGCAGCCTCAAGCCCCTGCTGCAAAACCCCAATCGCTTCGTCAAGCCGCCCCAGCCGCTTTAGGCACCAGCCCATGCCCAGCCACGACTCCAGCCGCTTGGGCTCCTGCTCGGAAACCTGCCGCAGCGCGGTAAGTGATTCATCCCAGCGACCCAGAGTGCGGAGGGCCTCACCCTCGAGCAGTTTCGCGATGGCGGTCGAACGGGTCTGCTCAGAGAGGAGGGCAAGGAGATCGAGCGCCCGGTGGAGCAGTTTTTGGCCGCTTGGCGGCAGAGGAGCGTCGTGCTCAACGAGCAACTCACCCAGTTCGATGTAGCCGGAGGCCTCCCGAAGGATGGCTTGGCGACGGAGTGTGGGCATGGCGTTCGTGGAAGTCATGGTGGTCATGGAGAGGAGGACTCCCCAAATCCCTTCGCAGAATGAAGGAAGTGTAGTCGACCGAGACGGTTCGTCTGCCAGACTTACTCTACGGAGCCCCTGCTCGAAAGGGTCGCCAACCGCCCAGTGCGCGAGGATTTTCACCAGGATCGCAGAAATTTTCCCGGTTCGTGCACGAAAATTCTGGCAAAACCACACTCTTTATCCGGAGGAGTCCCCTTCTCATCCTGATTCCCAAGGCCGATACCGACCTCGCTACCCCGACGGGAGCATGACCATGCGACTTACCCTCAGAACCCTCTTGGCCTGGCTCGATGGAGTGTTGCCGGGGGACGAACAGCAGCAACTCAGCACGAAGGTCGCTTCCAGTGCATTTGCCACGCAACTCGTGGAGCGGATTCGGACCGCTGTCGGCCGGACCGCGATCGGCGCCCCCCAACCGGACGGCCGAGGACTTACGGAAGATCCCAACTCCGTGGCCGAATACCTCGACAACACGCTCCTGTCGGAGCAGTTGGAGGCCTTCGAACGAATCTGTCTTGAGTCGGAGGTGCATCTGGCAGAGGTCTCCGCCTGCCACGGCCTGCTGGCGGAAGTGTCTCGTGATCCTGCTCTGCAGCATCGGCTGAAGCCGGAAGACCGGGATCACTTGCAGCAACGGCTGCGGGGCCTGCTGGCGGGCGTTGAAGATCGGGCGGCCACGGAGCGGGCAGCTGCGGAGCAGGTCGCGGCAGACCGGGCGGCCGCGGCCGCGGTCTTCGAGGACGCGCATTACGAATCACGGGAAACGGCGCGAGCCATGCGTGCTGCAATGACTCAAGCCGCAGGCGTGGGCGGCGCCGCTGTGGCCCTTGCAAGCGGTGAAGTCAATCCCCGACAGCCGTCGGCTGATCCTGCCGCGGTGGCGGCGCCGGGCCGCGGCGCCCGCAGAGGACGTTCGTCGCTGGCGGCCTGGATATCGGCGGCGATTGCGGCGGCGTTGCTGCTCTCGCTCGTCGGTGTGCTCATCTGGTCGCTGATCGGAAAAGACAGTCGGCGTCTGCCGGAGTTGGCGCGGGCTGAGGATTTAAACCAACCAGCCGCACCAGTTGAAGAGGGGGCTAACAGGCCCGACGACAAGCCGCAGCCGCCTCCGGAAGAGCCGGCCCCAGCCGCCGACGCGGTGGCCGAGAAGCCTGTTGTCGCGGCGGCAGTTGCAGCAGAAACCGCCGTGGCCGCGCCAGCGACTGCAGAAGTGGTGGCCGTGTCACCGCCTGCAGCCGCCATGACCGCCCCGCCGGTACCAACTCTGGTTGCTGACGCGGCCCCGGCTAAGGCTGCCACCGACCCCGGCGAGCCCGTTGGTTTTGTCGGAGGCGAGGGCCTGCTCTTACGGCTGGCGGGCACCGTCGACGACGGAGAGTGGACGTTATTTCCTGTCGGCTCTGCCCTGCAGCAGCGGGAGGATCTGCTGGTTCCCCCCGGGTGCCAGCCCGAACTTCACGTGCGGGGAGTAACGATTCGGCTCCTGCCCGAGACCCGTGCGGTGCTCTCGCTCGATGCCGATGGCACGCCACGGATCGAGGTTCTGTTTGGCCGCGCAGTGGCTCGGGCCAGTCGGGCCGACGCGCGACTGGGAGTTACGACTGCGGGCCTGGTCGGTGTGATCGACGGTGGACTGCTCGATCCCGTTGCCATCCAGGTAGACCTAGGCAGGTTTGCCGGAGCGGATCCCTTAAATACACCGCCACTCATCCAAGCCCAGATCCTTGCCACTTCTCGCGGGCTGGCCTGGCGACAGACGGCCGCTGGCGGCCACCCAGTGGAGACGCCACTCACGGGGATTGAGGCCCAAGGCATGCTTGACGCGGGCATGGCGATCAGGTGGAGAAGCAACGCCCCGGGGCAGGTGGCCGTGGATCGCAGCCAGGGTCTACCACCATGGATCGAGTCGGGCTCCCGGTCCGAACGGCTCGAAAAGGCAGCCGGCGAGGTGCTCGTTGCCAAGGTCGCATCGACTACGCCCTTAGCGAGGGCCCTGCGTGAGTTGGCCGCCGACAAACGGGCAGAAAACCGCATGCTAGCCGCCTCTACGCTGGCGTTGATCGGCGAATTCGATGATCTCGTGGAGCAACTGGCCGCCGACGGCCCGGGACGTAAGCTTGAAGCCCGACAGTGGACGCAGTTGGAGAATGCGACCGTGCCACTGGCGCTCGCGCGAGGTGGAAGCAAACTCTACACGTCCTTCGCCAACCGCGGCCCCCACGGCAAGGCCGATGCCCTCTGGGCGATGGCCCGTGGGTTTACCGACGAGGAACTGGCCGCCGGGGCCGACCAGGCGTTGGTTGAGGCGCTCGATGACCCCAGCCTGATCGTCCGGCGATATGCCAGCAAGTCGCTCGTAGATATGACGCAGCCAGCGGCGGCCGACCGGCTGCGGTATCGTCCTGACGGGCTGCCTGACATGCGACGAGATGGCGTGACTTGGTGGCGCGGGCAGCTTGAAAAGGGGCTTCTGCGTCGCACCCCGGGGACCACAGCCGATCGTGGTCCGCTCCCCATCCCTACGCCACCTGCCGGCTCTGCCGCCGACCCCGAGGCCGAGGGTAATTCGTCCGGCGACGAGTGATTCTGGTCTGTTTTTCACCCCCTTTGGCCGCGGTGCGCACTTGGTTTGTGTCGGCGTCACAGGGGGTGCTATGATCGCGTTTTGGAAACGCTCTTAAACCCGCGAACCACGCGGGTTGTTTCATCACAGGTTTTGTGAGAAGGAAAGACCCGAGTGCAAATCAATGTTTCCGCGCGGCACGGTCAGCTTGGTGGCGCCACGCAGTCGAAAATTGAGGCGAAGGTCTCGCGACTCAAGCGGTATTTCAGCCGGCTCACTGCCCTGAATGTGACTGTAGACTTGGAAAACCCAACCTTGCCGACGGTGGAAATCGTCGCCTCGTCGGAGCATTTCCATGAAATGGTCAGCCGGGAGCATTCCGGACACCTGTGGCGGAGCGTCGACGGCGCCGTACAAAAACTCGAGCAACAGCTCAGAAAACACAAGGAGAAGGTTCAGGATCAAAAGCACGCGTCCGCACGTGCGACTCCTGACGCTTGAAAAGCATGAAGTTTTCCGATTTCGTGGCCACGAATGCCATCCGGTCGCATGTCGATGCCCACACCAAGGAGGGTGTCATCCGTGAGATGGCCCAGTCGCTTGTTGAAGCGGGGAACATCGCGGCAAGCGATCTGGAGAGCATCGTCAAAGCCATTATGAAGCGGGAGGATCTCGGCAGCACTGGCATCGGCCGGGGCGTGGCCGTTCCCCACACCAAGCATCCGAGCGTGAGCCGGCTGGTGGGCACAGTGGCGGTGAGCCATGACGGGGTCGATTTCGAGAGTCTCGATGGCGAGCCCGTTCAACTCTTCTTCCTTCTCGTTTCGCCGCCGGATCGACCGGGTGACCATCTGCGGGCTCTGGAAAACATCTCCCGCCAGCTCCGTGACGAGACCTTCTGCCGACAGCTCAAGGCGGCGCGGGGGCCGGTGGATATTCAGCATCTTTTGGAGGAGGCAGACAGCCATGGGGTGGCGTCGTGATGGCCTCGACGATTCCGGAAAGGGACGGCCAGAGGGCCGACAGTCGGGTAAGCATGAATGATCTGGTTGTCTCACGTGAGGTGGTGGTCGGCATGCCGCAGGGCCTCCATGCCCGGCCGGCCGACCTGCTTACGCGAGAGGCCCGCAAGTGGCAGTCGCGGATTGAACTGCTGAAGAATGTGCAGCGTGTCGATGGCAAGAGCATTCTTGAAGTGCTCACGCTTGCGGCGGAGGCTGGCACGCGGTTGGTCGTGGAGGCCACGGGGCCTGATGCCCGCGAGGCGTTGGAGGCGATCGGCGGCCTCTTCGACCGTAATTTCAACGAACAGGAAAACTAGAAACAGTGGGTCCCAGAAACACAAAAACATTGGGCCAAAACAGTCGAAGAAAAGCTCGAAACGAAGGATTCGGTTCGAGCGGCTGACGAATCTGGCCAGACCTTTGCGGGTCGACGGCCACCGTCAACCGAGACAGTTGATACACAGTCCATACAACGCAGCCTAACTCACGAAGGAGCCGCAACGAGCCGCGAGGCGCGAGTGCCGCAGGGATCCTGATCGCCGCCCGAACAGTGCGCGGTCTCCCTGGCAGACATTCCGCAGCCGGCGCGCGAGATGCGCCCCATGCTAAAACTTCAGGGAATCGCCGTTTCACCTGGCGTCACGATCGGCGAAGCGCTCGTTCTCGACAGCGAGGGCTTTCGGATTCCGCGCCGCTTTGTGGAGCGAAGCGCCGTTGATACGGAGCTCGCCCGCCTCCAGCACGCGGTGGCTGAGACTGGTCGCGAGATCGAGCGGAATCGGGATTCTATCCGTTCCCAGCTCGGCGAGCAGTATTCCGCCATCTTCGATGCCCATTTGGCGATGCTGCACGACAGCAAGCTCCAGGAGGAGCTGGCCTCGGCCGTTCGGGACCGCAACTGGTGGCCCGAATATGCGGTCAGCCGCACGCTCCGCCGCTACGCGAAGGTGTTTCAGAATCTCGACAACCACATCGCGCAGCGGGCGCACGACATCTACGACATCGAAAAGAGCCTGTTGCGCAACTTGCTCGGGCAACGGCGGGAGACCCTCGCCGCAGTCTCCCAGCCGGTGATAGTGCTGGCCCACAATCTCACTCCGAGTGAAACCGCCAATCTCGACCGCCGGTTTGTCAAGGGATTCGCCACAGAGCTTGGTGGGCCCGGCAGCCACACCGCGATCGTGGCCGAGGGTCTCGAGATCCCGGCTGTCGTGGGCATTGGGCCGTTCCTTGCCGACGTGTCGGGGGGCGAACCGGTGATTCTCGATGGCAATCAGGGGGTCGTGATCCTCCAGCCCGACGAGGAGACAATCGCGCGGTATCGCATGGAGGTTGAGGCGGCCCGCACCGTCGCGCAGAAGCTCGACCGGCTGCGAGACCTGCCGGCTGTCACCACCGACGGCGTCCGTGTTCAGATCACCGGCAACATCGAATTCCCGAGTGAGGCGGAACAGTGCCTGAGCCGTGGCTGCGATGGAATTGGCCTGTATCGCACCGAGTTTCTCTACCTGACGAGCCGGCATGAGCCGACCGAGGAAGACCACTTCGCGGCCTACCAAGATGTCGTGCAGGCGATGGCCGGCATGCCGATCGTCATTCGCACGCTTGATCTCGGCTCCGACAAGATGCTCACCGAGGTGCAGGCTGAGGGGGAGCGAAACCCCTGCCTCGGCCTGCGGAGCATCCGGCTCTCGCTGCGGCATCTGCCGATGTTTCGCACGCAGCTGCGGGCGATCCTGCGGGCCAGCGCCCTGGGCGATGTGCGGGTGCTCTTTCCGCTCGTCTCCACGATTGTCGAACTGCGTCAGGCCCGCATGGTGCTGGCTGACGTGATGGAAGATCTCGCTGAACACGGCATCGCGTTTAATCCGAAGATGCCTGTTGGTATGATGGTGGAGACCCCGGCCGCCGTGCTGATGCTTGATGCATTCATCAAGGAGGTCGATTTTGTCTCGATTGGCACCAATGACCTGATCCAGTACACACTGGCGGTCGATCGGGGCAACAAGGAGGTCGCCGAACTCTACAACGCCTGTGATCCGGCCGTGTTGCGGCTCTTGCGACGCACGCTGGATGTGGCGGCAGAGGCCGGCGTGCCGGCCGCGTTATGTGGTCAGATGAGTGGCAGCGTGATGTACACGCAGCTGCTTCTGGGGCTGGGCTTGCGGCAGCTGAGCGTGCCGGCAAGCTCGATCCCCGAAGTGAAGCAGGTGGTCCGAAGTGTTTCGGCCGCCGAATGCCGCGCGATTGCGGAGAAAGCGCTGACGATGGACGCCGCACGGGAGGTGAAGACCTACCTGCGTGAGCAATTGCGTCGGCTGCTCGCAGAAACGGTCGCCTAGAAACGGCGACACCGTTCCCCGTTGGGAGCGGCCAAAATCTCGAAAGGAAAAACGCAGTGAAACAAGAAATGCTGATCAACGTCTCGCAGCCGGAAGAATGCCGGATCGCGATCATGGAGGATGGGGTGCTGGAGGAGCTCTACGTGGAGCGGACCAGCCAGGACAACCTTGTCGGCAATATCTACAAGGGACGGATCGTCAATATCGAACCGAGCATTCAGGCGGCATTCGTTGACTTCGGCGTGGGCCGCAACGGGTTTCTTCACATCAGCGACGTGGAGCCTCAGTATTACCGGCAGGGTGGGCTCGATCCCGATAAGGCGTTTGAGGCGGGCGAGACGAATGGCCGCAGCGGCGACGCCGACGCAGCGGATCCCGACGGCGGGCAGCCAACGGCAACCCGGCGGAAGCCCCGGCTGGGCGACCGGCCGCGGGTGAAGCCACCAATCCAAGACATCCTCCGTCGTGGCGACGAGGTCTTGGTGCAGGTGATCAAAGAGGGCTTCGGGACAAAGGGCCCCACGCTCTCCACCTACATCTCGATCCCGGGCCGCTATCTCGTCCTCATGCCGCCGCTGGGCCGGGTGGGCGTGTCGAAGAAGATCGACGACGAACACGAACGCCGGGTGCTCCGCGACATCATGCTGGAACTGCGGCCACCGAAGGGAGTGGGGTTTGTGGTGCGGACGGCGGGCACCGAGCGCACGAAATCGGAGATGGCCCGCGACATGGCCTATCTGCTGCGGCTCTGGAAGAGCATCGTGCGGCGGATGCGGAAGTATTCTGCGCCAATCGACATCTACCAAGAATCGGACATGATCATCCGCACGATCCGTGACATGTTTACGGAAGACGTGGGGCGGATTCTGATCGACGAGCCCGCCGCCTACGAACGGGCCCGCGAATTCCTCGAGCTTGTGATGCCGAAATACGTGTCGCGGCTGCAGCTCTATGAAGGCAAGGAGCCGCTCTTTCACCGCTACGGCCTGGAGGAGGAGATCAGCCGCATCCACCAGCGGAAGGTGCCACTGAAGGGTGGCGGCTCGATCGTGATCGATACGACCGAGGCTCTGGTGGCGATCGACGTCAACTCCGGCAGCTTCCGCACGGAGAAGTCGGCGGAAGAAAACGCCTTCCAGATGAACCTGATCGCCGCAAGAGAGATCGCCCGTCAGCTCCGGCTGCGGGATCTCGGCGGCGTGATCGTCAACGACTTTATCGACATGCGGCGAGAGAAATACCGGCGCAGCGTGGAGAAGGCCCTGCACGACGCCATGAAGCGAGATCGCGCCCGGACAAAGATTCTGCGAACGAGCCCCTTTGGCCTGATTGAGATGACGCGGCAGCGGATTCGGCCTTCGCTTCGGAAGAGTATCTTCCGCGACTGTCCGACCTGCACCGGCACCGGCATCGTAAAGACGGCTGAAAGTATGGCGATCGAGGTGATGCGGACACTCCAGCTCTCCGCGACCCGCGACGACATCGCCCGGCTCAATGTCACGGTGCACGACGAGGTGGCGACCTGGATCAACAACCGCAAACGTCGTGAGATCGCGCAGTTTGAGGATGCTACCCACGTGCAGCTCCACATCACCGGGAAAGAGAGTGCGTCGCCGGAGCACCTGGTCATCGAGGCCTGGGATTCCAGTAGTCGCACCGTGCGGTTTCCGTGACGGACAACACGCCCTCACGGCCCGGTTGTCGGGAAATCACCCTATTTTTCGGTCCCACTCGACCCGGGACCGGCTGATTGTTACGCTGAAAGGCTCGAAAAACGGGTGTTTTCACCCGCCCTGTTTCCACCCGCCACAGTCTTCCCTACCGGTATCTATCATGGCCAAGTCTGCAACACCCAGTGAATCAACGACGTCCGCACCCACCATGGCGGGTACCGGCCACCACTACGCCATCGTCGTAGACGGCGGCCGGCAGTATCGCGTCAGCGAGGGGCAGGTCATCCATATCGACTTCCGTCACCTGCCGGTTGGCAGCGAACTGGTGTTCAACGAGGTGTTGGCGGTCAGCAAGGCAGGTGCACTCACGCTCGGCAAGCCGGTCGTGAAGGGGGCGACTGTGAAGGCCGAAGTGCTCGGGCTTGTGCAGGGCGAAAAGATCTACGTGCAGAAGTTTGCCCGCCGCAAGAACTACCGCCGTCGCACCGGCCATCGCTCGATCGCGACAAAGATCCGGATCAGCTCAGTCGGCTGAATCTTCTCCCCGGCGGTCTCGAGAGGAGCCCTCGAGAGGAGCCCTCGAGAGGTCTTCTGTCTTTCGTGGGATACGTTTTCTAACGTGTCCTCTTCTGCTTTGCTCTGAGCATGTGGCACCGCACCGCCGGGCCGGCAGAAGTCTCCTTCGCGGGGACTTTCGCCATGAGGCGTGTTGGTAGTTCAGTCCTTGTCAGGGCGAAATTCCAACGCTCGTCGAGCTTCAGCCGATCCCGGCTCTCCGGATTCCCCTGTGCGAAGGGAAGCTTTGAAAAACGGCCCGACTGGCCGAGAGGCTCAGCCGGTGCCAAAGAGGCCCGTCAGCGGGCCGCCGCGACGGCAGAGGTCGTCGACCCGGGCCGACACGGTCGGATCCTCCTCGACGGGGGGCGCGTGGTGCGGCTTGAGCCGGGCATCAATAACGAGTGGGCCGCGGCAGCCCCAGTGCTTTTGCTGCACCGCGGCTTCGACGCCGTGCACGTCAGCGGCTGGGTTTGACCGGGTGAACGTGATCCAGAGAAAGTTTTCCAGCCTGGCTGACGTGAAGTCGGCATCGTCCACGATCACAACCAGCGGCCACGCCCGCAGTGGATGATCGGCGTGGAGAGCGGCCGTGAGCCGTTGGATATCGGCCGACCATGGGGCTGCCGCGGCTGCTGCCCAGATGCTTTCGTCGTTTGGTGATTCAAGCCGTGGCCGCGGCTCGATCCGTGGGCCTTCGACAGCGACGATGCCCGGCAGGCAGACCCGGGGATTGCGGAAGCCTTCGGGGAGTGGGATGCCGCCGGGGAGTTCGCGGGGTAGCGTGCGGATGGCTGGGCCGCGGGCCGCAACCACGAGCTTCGATCCGGTATTGAGTCCGCTGCCGGAATAGTCGAGCGTGTCGATCGTGGTCTCGGTGTGAAAGTGGCAGTCGCGCCGCCAGTCGACCCGCTCAAGCAGATGGGCGAGGAACGGGATCACGTCGTGGGCATCGAGGCCCGGGGCGTCGCCGCCGGCCACTATCAAGAGATACTTGGCCAGCGAGAGCTGCCCCTGGCCGAGGATCGCGGCAGCCTGCGTAAGCAACTCTGCCGGCCGCGTGGACGGCTTCCAGGGAAGGTATCGCTCGCTCCCCACGGCCAAGAGCAGCGGGTGGACGCCCGACGCATCGACCGCATGCACGCTCGATACGCCCGGGAGCACAGTCGGGATCACGGGGCCGGTAAGCTCGTGCACGAGCCAGCCGAAGAGCGTGTCTTCCTGCGGCGGCCGGCCGACGACGGTCATCGGCCAAATCGCCCCCGCCCGGTGCCAGACATGATCGACTCTCAGCAGGGGGAAATCATGCCGCCGCGCGTAGTAGCCGAGATGATCGCCAAACGGACCCTCGGGCTTGGTGGCGCCGGGCGAGACTGTCCCCTCAATGACGAAGTCGGCGTCGGCGTAGATTGCCGGCCGGTTGGGGCGGGTAATCATCGGAATGCGGTGGCCGGCCAGGACGCCCGCAAACGTGAGTTCGGCAAGTCCCTCGGGGAGCGGCATCACGGCCGATACGGCCAGCGCCGGCGAGCCGCCAACAAAAATCGCCACCTTGAGCGATTCGCCGCGGGCCAGCGCCGCGGCGTGGTGCAAGCCGATGCCGCGGTGCAACTGGTAGTGGAGGCCCACCTCGCGGTCGCGGTCGTAGTCGTTGCCTGCCAGTTGCACCCGATACATACCGAGATTGGAATGCTGTGTGCCGGGAGCCTGAGGATCCTCGGTGTAGACGGCCGGCAGCGTGATAAAGGGCCCGCCGTCGCCGGGCCAGCAGGTCACTTGCGGCAGGCCCGAGAGCGGAATCTCATGGGCCATCACCGGCCCCGATCGCACGCGTCTGGGCAGCATCGAGAGAGCGTCGATCGGGCTGCGCCAGTAGCGCAGTGGCCGGGCGAGGGCCTGCGTGGGATCGATCTTGAGTTCGACTAGCCGCTTCACGCGGTCGAGTGAGTCGGCGAAGATCCGCTCGATCCGCCGCTTGGTGCCGTAGAGATTGACGAGAATTGGAAAGGCAGAGCCACGCGGCTTGGTGAAGAGCACCGCAGGGCCACCGGCACGAAAGAGTCGCCGCTGGATCTCGGCAATCTCCAAGTGTGGATCGACCGGGTAGTCGATCTCAACGAGTTCACCCGCGTGACGGAGGGCGACGGCACAGGCGTGGAGTGAGCGAAATCCCATGGTCAGACTCTTTCCATGTTAGCCGCCCGTGGCGGTCTGCACAGGGAAGGGTCGGCACTGCTGGGCGGGTAGGGCTCCCACTGATCCGGGGAGGACATAATCGCGCCAGTCGCGGTGGGGTAGGAAGTTAGTTGCAGTTCTGCTGCCGAGCACGAAGAGCGCCATGAGCATGCAGATGATGCCTAGCAGGAGCACAACAACAACGAGGATGCCCACGAGGCCGGTGGCCCAGCCGGGCACCAGTGCCCCAGTCGCGAGCCGACCCGCCACCACTGCCACCAGCAGGCCGAACGTGACGGCCAGCATTCCAGCCACCACGAGGAACAGCCGCGCCACGATCACATCGCTCCACACCGAGAGCGCACAGATGCCATGCATGACCAGCGCCGGGAGGTTCATCTTCGACCGGCCCGCGAGCCGCTGGCCCCGGGCGATCGGCACGAGCCGAATCGGAATCCGCGCGTGGACAACGCCGGCAGCATAGTGATTCCAGATCTCCGTGATGCCTGTGATGCGGTCGAGCAGACTGGCCGGGAGGCAGGAGAAATTCCCGAAGCCGATGTCGGCGCCGACGAGCAGCCGGTGCAGCATGCGGAAGAGGCGGTAGCCCGCCAGAAAACCGATGCCTTCATGACGCTTGAGCCGCTGGGCAAAGATGGCGGTGTGTCCATCGCCTTCAAGGGCGGCCTGCACGAGCGTGGGCAGCGTGGCAGGATCGTCCTCGCCGTCGCCATCCATCACCACGACGTAATCAGGCTGCGGGCCGGCAGCCACCGCTGCCAGTCCGATGGCGATCGCACGCTGATGCCCGAGATTGCGCCGCAGCCGCAGCACTTCCACGGTGGGGATGGCAACGGTCGGGCCAGGGAGTTCGGCCAGTTCAGAAGGCAACGAGCCGTCGTCCACAAAGAGCACGTGCAGGGTCGCCGGTAGCCGCGGCGCAATGCGATCCAGCTGTTCAAGCAAGAGCGTTGCGGACTGTGCGTCGTTGTAGACCGGAATCAGGATCGTGATGACGGGGGGCATGACGCTGCTCCAGCCGAGAGAAAGGAGCGAATTGTAGCAGAAAAAGCAGAGCTCCAAGCAGCTGATTTGAGGTAGACTTTTGGCTTTCGCATCTTGCCTGAACTGTGTTTGCGCTGGCCGTTGGCACAGTGTGTGGTCTGCTTGGCGGCACGATCCGGCAATCGGTCTGTCCGCGCTGACAAATGCCAGGCAACGTGCGCCGCTAGCCCTGGTGTACGCCGTGGTGACGGCGGCCTTGTGGCGGCGGCGACTGTTGCCCTGTGTCGCCCACGCGCTGCCTCAAAAGGCCTGCGGCTGCCGGCCGCGGTGATCCTGCCGCTGGCCGCCCTCGTGCCATATGCGGAGGAACAGGAGAAGTGGCCGGGCGACAGCACCGGCTATCCGCGATTTCCCTACACTGTCTGGCGGCGGCCCCCGTATCGCCGTGTGATCTTCATCCGAAAAACGGTGCCTGGCACCTCATCTGGGTAAAAAAGGAGAAGTTTATGGTCCAACTCACCACCACCTACGAAGGCGGGCTACGGTGCCGCGCCACGCACGGTCCGTCAGGCACGACGCTCATCACTGATGCCCCCGTTGATAACCACGGCAAGGGCGAGAGCTTCTCGCCGACCGATCTTGTCGCCACGGCCTTGGGCGCCTGCATGATGACGATCATGGGCATCGCGGCAGACCGCCACGGCATCGACCTGGGCGGCATGCAGGCTGAGACGGTCAAGGAAATGAGTAAGGATCTGCCGCGGCGGATCGCCAGTTTACGGACGCGGCTGACAATCCCGCTGGCATCAGATCATCCGCAACGAGCGCTGCTTGAGCAGGCGGCCCACACCTGCCCGGTGCACAAGAGCCTGTCGCCCGAGATCGACGCGGCGATTGAATTTGTCTGGACCGTTGGTAAGGCCTAG
>JBAXUW010000073.1:0-13727 GCA_037129495.1 Planctomycetota bacterium | reverse complement strand
CAACGGATTTTGAGTCCGTCGCGTCTGCCATTTCGCCACTCCGGCTCGTGAGAGGCACTTCACCGCCTGAGATTACGCCCCGCTGGAGGCGATTGCCAGAGAAGCCGCGAATGGATCGTTTACCGCCGTAAATTCCGCTGGCCCGGGCCAGCAGAATTCCCCTACTCTACCGCCATGAACGTTATCACCTTCGAAGACCGAGCGGTCGATCTCCTGGGCCCGCTCACCACAGCCCGCCCCGCCTGTGATCTCATCATCGGCGGCACCACGCTCGTCGAGGCCCTCGGCCACTTCGGCCCCGTCCACCGCGTTTTGCGGCCCCATCTGGCCCGCTATCTCCTAGCGCTCGACGGACCGCGGGTGGCCGTCTGGGGCTCCTCGTCGGTTGAGTCGCCACCCACGCCACCCGTCTCCTCGCACGGTGCGGTGCTCCTTGTGGTCAATGCCCGGGCTATTCCCAGTCGCGAGACGCTCGTCACACTCCGCGGCCTCGTCGAGGCGGGCCACAGAAGCGTCGTCATGCAGGGCAACGCGATCGCCGCCGCGATTCTTCATGTGACTGCCGACAAGAGTAGTCTCGATCAGGCCGTTGTGGAAGCCGTGCTCGAAGACGCGGCCTCCGCCACCGATGCCATCGCAGCGCTCGCACTCCCGCAGGCGGATGCCACGATCGAAATGCTCTCGCTACCGCATGAGATCATCGGCGCCCACGAGCGTTCAATCGCCGGATCCCTCTCGGTGCTCATCGATTCAGGCCGCTACCGCGAACGACGGCCCGGCCTCTTCGCAGCTGACGATGCCGAGATCGCTGCTGAAGTCGTGGTGCGGCACGGGCCCGTCGTCGTTGGCTTCGGCGCCCAGGTCGGTCCCTTTGTCTGCCTCGATGGTCCGATCCGTATTGGCCACCGCGCCCGCGTAAACCCGCACGCTTGGATCCGTTCCGCCACCACGATCGGCGCGGAATGCCGCGTCGGCGGCGAGGTCGAGGCGACCATCATGGAGCCCTTCTCCAACAAGCCGCACGACGGCTTTCTTGGCCACAGCCACATCGGCAGCTGGACGAATCTCGCAGCCGGCACGAGCACCGGCAACCTCAAGGCAACCTATGGCCAGGTGCGACTCCACATGCCGACCGCCGACGGTGGCCGCACGACGATCCACACCGGCCGGCAGTTCCTGGGCGCGCTGGTAGGCGACTTCGTGAAAACCACGATCCACACGTCGCTCCCCTGCGGGGCCCGGATCGGCATCGCGGCGACGATCGGCGGCACGGTGCCCGACACGGTGGCGGCATTTTCCAATCTCGTGGTAGCGGGCGGCGAACGAACGACCGCCGAGCAGGCCGCGACCGTGCTGGAGCGGATGATGGCCCGGCGGGGCATGGAAATTCAGGCGGCCGATCGCGATCTGCTCAGCGGGCTGGCAGCCGCACCGCCAGGAATGTGACAGCCTGGATTCACCAACTAGAATACCTCAGTCGAAGTCCGTTTACCCCATTCCCGAGGACTGCCCGTGTCGATTCAGGAAGCCTACGAAAACGGCCGTTTTGCCCTGTCGTTTGAACTCTTTCCGCCCAAGACACCGGAGTCGGAGGCGATGATGTGGCGGACGGTCGAAGACCTGATGGCCTTCGAGCCCACGCTCATTACCTGCACGTATGGCGCCGGCGGTTCGACCCGCGGCAAAACTCTCAGCGTCATCGAGGGCGTGCTCGCCAGGCACGATGTGCCGGTGGCCAGCCACCTCACCTGTGTCGGGAGTTCGGTGGATGAACTCCGCAGCTACCTCCGCGAGGCTCAGAATTGTGGCGTGTCGGCCATCATGGCGCTCCGCGGCGATCCGCCTCAAGGCGAGACATCATTCACTCCCGCGGCTGACGGCCTGCGGTATGCGTCAGAACTCGTGGCATTGATCCGGGACGAGTTTCCTGAGTTTGGTGTCCTCGTGGCCGGCTATCCCGAGACGCACCAGGAGGCGGTCAGCGCCGACGGGGATCTCGAAAACCTAAAGCGGAAGTGTGACGCTGGCGGTGAGGTGATCGTGACGCAGCTCTTCTACGACAACGTAGACTTCTGCCGGTTTCGCGACCGCTGCAACGCCATCGGCATCACGCAGCCGATCGTGCCGGGCGTGATGCCCGTCACAAACTATGCGCAAGTGCGGCGGATCGCCAGCCTCTGCAAGGCCCGGCTACCGGAGGACTTCACCCGCGGCTTTGAGGCCGCCGGCGACGATGAGGCGGCGCAGTTTGAGGCGGGCGTCGACTTCGCCTCCCGGCAGGTGCAGGGGCTCCTCGACGCTGGTGTGCCCGGCATCCACTTCTACGTGCTCAACAAATCGATCGCAACGACACGCGTGCTTCGCCAGGTGACGGTGCGGTAGCCAGCTACTTGCCATGACTGCCATGACTACCATGAATACCATGACCCGACGGCCGCGGTGGCAGTTCGTCGTCCATCGTGCTGATGTAGCTGCGGAGCCGCTCCAACTCGTCGCTGACGTGCCGTAGCTTGAGCATGTTTTCCACCCGCCTCACCAGCTCGATCTTATTGACAGGCTTCGAGAGGAAGTCGTCCGTGCCCGCCTCGACCGCCCGCTCAATATCGCCTAGCTCACCCAGCGCCGTCACCATCAGGATCATGATCCCACTGGTGGCGACCTCCGATTTTAACCGCTGACAGACCTCGAAGCCCGACAGCTTCGGCATCATCACATCCAGCAGAATAACGTGCGGGCGAAAGGATTCGACCTTGTCGAGCGTGTCGCGGCCATCCACAGCCGTGGCGATCTCGCAGTCGAGTTCGGCGAGATAGACCTCCAGCAACTCACGGTTGGGCTCGTTATCGTCGGCGATCAGCACACGGCTCCGGGGAGCCGGGGCGGGAGTCTTCGCGGCGGAAGTGGATTTCGATGTGGGCATCAGGCGGTCACTCGTTGTGAAGGCAAGAAACACGCTCAGGGAATTTCAAAGGTCGACTGACTCTTCACGATCGCATGATCGTCTGGGAACGTGTGGAACGCCTGCACGAACAGGCTTTTCGATCGGGTTTCGATGTTGATCCAGCTGAGAGCCCCGATCGCCAGCCGCTCCGAGGCGCTGAAGTGGTGCAGCAGGCCGTGCTTGCGGCCCTCGGCGGCCAGCTCCCCCTGAAACGCCCAAAACACCTCGGGCTCGACACGTTCCAGCTGGAAGCTCATCTGATAGCAGATGCCGCCGCGGCACTCCATCCGGTCGCTGCGCTCGCCATTGATCCGGTAAGAAAGCAGCCGCCGCTTCTGCGGCAGCGGCTGGCTCGCACCGGCCGCGACCTCCGTGAGCGTCAGGCCGCCACGCCGCCAGGTTATCACATGGCCAGCAGTCGTGATCGCCACGACCGCCACATATTCTCCCCGTTCGATCACCCGCGAAGAGTGGGTTTCAAAGAGTTCAGGATGCAGCACCCGCCCGTAGAGCTGGAACACCAATTCAGTAACCTTGGGGCGAGCCGACAGCACGAGACGTCACTCTCCAGATGGATCAAGATAGAACAAGATGGATCGAGATGATCGTAATTCGAGGAGGCATCGATTATAGATCGTGACCGCAGCGAACACCAAGCCGATTACCAGCGCGTTTTTTCGCTATGCCAGCCCGACGAGCAGGTCGTAGAAAAAATGGGTACCGGCGGCGATGCCGAAGCCCCGCAGCAGAAACAGCATGGCAAAAAAAAGACCGGCCACCGCGCGAAAGGTGAAACTATAGAGTGCGAAGGTGTCGGCGAGCGGGCCGACATAGTGCGCGGCACTGAAAAGCAGGCTTGAAAGCGCGAGCGCCCAGCATCCGGCCGCCAGCGCCGTACAGCCCAGCCGCTGGAAGGCCCAGACCGCGATGGGCAGCAGCAGCAGCCGGAACAGCACCTCCTCGTAGAGCCCCGCTCCACAGTAGCCGATCAGCCGCGCAAGCACCGCAGGCCAAGCATCTCCCGCGTCAAACCCCCACTGCAACAGCGATTCCCACCGCAGAGCTCCCCGCGGGAAGGGCCAGAGGCTCTGCTGCAACCGGCCGACTCCAACAAGCACCACTGCCCAGAGGACGCATTCGGCCACCATGCCCGGCATCACGGCCAAGCTGAGCCGCCAGCGGTCTTGGGCCAGAAACTGCCACGCTAATAAGCCCACAACGGTCAGGAGTGGCAGTAGAAAATATTGCCCAAAGCCTAATGCATCGAGCAGCTGCCGCAGCCAGACATCGGCACCGTTGCGAGGCGAGCCACGGCCCAACAACAGCACGCCCCCCTCGTAGGCCAACACCAGTGGCAATGTAAAAACGAGGCTTGTCAGCGGCGTGCGTGAAAGTTGCCAATAGGTGCCGTCGCCCCCCGCCGGGCCCTGATCGGCCGCTTCGAAAACACCGCCCTCTCCCGGCCACTCAGCCTCGCTCGATACCGCATCGTCAAGCTCCGGCACGGAATCCGCGGCGAAGCGTCGATCGTCACGGTCATCGCGGCCGGAGGAAAAAAAGTTTGACATCAAAGCAATTCTGTCGGGATCAGGGGGCCTGAGCGGCGTGCTTGCCCGCATTCGACAGCAGATCATAATTTCGCAGCTTGGAAAACTTGTTGCCAGAAAAACTCAAAGGACACCGCACTAGAAACAGTTTCAACAATGCTTGCACCGCGGGCAAAAATATTTTTTTGCTGCCCGCAAGAATTTTACGGTGTTTCAACAGCACCAAAACAACGCGTGCGACGCCTGCGACGGGCGATCCTTGACAACTTCGACGAGCTTCACAGAATGACCCCTCTTGAGAGTCCCGCGACTCGCAGACAGGTAGGTCTTGGGATCGCGGGTTTTGAGACAAAATGATGATCAACTGCCGATCTATCGTCTCGAAAACGGGGGCGACGACTGGAGGGAGCGACAGTCGGCGACTTTGGTCGTGGCCTGGATGTCACCCCGTTTCGAGCGATGGCTGGCGGCAGGTTTGGGTGGGATTTCCGCGGGCTTCTGCCCTGATTTTTTCTGGTGTTTTTCCAGGAAGACCGCCGCCGGGTAACATCGGGGCGGTTCGCCTCCTGGTAGAAACGTTATGGCACGATGCCTCGTTGGATATGGTTCGAACGTCGGTAAACGGCGCGATTTCCTCGATCAAGCGTTGGAGTTGTTGCGGTTTATGCCTGGTGTTTCGCTTGTAGGTGTGAGCCGCTATCGCGAGACACGGCCGATCGGCGGGCCGCCCGGGCAGGGCTTCGTTCTCAATGGTGCCTGCCTTCTCGAGACTGAGCTGCCGCCGCACGATGTGCTCGGCATGCTCGCCGCGGTGGAAAACACACTCCACCGCGAACGTGACGAACGCTGGGGACCACGGACAATCGATCTCGACCTGCTGCTCTACGATGACTGCATCCTCGAGACCGCAACTCTGACTCTGCCCCATCCCCGGATGGCGACCCGGCGGTTTGTACTTGAGCCGTGCGCGGAGATCGCGCCAGATGCCGTGCATCCGCTGGCCGGCTGCACACTCGCCGCCCTGCTCGAAAGCATCTCCGTACCGCATCCACATGTGGCGGTGATCGGCGTGCCGGGGACGGGTGGCCCGGAGATCGCGGCGGCGATTGCCGATGCCACGCTCGCGCGACTGGTGCACCTGCCGGCGGAAGATGCCTGTGTCGGTAGGCTTCGACAACGCGTCGATGCGGCCACTATGGAACAGCCCTGGCTCCAGGCTGTCGAGGCCTGTAGCCAGCCGCTGCTGACCAGAGACTGGCCGCAGGATCCGCAGAGCACCGTCGCCGACTACTGGCTCCACTCGCTGCGTCTGGCGGCGGCTTTGAGCTTGAATCCTGAGCCGCTGGCCCGGTTTGAGGTGGGCTTCACGCGGATTGCTGCGAAGACCGTGCCACCCGATGTGGCAATTCTGCTGGTCGCTTCTCCCGAGTCGATTGACGCCCAGCTCAGACAGCTTCAGGACCGTATTATTCAGGCGGTTCGCCAGCCGCAGCCCGGCGCAGCCTGCGGGCCGCGGGCCGTGGTCACGATCGCCGCAGATAATCTCGGTCAGGCTTTGCTGGAGGCAGTGGCCGCCGTCGAGGCGATGGCGTGATGCAGCAAATCGTTCATGATCCCGATCGCATGCGGGCGCTCGTCTTGGAGGCGCGGGCCGCGGGCCGCAGCGTCGGATTCGTGCCTACGATGGGCAGCCTGCATGCCGGTCATGCGAGCCTTGTGACCCGCGCGGCCCGTGAGTGCGACGCTGTCGCGGTCTCCATTTTCGTCAATCCAACGCAGTTTGGTCCGCAGGAAGATTTTGCCCGCTATCCGCGGTCGCTCGCCGCCGACATGGCGCTGCTTGAGCCCCATGGTGTGGCATGGATTTATGCGCCGGAGGTGGCGACTGTTTATCCGGCGGGGGATGCCACGCGGATCGTGGTCGCCGGACCGGCGGTGCGGTTTGAAGGGGAGCGGCGGCCGGGGCACTTCGACGGCGTGGCCACAGTGGTCTGCAAACTGTTTTTGGCCGTGCCAGCCAGCGTCGCCTATTTTGGCGCCAAGGACTGGCAGCAGACGCTTGTTGTGAAGCGGATGACCCGCGACCTGGGGCTGCCGATTGAGATCGTTGTCTGCCCGATTATCCGCGAGCCCGATGGCCTCGCGATGAGTTCGCGGAATGCCTCCCTCTCGGCCGCCGATCGCCGCCAGGCGGTGGCACTTTTCGATGGCCTCTGCCGCGCAGAAGAACTCTGGTCGGCCGGCGCTCGCGTGGCCATGATCGAACAGACGCTGCGGGAGCGGATGACGGCCCGCGGCGTCGACGTAGACTATGCGGCAGTCGTCGATCCTGAGTCACTTGCACCCCTTTCGAAAGATGCCACGCGGGCAATTGCGATCGTGGCCGGCCGCCTCGGCTCGACGTGGCTCATCGATAATTGTGAACTGCCTGCCCGCAGCCTTCACGGCAGAGGCGACGCTCGCTGATGCTCTCCACGCTTTTTCATATCCCGACGCGGATCGCAATCGGTGGCGGATCGGTGCCGCTCTTTGGCTGGGGGCTGCTGCTGGCGGTATGGGCGATCGTGGCGGCCCTGACCCTTGCGCAAAGTGCCAGAGCGCGCGGCTGGCGAACAGCGCTCGCAACCTCGGCTGCGCCGCTGGGAATCGCAGCCGCGATGATTCTCTGGCTCCTACCGGCGCTCGACGACGGACAGGGGGTGCCGGTCCGCGGCTATGGGGCCATGCTGCTCTTGGCAGCGACGGCGGGGACGTGGCTCTCGATCGTGCGGGGCCGCCGGCTGGGCTTCGATGCCGATACAATCCTGGCGCTGGGCATGGAAGTGTTTCTCTGGGGCATTGTCGGCGCTCGCCTCTTTTATGTAATCGAATACCACGATCAGTTCTTCCAGGCGGGCCGGGGCTGGCTGGCGTCGCTTGCCGCGGTGCTCAATGTTGCAGCCGGCGGGCTGGTGGTGTTTGGTGCGTTACCGACGGCCGCTCTGGCCGCCTGGCGGTTTGCCAGCCGCCGAGGGCTATCGCTTGAACGCCTGGCCGACTGCATCGCGCCGGGGCTGCTGGTCGGGCTGGCGATCGGCCGGATCGGCTGCTTCTTGAATGGCTGCTGCTACGGCGGCCCCTGCGACCTGCCATGGGCGGTGCAGTTTCCGCCGGAGAGTCCCCCCTGGCTCGACCAGGCCGCCCGCGGACTTTTGCCCGCAGCCGTAGCCGACGACGGTCGGCCGTGGAGCCTGCCAATCCATCCGACACAGCTCTACGCGGCCATCGACGCCGCGATCCTGGCGGTGCTTGCCATCTGCTACACGCCGCTCGCCCGGCGAGACGGCCAGGTGTTTGCCTTGGTGCTCACCCTTCACCCGCTCTCCCGGCTTTTGCTGGAGGCGATTCGGGTCGACGAACCGCCCGCCTTGGGCACGCCGCTGTCAATCTCGCAACTGGTGTCGGTCGTGCTCCTGGCCTTGGCGGCGGCCCTCTGGTGGTGGATCTCCCGACAACCGCCGCGGGGCCCGCGCCATGGCCCGAGCCCCGGTCCTGGCCGCCCATTTTTAACCCCCGACAGCCTCACGATCCGCTGCCGCGAGCATGGCCCGCTGGTCGTTGAAATGCCCACTGCAGAGCGTTTCGGAGGTCTTGTGCTCCGCGTTACAGACCATTTGGGCCGGGAGTTTCCGCTGCCGACCGGGAAGCGGGCCGTCGCCCTCTGCCGGTGCGGTCATTCGCAATGCCGGCCGTTCTGCGACGGTTCCCACAAATCTTGTGGGTTCGACGCTGCCGACATCGCACCGGGCTGAGCCCAATCGTGAACCCGGTTGCAAAACAAAAATGGATGTTCCCATTTGCACCGATTAGGAAAGGACTAGTGGAAGCGGAAAGTCTTCTTCAGAAACCACTTACGTCAATCGACAGTGGTGGAAATCCGGTTCCAACAGCCCTGAGCGATATGGACTGGGCAGGAAAACCCTTGTACGGTTGAGGGTCTGATCGATGGGATTCCGGCCCCGGAACCGCAGTGAACAATTGAGTTTGGATGGCATGATGTCGAAAACCGGCACAAACTTTTACCAGCGAAACAGTGTCTGGATCATGGCGATCCTGATCTTCCTGTTTCCGCTGGTGGTTGTCGGGGCGATCAAGGCCAAGGGGAACAACCGCAACGACGTGAAGGGTTGGCTGCCCCTGGAATACCCAGAAACGCAGACCTACCGGTTTTTTCGCAAGAATTTCCAGGGGGAGGAGTTCATCCTCATCAGCTGGGACGGCTGCACCATGGCCGACCCGCGACTGGAACTGCTCGCCCAAAAGCTGTTGCCGCCGCCCGAGGAAGCCTCCCGGATCGAGCGGCCGATCTATTTTAAGACTGCCCAGACCGGCCCTAGGGCCGTCGAGCGGATGACTCAGGAACCGCTGAACCTCGATCGAGAGGAGGCGATTCGCCGGCTCACAGGGGCAATCATTGGCCCGGCCGCCGAGGGAGTCGCGGCCGACAGTGAGGCCGACGACCTCGAGGCCCGGCAGACCTGTCTGGTGCTCACCCTTTCCGATACCGCCCGTGCCAATCTGCACGCCGCGCTGGATTTGATCAAGGATATCGCCAGCGGCGAGTGTGGCATCCCCGAGCCATCGCTGCACATGGGCGGCCCGCCGGTTGATAATGTCTCCATCGACCGGGCCGGCCAGACGAGCGTGACAATCCTCTTCGGCCTGTCGCTGGTGGTTGGCTTCATCGTCAGCTGGTGGAGCCTCAAGAGTAAGACACTCGTGGCGATGGTGCTGGCCTCGGGCGTCTACAGTATGTTTGCCAGCCTGGCAGTGGTCTGGTACTCGGGTTATCCGGTCGACGCGATCCTGCTGACGATGCCGTCACTGGTCTACGTGGCCACCACCAGCGGTGCCATCCATCTGGCCAATTATTACCGCGATCAACTCGCCGAGACGGGCATTGTCGAGGGCGCACCGGGCCGGGCCGTGCGCCACGCGATCTTGCCGCTCACACTCGCCACGGGCACCACCGCAATCGGCTTGGCAACACTCGCCGTCAGCGAACTTGTGCCGATCCGGATGTTTGGCATCTTCTCCGCCGCGGGCGTGGTGTTGAGCTTTCTGATCCTCATCACGTTTATGCCCGCGGCGCTTGAGCTCTTCCCGCCGAAGCTCAAGCTCGGCAAGCTTGCGGATGAAGACGGGGGCGGCGACGCATGGAGACCGATCGAGTCGAGCCCGTGGTGGGGCGTGGGCCAGTGGATCACCAGGCACAACGGCCTGATGACGACCGCCTGCCTACTTGTCATGGCTGGCATGGGCTACGGGATCATGCACGTCGAGAGCAGCGTCCAGCTGATGCGGCTCTTTTCCCCGAAGGCCCGCATCCGTCAGGACTACGGCTGGCTTGAGAAGAAGCTCGGACCGCTGGTCCCGATGGAGATTCTCGTCCGCGTTGACCAGGATTCCTGTCCGCTCAACTTCCTGGAACGGATGGAACTCGTCGGCCAAATCCAGCAGGAAATTGCCCTTCTCGACGAGGTCGGAAGTTCGCTTTCTACGGTCACGTTCGGCCGCAGTCTTGAGGTCGGTAATAACAACAGCAGCATCGGCGGCCCGGCGGCCCGGGCGATCGGCTTCGGCTCGCGGACAAAGCGGAGCGTTTTGAACCGGCGCCTCACGGCCCATCGCCAGGACTTCCTTGACGGCGACTACCTCCGCGAGGCCACGCTGCCCGACGGGCGGCAGCAGGAACTCTGGCGGATCAGCGCCCGCGTGAGCGCCACCAAGGAGGTCGACTACGCCCTCTTCAAACGCGATCTGCAGTCGAAGATCGATCCGATTCTCGCCGACCTCGACACCGCCGGGGTGACGGGCGTGTCGGTCGACTACACCGGTCTGGTGCCACTGGTCTACAAAGCGCAGCATTCGCTGCTCGACGGCCTGGCAATCGGCTTCATCTACGATTTTGCGATCATCGTCGTGGTCATGATCGTGCTCTGCCGGGCGGCCTCCGCCGGCATCCTGCTCCTGCTGCCGGCTGCCTTCCCGGCACTGATGGTCTTCGGTGGCATGGGCTGGACCAACTACCTGCTAAAAACATTCGACTCCGGCAACTTCCTGATCGACATCGGCACCGTGATGGCGCCGAGTGTCGCGCTCGGCGTGACCGTGGACGACGTCGTTCACTTCATGCTCTGGTTTCGCAAGGGTATTGCTGACGGCCTCGACCGCAGGCAGGCGACGATGCTCGCGTATAAAGGCTGCGCCCGCGCGATGTATCAAAGCTGGGGCGTGATCGGTCTTGGTCTTTCTGTCTTCTCGCTCTCGCCCTTCGGACCGACGCAGCGATTTGGTTATATGATGGTGGCAATGCTCACAATCGCGCTGGTCGGCAACCTCGTCTTCATGCCGGCCTTGCTGTCGGGCCCGCTGGGGGCGATCTTCAGTTGGAGCGTGTTGCGAATCGAGCGCAAGAAAGCCCTTCGCGAAGGCCGCCGCCAGGTAAAGGTCGACCCGGGTAGCGATTCCCTGCCAAGCCCGCACATCTCGCCCGGCTCCGTCAAGCAGGTCGTGCATGCCTGACGATGTGACGATCGGTCTGCCCGTGGCAACGGTGGTGCTGAAGCCGAAGCGGGCCCGACCATTCTTCGGCCGCCATCCGTGGGTGCTCGATACCGCTGTCCTCCGGGTCGATGGCACGCCCGCCGATGGGGAGGTTGTCGATCTCGCCACGCACGATGGCACGTTCATCGCCCGTGGCCTCTGGAACTCCGCCAGTAAACTTCGCGTGCGACTCTATGCCTTTGATGCCGTCACCCGGCTCGATGACGCCCTCTGGAAATCCCGCATCGAATCGGCCGTCAGCTTACGTCGTTCGCTCGGGCTCGATGACCGTGCCGGCGCGGCCCGCCTCGTCAACAGTGAGGGGGATGACCTCTCCGGCCTGATCGTCGACCGCTACGGCGACTGGCTCGCGGTGCAGGTCACCAGCTTGGCGATGTCGCTGCGGCTCGACGCAATCTGCGACGCTCTTGAAGCTCTTGTCTCTCCGCGGGGCATCCTCCTGCGGGGTGCCGAACGCGGCCTTGCGAAGCTCGAGGGGCTCCACCTAGCCGACCGGGTTGTCCGTGGAGTGGCTCCGACCGGCCCAATCTTTGTCATGGAGCACGGCCTGAAATTCGGTGTCGATCTCAACGCGGGGCAAAAGACCGGCTTCTACCTCGATCAGCGGGAAAACCGGCAGGCGGCGGCCCGGTTTGCCCGTGGCCGACGGGTGCTCGATATGTTTTCCTATTCAGGCGGCTTCGGTGTGGCCTGCGCTGTGAGTGGTGGGGCGCGGAGTGTGCTCGCGGTCGATTCAAGTGCCAAGGCGACAGCGCTGGCAAAGGCCAACGCCGACTTAAACGGCGCGGCACACATGGCGGCCGAAACGGCCGACGCCTTCGAGAAGCTCTCTTCGCTCAAAATAGCCGGCGAGAAATTCGGCATGGTGATTCTCGACCCGCCGAAGTTCGCCCGCAGCCGCGCCGCGGTCGAAGATGCAATCCGGGCCTATCACCGCATCAACCGGCTGGCAGTCGATCTCCTGGAGCCGGGCGGCATCCTCGTCACAAGTAGCTGTTCGGGGGCCGTCTCGCGGGAAGATTTTCTGGTCATGCTCGCGGGCGTGGCCCAGCGGTCGGGCCGTACGATCCAGTTGCTTGAGTGCCGCGGCGCCGGCGCGGATCATCCCGTTAGCGTTGGCTGCCTGGAGGGCGAGTATCTTAAGTGCATTATCGCCCGGGTACAGGCATGATCCTCGACCTCCTCGACCACGCCGTCGTGGCCCATGGGCTCGGGCCCCAGTTCATGATTGGCCTCCGCTGGCTCGCAGAGTTTTCGCCGGCGACCCCCGATGGCCGCTATCCCATCGACGGCGACAATCTTTTTGCGCTCGTGCAGAGCTACGACACGCTGCCGGCAGCGGAGAAGAAGTTTGAATCGCACCGGGTCTATGCCGACATCCAATTCATCGTCAGCGGCACCGAGTCGATCCTCTACGCGCCGATCGAGCAACTCACGGCCATCACCGCCTACGACCTTGAGAAAGACTTCTTGCTCTATTCCGATCCACCCGCGAGCACGCCGCTGCTGCTCGGTCCGGGCAGCTTCGCGATCTTCCTGCCGCACGACGGCCACAAGCCCTGCTGCACGGCCGGCGAGATCTGCCACGTGAAGAAGGTCGTGATGAAGGTCCGCGTCTGACGGCGTGCAGACAATGGTTGCAGTCTTACGGCTTTCGGCGGCTACGATCACGAAAAAAGGAATCCGGCACGCTGCCGCTGGTAGTAAGCGACCCAAAAACACAGGGCCCAGACGCTTGCGACCGACGTCGATATGGATGTCAAGGAAGAGATCATGGCCGAGGCACTTGTCCGCAGCCCCTCAGCAAGGATGCCGTCGACTCTATCTGGAAAGGATTCGCCTTTGAGGCCCTGCTGCATCACGAAATCCGGGCCTACACTGCCCTTTCCGGCAAGGATCGCCCGCTCTTCCACTACGCCGTCAGCGGTGGCTTCGACGTCGATTTTCTTGTTCAGACACGTCCCAAAACGCTCTCCGCAGCGCAGCAATTGATCGCCATCGAGGCAAAGTGGGGCACTCGCTTCAAGCCCGAATGGAGCCGAGGCCTCAAGACACTGCTCGCCGAACGCGGCCGGTCGATCCGCAGGGGGCTGATCGTCTCTCGCGGCGCAGATATCCTGCGGTACGAAAATATCGATGTTCTTCCAGCCGCCGTCTGCCTCAATCGCCTTCATGCTGGCGAGATTGACTGACGCTTGACGTCTCTGCGACTCTATGCAATCCGCGCTGAAAGCCGTCGTTCACCGATTCCCCCCACACACCTCCTGGTGATCCTTTTCGTCTGCATTGCCGGCACTACCGCAGTCAGCGCCGCAGAGCCTGATTTCACGAGCAGCGACGCACACGTGGCCACGATTCCCGCTCCCGCGTCTGATGATATTCCTGCCCTCGTGAAGAAGCTCGTGGGCCCAGCCCGCAGCGATGTCGAGCGAGTCAGGGCCATTGCCAGGTGGCTGGCACTGAATATCGAGTATGACCACGACACGCATCGCGACGGTGTGTCACAGCTCAAAGCGGGTAAGCCTCCCATGTGGGTGTTCCCGTTCAACGAGCCCAAGGCGGTGCGGTCACGCTTGATGGGATCGGCATGGCAGGATGCCATGCGCAGCACCAGCGAGCGGCGGCTCGCCAAG
>JBAXUW010000072.1:0-13739 GCA_037129495.1 Planctomycetota bacterium | reverse complement strand
TGGGAGTCACGGATCTGGGATTCACAACCCTGGGATTCACAACCCTGGGATTCACGTAAGGATTGAAGCATGTCTGCCGCCCCGTCTGGTTTGCACCGGCTCGAGGAACTCTTTGCCGCCCACAGGCGGGACCGCCGTAGGGTGCTTGCACCGTTTGTCACGGCGGGTGATCCCGACATGGAAACAACGCTGTCTGTGCTCGAGGCGATCGACCAGGCGGGCGCGTCGCTCTGTGAACTGGGCGTGCCCTACAGCGATCCAATCGCGGATGGCCCTGTGATTCAGTCCTCCTACACGCGGGCGCTGGCCGCCGGCTTTACGCTTGAGAAGCTGTTCGCGGCCGCCCACGCGGCAACGCAGCGGGTCAAGATGCCGATCCTCGCGATGGCCAGTTATTCACTGATCTTTCGCCGGGGCATCGACCGCTTTGTGGCCGATGCCGCGACGGCCCGGCTGGCGGGCTTCGTTGTGCCCGATCTGCCGATTGAGGAGTCGGATCAGCTCGATTGTGCCTGCCGACATGCGGGCCTAGCGCTGGTGCGGCTTGTCACGCCGACCACGCCGCCGGAACGGGCCGAGGCGATCGCGCGGAAGTCGACAGGCTTTCTCTACTGCGTGTCGGTGGCGGGCGTGACTGGTGCCCGCACGGACCTGCCCGCGGGGCTCATTGAGCGGGTGAAGTGGCTGCGGACAAAGACCGATGTGCCGATCCTGGTGGGCTTTGGGATCTCGACTCCCGAGCAGGCCCGGGCCGTGGCGGCCGTGGCCGACGGTGTGATTGTGGGCTCGGCGTTGGTTCGCCATCTCGCCGCTGCGGCGGGCCAGCCACGCGAGCAGTTTCTCAGCGGCATCGAGCGGTATGTGGGCGACCTCGCTGCTGCCGTCTCGGGCTAAAACTTTTCCAGCTCTCCGGATTCCCACGTAAGACAGAAGCGTGTTGTCACGCTGGGTCGCTGACAAGCTGTGCTGTCCACTGTGGATGCAGGCCAGCGGTAGTGACTGCGATCCCGGCCCGCACGATTGCAGTGATGAGCTCACAAATCGGTGGCCGTCCGGGGCCGATCAGGCAGTCGAGCACGTCGGCGTCGATCACCTCGATACGGTCTGTCAGACGGCCAATGACGGCCGCAGCCGCCTCGGCCTGGCCCTGGCAGTGGAAGCGATATCGCCACGCGCGGCCGGTGGCGAAGGCATCAAGCATCGCGGGGCCGTGGGCTGCAAGTTGGCCGTTGGCGAGCACCGCTAGGTGGGTGAAGCAGTCGGGCACGCAGGCATCGTCGAGGGCTGCAACAACTATGCGGCCCCCAATCTGCAGGTCGCCGATCAGCCGCTCGAGCGTTTGCCGCTGGAGGGGATCAAGACTGCCGAACGGATCATCGAGCAAGAGCACTTCGGGGGTATGGAGGAGCGCCCGGGCGACGAGCAGCAATTTCGCCTGCCCGTCAGGAAGCCTGTCGATTGGCATGCTGCCCCGGCCGGCCAGGCCTGTCATCTCAAGGGCCCCCTCGACGGCAGTTTGCAGGGTGCTACCCAGCAGCCCGGCCGACCTTGCAAAGAGGGCGAGGAATTCGTCGGCTCGCACTGCCGGCCAGGCCGTCAGGTGCGGCGGCACATAGCCGATGCGGGCCCGCACGCCGCTTGGATCACGGCGGGCGGAATAGCCGCAGACGGTGATGTCACCGCCCCGCAGCGGGATCGCCGTGGCGATCGCCGCCAGCAGTGAACTTTTCCCGGCCCCCGAACGACCAATGACCGCAATCGTTTCGCCTGGGCCGACCGACAGCGCCAGCCGATCGATCACCATCTGGCCCGAGCGTTCTACGATGACACGGTCGCAGTGAATCATGAACCGCCCTGCCTTGTCAGCGTGGCGCCGCTCGTTCCCGCCCCAGCCGCTCTGCCGTCATTTCCAGCGATACGAGCAGCCCTTTCGCCTTGTTGAGCGTTTCCTCGAACTCACTTTCCGGCACGCTGTCGGCCACGATACCGGCACCCGACTGCACATAGGCCTTGCCGCCTGTGATCACCACCGTTCGCAGGGCGATGCAGGTGTCCATCGCCCCACTAAAGTCGATGTAGCCGACGGCCCCGGCATAGAGGCCGCGTTTGCGGGGCTCCAGTTCGTCGATGATCTCCATGGCCCGAATCTTGGGGGCCCCCGAGACCGTGCCTGCCGGCAGGCAGGCTCGCAGCGCATCAAACGCCGTTGTGCCCGGTGCGAGTTGACCCGTGACGTTACTTGTAATGTGCATCACGTGGCTGTAGCGCTCGATGCTCATCACGTCGCTCAGGACCACGGAGCCGATGCTCGATACGCGGCCCACGTCGTTGCGGCCAAGATCGATGAGCATCACATGTTCCGCCCGTTCCTTGGGATCAGCAAGCAGCCCCGCGGCGAGGGCCTGATCCTCCTGGGGGTTCTTCCCTCGGGGCCGTGTGCCGGCCAGCGGCCGCACGGTCACCTGGCCGTCGACCACACGGACCATGATCTCTGGTGAACTCCCGACGAGTGTGGCCGCGGGCGTCCGCAGATAAAACATGAATGGGCTCGGGTTCACGACCCGTAGCGTGCGATAGAGTTCAAGCGGCGGCTGATCGAAGGGCAGCTCCAGTCGGCGGCTGAGCACCACCTGAAAGATGTCGCCAGCACGGATGTATTCACTCGCTTTTGCGACGGCCGCCAGAAATTCCTCGCGGGTCGATGCCGCGCGGGCCGTACCATCGGTGAAGCACTTGAGCTCCCGCCGCGGGCCGATGTCTGCCGCCGGCGGCCAAGGATTCGGTCGGGAGAGTTGCTCGATTGTCGCGTCGATCCGGCGGCAGGCCTCGCGATAGCCGCGGTCTGCCGCCGCCGTGGAAGCGTCGTCAACATGAGCCAGCACGACGATGTCGAGTGATTTGGTGACGTTGTCGAAGACCAGCAGCCGGTCATAAAACGCAAACGAAAGGTCGGGGAGATGCAGATCGTCGAGCGGCGGATGCGGCAGCCGTTCGGCGTAGCGGATGGAGTCGTAGGCGGCATATCCCACCACGCCGCTGGTGAACGGCGGGAGTTCTGGGAGGTGGGCCGGCCGGTAGGCGGCCATCTGCCGTTCCAGTTCGGCGAGCGGGTCGACCGAATCAAATCGCTCGACGGTATCGGAGCCGGCCCGCCAAATATTCACGGCCGTGCCGAACGCCTCGAATCGCAGAAATGGCTCCGCTCCCAGAAAACTGTAGCGGCCGACTTTCTCGCCACCGATAACACTCTCGAACAGGCAGGCCGAGTCGCCCCCGTCGATCTGCGCAAAGGCGGAGAGTGGCGTGAGGCTGTCGGCGAACAGCCGGCGGTAGACTGGTACGAGACGGTGGTGCCGAGCCAGTTCGTCGAAGCGTTGCCGATCCGGAAGGTGCAACATTGAGCTTAAGCCTAGAAACGCTCTTCTTGAGAAGCGGCTAGCAGCGGCGAGGCGGCGAAAACATTGCATCGTACCGGCCATAGCCCGAGGACAACAAGGAGGGGCTGGTTCCCGGCTCGCACTCGAAGGGACGGGCCTGTTGCAGGCTCGCCAGGATGTGAAGGCGACCTGACGGTTCCCGGCCGCTATGATGAAGTGCGGTGCGAGTCCGCCGCAGCGGCGGCCGTGGGACCACCAGGCAGGAAGGATCGGCCATGAAGTGTCAGCAGTGCGACAAACAGGCGGTGTTTCATATTACGGAACTGGAAACAGGCTCGGTCCGCGAACTCCACCTCTGTGAGGATCACGCGCGTGTCTACCTCAATCAGGCGGAGGGCGGGCCGGGGGCTCTCGAGACTGATGAGGCGGGTGAGGCAGTCGGCGGGGCGGCCGGTCAACTGGGCGTTGGACAGACCGCCGATGAACTGGCGGCGCTCGACCAAAAGGCCTGCGATATGTGCGGCATCACATTCTTTGAATTTCGCAACCAGGGGCGACTGGGCTGCCCCCACGATTACGTGCAGTTCGCGAAGGAACTCGAGCCGTTGATCGCGAACATCCATGGCGCGACCGAACACATCGGCCGGAGTCCGTCGGCCGCCGCCGCAGAAGGTACGGCCGAACTCACGGCCGTCATCGGTCTGAGGCAACAGATGAAGGAAGCGATCGCCCGCGAAGACTATGAGAAGGCAAAAGAAAACCGGGACGCCATCCGAGCGCTCGAGGACCACTGGATTTCCCCCGCCCGCCCGGACTGATAGGAGTAACGGGGGCCCCTGCGGCTTTCCCGACAGCAGACTATGACACTTGAGATGCTGACCCAATCGATCGGTGAGTGGCTGCGAGGCACTGGCCCCGAATCAGACATCGTGATGAGCAGTCGCGTGCGGCTGGCCCGCAACCTGCCCCACTACCCCTTCGTGAGCCGGGCATCCGAGCAGGATCGTGCCGAGATCGAACGGTTTCTGCGGGAGCGGATCGCCGCCGCTCCAGTGGGGAAGAGCCTCGAATACATCGACGTTGGTCGGCTCGAGGAGATCGACCGGCAGTTTCTCGTCGAGCGGCAGCTGATTAGCCGCGAGCATGCCGATGCACAGGGCGCCCGCAGCGTGGCCATCGATCAGGCGGAACAAGTGAGCCTGATGATCAACGAGGAGGATCACTTGCGAATCCAGTGCATCCACAGCGGTCTCGACCTGCGCGGCGTCTGGGAGCAGATCAAGGCGGTTGACGAGCAGATCGAACAGTTCGTGCCATATGCGTTTCACCAACGGTTTGGCTATCTCACCGCCTGTCCGACCAACGTCGGCACGGGCATTCGAGTCAGCGTGATGCTCCATCTCCCGGCGCTGGTGATCACGCGGCAGATTGACAAGGTGTTTCGCAGTTTGCACAAGATTTCGCTGGCGGTCCGCGGCCTCTACGGCGAGGGATCGCAGGCGATGGGCGACTTCTACCAGATCTCAAACCAGACCACGCTTGGCAAGTCGGAGGAGGAGTTGGTGGAGCAGGTCGGCGACGTCGTCCCCGTCTTGATTGACTACGAGCGGCGGGCTCGGGAGTTCCTCGTCCGCGAGACCGAACAAAACGTTCACGATCAGGTGAGCCGCGCCTACGGCATCCTCCGCACCGCCCAGACGATCAGCGCTGAAGAGACGATGCAGCTCTTATCGCGGGTGCGGATGGGCGTGCTGCTCGGTCTGATTGGCGACGTAAAGATCGCCGACATCAATTCGCTCTTGGTTCGCACGCAGCCTGCCCACCTGCAGAAGCTCCGCGGTATCGAACTCGATACCAAAGATCGCAACATCGAACGGGCCCGCTATCTACGGCAGCACTTCGAAGCAGGCGGCGCCAGCGCAAATTAACGCATTCCCGCGACGCGGTGGCGGCTAGGCTGGGCCGGAGAGCATCCGGCGGAGTGGAGCTATTACTGTCGGCGGGACGAACTTGAGGAGTGCTTCGTCGTCAGCCAGCGGCGTGATCTGCTTGAGCAGCGACGACGAGATATGGGAATACTGCGAGTCGGCCATGAGAAACACGGTCTCGATGGCGGGATCGAGTTTTCGATTGGCCAGTGTCATCGTGAATTCCGCGTCGATGTCGGTTAGCGACCGCACTCCGCGGAGTAAAACCTGCGCCCCCTGCTGCCGAACGAACGCCACCGACAGCCCGCTAAACAGCTCCACGCGAACATTGCCCAGCCCCGCGACGGAGTCTTTGACGAGTTGCACGCGGTCCGCCAGCGAGAAGATCGGCTGTTTTTCGGGATTGATGCCGACGCCGACCACGATCGTGTCGAAGATGCGGCTGGCCCGCTGGATCACGTCGAGGTGGCCCAAGGTGATCGGGTCGAATGATCCGGTATACACGGCAGTGGGGCTGCGTGATGAGGTGGTCGACGTCACGGTTGCCAGAGCTCCAGCAAAGAAGATAGAAAACAGGGTTCAAATGAGGTTTAGATCAGTTCACCGCTGCCAGAACAGAGCTTGAGACCTCACTCAGGTGGCAACCCTGCGGAGACTCGATATCGTAAGCGAATTGTCTGCCGCGCACATGCCTGTGATCTGGAGGTAAGGATCCTGTGTCGAAAGTGATACCGTTTATTGGGATGATCGTCTCCGGTCTGGTGGCGATCTTGTTTCTCGCCGACCTGGCGGCAGGCTTTCCATTTCAGCGGATCGCCATCCTCACCGACATCGGATTTTTCGTGAGCAGTGGCATCCTGGCCTACCTCAGTTGGTCGATCATGGACAAGCCACGTCGCTAGCTCTCGATCAAGCGGCCCTGAGGATTGACCCGCCCACTGGCCGCCGGCCTGCCCCCGCGATCAGGCTGGGGAGGTCGGAGAGGGTCGCAAACACCGGGGGACCGGCCGCGCGGTGCCGCTGCGCCCAAGCATTCCACTGCTCGATCCGGTCGCGGAGTGAGGCCGCACTGATGTCGAGCACTGAGAGTCCTCCCGGTGGTGGCGACTGCGAAGAACCCCAGGGCATGAATCGGCCGATCATGCCAGCCATGCCAGCCAGCGAGGTGCTGGAGTGGGTCACCTCCCAGAGTCCCCAGACTTCGCTCCGGCAGGGCCAGCCATGCGGCGCCGGTCGCCGTGAGCCACGCCGGCTCGCGTCGAACTGATCGCGGTAGACCACCCGAATGCCGGCATCGACCAGCACGCGTCGATGCTCATCCGACACCGGTCCGCAGACCGCAGCCGCGTCAAGCCCTGGCGCCTCCGCAGCGACCCGTACGAGCAGTTGCCGCAGCGCCTGCCGCGGCAGGGATCCGGTAATCTCGACGGCCAGGCAGGCCCGCGGGTCAGCGGCACTCTGCTGCCCGATCATAAGCGGCAGTCGATCGGCCGCCACGATCCAGGTCACCGGCACCGCTGCGTGGCGACCGGCTTTCAGGCAGGCCTCGACCGCTGTGGTTGGCAGCGACGCCGGCAGCCGACAGCAGATGGCCAGCGTTGTTGGTCGTCCTGATCGGCCCATACAAACCCCTTGTCGTGCCCCGCAGGCCGTCGTCCGTGCCCCGGCCTTCCAGCCAGTTCCCAATGACGACTTATCGTCTAGGGTTTCCCCCGTTCTGGAATTTCCCCACGGCGATCGGCTCTTGCGATTAGGCAGGCCGTGCGGCGTGGGCAATCTCCCAGGCAATCATGGCGGCAATCAGGCACTCGGCCGAGGCCGTTTTCGCCTCCACAGTAGGAATAATCCCGTGGCGGCTCAGGGCTGCTGACGTAATCGGGCTCAGGCTAGCGATCCGCCACTGCCGGATTCGCTCGCCAAACAGTTGAACCGCTGATTCTGCGATCAGCCCGCTGGTAACGGTGAGCCAATCGATCGGCTGCTGGTCGATCGTGGTGGCCGTGGCCGCAGGAATCGCTGCGATGGGCTCGCTTGAGTAGGCTACCACTTCATGCACTTCGTGGCCCTTGGCTGCCAACTCACGCCGCATCAAGTCGCGGCCCCGGTTGGCCCGCACGAGCAGAAACCGGGACGGTCTTGGCGACTGGACAAGGGCTTTGATAATACCCTCGGAGCGAAACAGATCCGGCGTCAAGTCGCAGGCGAATCCTGCCCGGTCGAGCTCCAGCCGCGTTGCCGGGCCGATCGCGGCCAGCCTCACGGTGCCGAGCGCCCGGCCGTCGAGGCCAGCCGCTCGCAGGCGACCGACAAAGCTCCGCACGCCGTTGGTGCTCGCGAAGACGATCCAGTCGTACGTGTCGGCCTGCCGGATGGCCTCGTCGAGTGGCTGCCATGACGGGGGCGGACCGAGGCTAATGACGGGCACGTGCAGGCAGCTACCGCCGGCCCCGCGGACGAGCGTGTCGAGGTTGTCTCCCTGCCCGGGCGGTCGCGTGCTGAGCACTCGACGGCCTGAGAGCGGTCCCCGCGTTGGGGCCATCGGCGGGTGGTCGACCGGCTGTGCCACTTCGCCAATGATGACCACGGCGGGAGACGGCCAGTTGTGCCGCTGGAAGTCTGCGACGCAGCGGGAGAGCGTGCTGACGGCAATGCGTTGATCGGGCCACGAGCAGTGGCTGACGATCGTGACTGGCGTGTCGGACGGCTTGCCTGCCGACAACAGCTCGGTCGACCAGCGGTCAACCTGCTCCACTCCCATGTAGATTGCGAGTGTTCCTGGGAGGGCTGCGAGCGGCCGAAAGTCGATCGACTCGCGCTTGTCGCCCGCCTCGTGGCCGGTGACGATTGTCAGGCTTGACGCCGCCGAACGGCTTGTCAGCGGAATGCCAGCCGCAGCAGCTGCGGCTACCACGGCGGTGATGCCTGGCACGATCTCGACCGGGATGCCCGCTTCCCGAACGGGACCGATCTCCTCACTGAGCCGGCCGAACACGGCGGGATCGCCCCCTTTCAGCCGCACCACGAGGCGACCGTCGAGCGCCAGTTGTGCGAGTAATCGACCCGTGGCCTCGCCGGGATCGCCGCTCGCTTCCCGGCTCTCGCGCGGCACTGAGAGTCGCTCCACGGCGGGGTCGACCAGATCCAGCACCTCCTGTGGCACAAGCGTGTCGTAGACCACCACATCGGCCCGCCGCAGGCAATCCACCGCGCGGACGGTGAGCAGTTCGGGATCGCCGGGCCCCGCGCCCACAAACAGCACCCTGCCGTGAGCAACTCTGGCGGCTGATCGTGGAAGCGGGCTGGCAGGGGGCATCGCGGCGCTGGTGGTGTGAAGGAAAAACGTCGGGGGCTACAATCTGCTAGTCTGCCGGCGAATCCGTGGTGTGGCTGCCGACCTCGAGTGAGAGCCCGCAGCATACAATGCCCACGGGTTTGTCGGACTGGTGCCAGTCGGATCCCGTCGGGGTCCTGCACGATCGGCTCGATATTCGCTCGGTTTCGCACAAGCTGGGTTTTAGGATCACTATGGCGAACGAGTCTCCCGTGGCCGGATCGGGGCCGGTCCTGCCACAACCGTCGGCCTCGCTCTCTCCTTCTGAGCGGGCCCGGCTGACGCAGTGTTTTCAGTATGGTACGCAGAGCGCTACCAAGAATATCGATTATGCGATCGAGATGTTCTCGGCCTGCGTGGTCAGTGACCCGGCCAATGCGATCTATCTGCAGCACTTGCTCGGGGCGTTGCGGGTCAAACACGCCGGCAAAAAGGGGGGCGGATTGGCCGCCCTCTGGGCGGCGGGCGGGCGGGGTGGTCTGCGAAAACTAGCCGCGGCAGGCAAGTGGCGGGAGGCTATCACCCAGGGAATCGGTATCATCAAGAGCAACCCGGCCGACTCTGGAAGTTTCTTGGTGCTGGCCGAGGTCTGCGGCAAGCTCACTTTCGCCGATGCACAGCGGGTCTATCTCAAGGCTGCGCTCGACGCCGATCCAAGCGATTTTGATGTGAACCGGCAATGCGCCGCCTTCCTGCTGAGGTTCGGCGAATATGATCAGGCGATCGCCTGCTGGATGCGGATCAGCAAGCTGAAGGGAAAGGCTGACGAGGCACAGGCTGAGATCTCGCGGCTTCAGGTCGATATGACAATCTCCCGCGGCGAGAAGATGACTGGCAGAAAGCCAGTCGCCAGCGCGGTAGCGGGCCAGGAGGCAGTGGGATCGCCAGGCGGGGCTCCCGCCACCAGTCGGCGGGTGGCGCTCGAGCAGGCGATCGCCCAAAATCCAGCCGACATTGAGGCCTATCTCGAACTGGCCGACGTGCTCGAGCGCGATGCCAGTCTCCAAGAGGCAGAACAGGTGCTGACCAAGGCGCTCGCGGCCTCCGGCAACGATCTGAAGGTCCGGGAGCATTGGGAAGACCGCCAGCTCCGCTGGACGCGGCACCGGGTGCATTTGGCCGAAAAACGACTGGCCGAAGAGGATACGCCGGATAACCACAGCGCGGTTGAAAAGCTGCGGGCCAGACAGCTCGCGCGCGAGATCGAGATTTACTCCGCCCGTTCTGCCCGGTATCCCGAGAACCTGATCTGGAAATACGAACTCGCTCAGCGGCTCAAGGCCGCTGGCAACCATGCCGAGGCGATCAAGTCCTTTCAGGACGTCCTCGTAGACGTCCGTCGAAAGGGGATCGTCTCTCTTGAACTGGGTGAATGTTTTCAGAAAATTCGGCAGTATCAACTGGCGATGCGGAACTATCAGACGGCGGTCGAAACGCTCACTGACCAGGAGCAGGACCTCCGCAAGCGGGCGCTCTACAGGGCCGGAGTGCTGGCGGCCGGCCTGGATGACGTCGACTCAGCCCGGAAATACCTGTCCACGCTCGCCGAACTCGACTTTGGCTACCGGGATGTGGCCCAACGTCTAGACAAGCTGACCCCGGCAAAGGATAACAGGGCAGGTTCGTGATCGATTTCTTGATCCTCGAGACTCAAAGACCAGCGGACGATGGGGCCTGAACACAGTTTTTAGTCCACGAATTTTCAGAACATTTTCAGAACAGAGGAAAAGGCATGCCACACTCGGCCAGCGCAAAGAAGCGAAATACCCAAAACCTCCGCAACCGCGAACGCAATCGCGCTGCCAAGTCAACGCTCAGGGGCGACGTTCGTAAGGTGTTGTCGGACATCGAGGCCGGCGACCTGCCTCAGGCCCGCGAGGCGTTACGAATCGCTTCGAGCGCCGCCGACAAAGCCGCTGCCGGGAAAAAGATTCATCGCAACAAGGCGGCGCGGATCAAATCGCGGCTGTCGAAGCGACTGCTGGCGGCCTCGAAGGGGATCGCAACGGGTAACCCGACCGCCGCTGCAGGCAAGAGTGCTCCAAAGAAGGCTCCTGCAAAAAAGAGCACTGCGAGCAAGGGCAGCGGTAGCAAGGGCAAGAAGACGACTGCAAAGTCGAAGTCTTAAGCTGTTGTTTCGTCCTTACCAATCGATGCAGGTCGCGTTGAACACGGGTCCCTCGATGCAGGTCCGGCGGTAGTCCCAGCCGCCTGACTCGTCGCGGACACGGGCTACGCACGTAAAACAGATGCCGATCCCGCAGGCCATCGGTGCCTCCAGCGATACGTCGCAGGAGATCTGGCGTGCGGCTGACCAGCGGGCTACTGCGGCCATCATTGGGTCTGGACCGCAGCAGGCGATGTGCAGTCCACGGCTGGACGCCGCATTGAGCGCCGCATGGGGAGTGGGGGCCCGCCCAGGGGCCCGCCGAGGGGCCCGCCAAGAGGGCTTTCTAGAGTCGAGGGAGTCGAGGAGGTCGACGACCGTACCGCGAAGCCCGACGGAGCCGTCGAGCGTGGCCTGATGCACATCGACTCCGGCCGCTCGAAAGTCGTCGATGCCTCCAAACAAGCCGGCGTGTCGTGCGCCCCAGCAGCAGGTAACCCGGTGGGCGCGAGGTGGCAGCAGTCGAGACGCCAGTCCATACGCCGATTGCCCCAGTCGCTCGCGTCCTAGGCTGAGCAGTGCCGTCTGACCGATGCCACCTGCCACCAGCACAAGATGATCGACCGCCGGGATTCGGAAGCCGTTGCCCAGCGGCCCCCAGGCGATCAGTTCCTGTCCGGCAGGGATTTCACGGAGGGCGGTCGTAAACCGGCCGTGCACGGCGTAGATAAAGTCGGCGTAGCGTCGAACTTCCTGGCCCTGCTGCTCCCCGGCTTCGTCGCTGAATGTGTCGTAGACGGCCAGCGGTCGGGCAAGCAGCGGGTCGCTTCGCCGGGGAATCCGTACCATCGCAAACTGGCCCGGGATTGCGGCTGAGGCGATCTCAGGACAATCGAGCCTCAGCCGCCAAGTGTTGTCGGCGATCTGTTTATGGCTGACGATGCGGGCGGGGGCATAGGCGGCGGCATCGGCATAGCAGGGCTGGGCGTGCGCAGGTTGGGCGACGTTGGTGCTCATCGAATCCTTTCGCGTAGCAGTGGGCTTGCTTGGCGGTGGCCTTACTCTGGAGCGGGGCGGGCGAATCGGGTTTGCAGGTCAGATACCGCGGGGCTTTCTCCATGACGACGCTTTGCCCGGCTTTCGGGGCCGCCTGGGAGTTCGGCCCGGTGGCCGGCGCGGCTCGCGATCGCCCCCCTGCCCCTCGGAGCCGGTGGTCTTGTAGGGCGGCTTCGATGACGGCTTGAATGGCGGCTTGAATGGCGGCTTCACACTGCCGCGTGGTCCCCCCGGCCCCGGCCGGCCTGTCGTCGCCCGTGGTCGGCCTGCGGCAGTCGGTCGGCCTCCGCGACTGGGCCGACTGGGCCGATCCTCTTGATCCATTGGAAAATCGCTCAGTCTTCCCGCCTCGATCAGCCCCACCGCCGCGATCGCGTCGTTCCGCAGGGCCTCAATCTCGCTCCAGGCCAGTTGCCGCCACTGGCTTGGAAGCAGGTTGCCCAGCGAAAGCTTCCCAACACCGACCCGTTTGAGTTGGTGCACCTTGTGCCCGAGCCGGGCCAGCATTCGGCGGATCTCACGGTTCTTACCCTCGTCAAGGATCATCTCAAGGACCGCGCTCTGCTTGTGCTGGGAACGGATGTCGACCCGCTTGGCATGCACCTTACCCTCCGCGAGCGTGATCCCGCGACGAATCTTGTCGATCAATTCCTGCGATGGCACGCCCGCCACTTGGACGAGATATTTTTTTTCCACGCCGTAGCGGGGATGGGAAAGCAGGTTTGCCAGGGCACCGTCGTTGGTGACGAGGATCAGCCCTTCGCTCATGCGGTCGAGTCGGCCGATGGCAAACAGCCGCTGCTCACCCGGCACAAGATCGACCACACGGGGCCGGCCGGCGGGATCGTAGTTGGTGGTCACCACACCCACGGGCTTGTGGAGCATGTAAACAACTCGCTTCGGATTGGGCAGCTTTTCGCCGTCCACTCGCACCTCGGCCTTCAGCGGATCGATGCGGGTGCCGAGTTGCGTGACAGTTTTGCGGTCGACCTCAACCCGACCGGCTGTGATCAGCTCTTCGCAGTTTCGACGGCTCCCGAGCCCGGCGGCCGCGAGCACCTTCTGCAGGCGTTCGAGGCCGTCGTCGACGATCAGCGGCCGGCGCCTCAAGGAGTCATCGTCGTCGGGGACGGTTGAACGTTGCGGAGGCCTTCGCGACGTGATTTTCGAGGGTTCCGCCCGAGGAGCCCGCGGGGGCCGAACTGGGCGGCCTGGGCGGAGGGGACGATCGGCACGCGGGCCGCGATCAGGGCGTGGGGAACGTTCGGGGCGAGGGGCACGATCTGGACGTGGAGGGCGGTCTGCGGGCACGATGAAGGTCCGTCGAAAGAGGCGGGTTGGTAATGGCGGCGGGTAGCGGGCGAACCGCCACCCTTCCGATCATACACACGCAGGTGCCCTGGGGCACTGACTGCCCCTCGGCCGATCGCCAGAACACATTTTCGGCCTCGGTCTGACGGGCTGTTATTGCGCCGGTGCCCACCACCGGGACCGCCGCACCTCGGGCACTGGGGTGGCAAAATCCCGCGGTCGGGTGCCATCCATCAGCGGCAGTCGGAGGCTCGATGGGGCGATATCGTCTTGTAGGTAAGGATCAAACCGCACGGCCCGCCGCTGCTGGGCCCGTGCCGGACCGGGGTCGAGCCAGTCGGGCTTGCCGAGCGAGGCGCAACCGAAAGACGTCGCTGCCGCGAACATCGCCATCACGATAACGGCCAGACGGGGAATGCGCATGCGGAAGCCGCCTGAAACCGGAAGTTCGGACCTGGGTGAGGGCGGGAGTGTAGGACCGATCCCCCGGGGCCCCAAGGCCGTTTTTCCCGCGCAAAGACGGCTAGGCCTGCTTTTCAATCGCCGCCAGAGCGGCTTCGTAGTTCGGCTCTTCGGCCACTTCCTTGACGACCTGTGCGTATTGCACGACGCCCTTGGAGTCGAGCACG
>JBAXUW010000071.1:0-13847 GCA_037129495.1 Planctomycetota bacterium | reverse complement strand
ACTCGCCGCCACTGGGGCCACGCTTGCAAGGCCTTCACCCTACTGAGGCGGTAGACCTTCCAGAGATACCTTGATCGTCTCGCGGGCGGCCTTCCACCGGTTTTTCACCGTCCGTTCTGAGCAGTCGAGTAATCCGGCAATCGTCTTCTGATCGGTGCCGAGATACCAGACAAGATGGAAAACCTCGCGCTCCTCATCGGGCAGCCTGTCGATCGCCTCGTGGAAGAGCGTCCACCGGTCGAGGCCAGTATCTGCCGCGGGGCTCACGTCGATGTGGCGATCGGCTGACCCGTCGGGGCCGCTTCTGAGCATGATGTTCGTGCCATGGTTGGCAGCATAGGAGCTTGGGCTTGCGTGCCGTCGTGCGAGGTCGATGAGTTCCCGATGGAGTTGCGTGGCTGCTAGGGCCATCACAGAGCGGGGGATATCAGACTGCATATCGCCGAGGGCCCGGTGCAGTCGCATGGCGGCGTTTTGAAAGACGTCATCAGTATCTTCCCAGCGGCGAACGCCGGGGTAGCGGCCGAGCATCCGGTGGGCCAGCGTCCGCAGGCGTTCGCTGCAGAGTTCGATGATCCGATCACGGGCCGAGAGATCGCCAGTTGCCAGTTGGCTGAGGGCGGCGGCGAGGGCAGCACCAAGGGGGTCGTCGTCATCCATATAAACCGGAGACCTGAGCCTAAAAGCAGGAAAAAGAATTCGTTTTCTGCGACCGCCTCCGAAAATTTTACCCGCCTTTGCCCCTGATCGCCTCCGTTCTCGCCATAGCTAGTGGGCCGCAACATGGCCGGCTACCAGAAAAACGTAATCGAAGGTGCCTTTCAAACTTCCAATTTGCGGACTTTTTAACTCTTCCTCACACGTGGCTCATGGATTCAACACACGTTTCTCATTCTTCGCGGCTGCTCAAGAGCAGTTCTAACAAGATCAGTCCCAATTGGCTGGGACGAGAAGCCGACGTCGGCCCCTCAGAGCCCCATCAGGCCTTGCAGATCTCGCAATACGAACGCGATCCGGTGCAGATCATTCAGGCGGCCCAGATTCAACTGCGGCGGTGGCGGTGGGCTCTGCCCCCGACGGCACCGGCCGGCAAGGCTGAGGCTAAGGCCGAGCTGGTTGGAGGCCAGCGGGTCCGTGAGATTGTCACCGCCCGGGAGATGATGCTGCGTCGGGCCATGGAGCGGCTGGCGAACCGGCACCACCAGTCGGGCGGTTCATTTGCCGAATCCGAGACATTTCTACTGTCTACGGAGGTTTCTTCGGAGGATTGTCTACCCCAGACGGTATAACGTTCGAGACATGTCTCGCGATGTTCATCCGGATTCGCCCACTGCTGCTAAGACAAGCGAGGTATCGCGCCTCTCCGGTCAGGCAGACTCATTTGGCTTTGATCGCGAGGAGATCGTCGATCTCGCCGTCGGCACCGATCTGGGCGGCGTGACGATCGTCCGCCTGCTGGCCCAGGGGGGCATGGGCCGGGTCTATGAGGGACGGCAGCATTCGCCGTCGCGGCCGGTGGCGGTAAAGGTCTTGCGGGATGGGCTCGCCAGCCGCGGGATGATGAAGCGGTTTGAGCAGGAGGCCCACCTGCTGGCAAGGCTGCGGCATCCGCACATCGCGCAGGTTCACACGCTGGGCACCTGCCGGCACGGAAGTGTCGACGTGCCGTTCTTCGTGATGGAGCTCGTTGCAGGGGCGCTGCCGATCGACCAATTTATTCGAGCGCATGGTCTCTCGGTGCGGCAGCGGGTGATACTCTTGCGGCGGGTCGCGGCCGCGGTGGCATATGGTCATCGGATGGGCGTGGTGCACCGTGATCTCAAGCCCGGCAACATCCTCGTGGGCAGCGACGGTGAGCCGAAGGTGATCGACTTTGGCGTGGCGAGATCGACCGACGCCGATCTCGCGGTGGCGACGATTCAGAACGACGCTGGGCAGATCGTCGGCACGCTTCGCTACATGAGTCCCGAACAGTTTGACGAAGATGCGTCAAGAATCGATGCCTGGACCGACGTGCATGGGCTCGGTCTGGTGATGCACGAGCTTCTGACGGGCGACCTGCCATTTGACGTGCGGGGCAAGCCGCTTATCGTGGCGGCGCGGATCATTCGCGAGCAGGAGCCGCGGGCGCTGGCGACTGTGTCGCGGGCACTGGCGACTGCGCCGGGCGTGGATCGGGCGGAGGCAAGACAACTGGCTGCTGTTACCGAAAAATGTCTGCAGAAACTCCCCGGCGATCGCTATGCAACGGCAACGGACCTTGAGGCGGAACTAGCCCGCTGGCTGGCGGGTGAGCCGGTGCTTGCGCGGCCTGCGACGGTCCTCGAGCGGGCGGTGCGTTGGGGGCGGCGTCATCGGTGGCCGGTCGCGGCTGCGGCCATTCTGTGTGCGGCCGGACTGGCGACAGTCTTTTCCTCGATCCGTGCGAGCCACCAGGAGCGAATGGCGGCGTTTCATCGGGCCGCCGAGCAGGAGGAGTCTTACTATTCGTCGCTGCAGCGGGCAGCAGAGGCGGTCGGCCGCAGGAATATCCGCGTGGCAGCGAGTCTGCTGGCGCGGGCGCAGGCGCTCGGCCCAGTTGTTATCGGGCAGCCGGTGGAGCTCGACTGCCTGGCCGCCAGCATGGACGATTCGATTGCGGCGGTGGGCGGCCAGACGGCAATCTTGCGGGCGGTGGCCGCAACGCCAGATGGATCAGGGTTAATCATTGGGGCTGACGACGGCACTGCCCGGCTCTGGGCGATCGATGACGAGGGCACCTACCGTGAGCAGCGATTGCTCAGTGGGCATACCGCACCAATCTGGTCAGCAGCATTCTCACCCGCTGGACGGTGGGCTGCGACGGCCGCAGAGAACGGTCAGGCGATCGTCTGGGATATCGCCTCTGGAAAATCGGTTGGCGAGCTGCTCGGGCATACCGGTGCGATTTATGGCATTGGTTTTTCTCCTCACGGCCGACTGATCGCTACCGCCTCCGGGGATGGCACGGTGGGCCTGTGGGATGCAGAGTCGCTCACGCGGCGATCGGTCCTCACGCCAGGGTGGCGGCCGGGATCGCGGGATCGCAATGTCTATGGCGTTGCGTTTGCACCGTTAGGGAACCGACTGGCCGCCGCCTGTGGCGACGGGCAGATTCGGCTCTGGGATCTTGCCACTGGCGAGCCGCTGCCGGAGTTGCGGGGCCATACTCGGCGGGTGTTTTCCGTTGGCTTCTCACCCGATGGGAGTCGGGTCGCCTCGGCAGCAGAGGACGGCACAGCCCGGATCTGGAATCTGGATGGGAGCGGCAGGGTCAAATCGCTGCGGCATCCCTTGCGAGTCAACGGCATCGCCTGGTCAGCCGATGGCTTGCGGCTGGCGACGGTATCGGCCGATGCGATCCTACGGCTCTGGAATCCAACGGATGGTCGGCTCGATCGCGAACTGGTCGGCCATCGCGATGCGGTCTGGTCGGTGACGCGGCTCTCAGCAAATCGGTTTGCGACGGCATCTTCAGACACCAGCTGCCGGGTGTGGCAGCCTGATCTCCGCGGTGAGCCAGTGATGGAGTGCGGCAGTCGTGATGGCGGCGGCGTGCGGGGCGTGGCCTGTTCGTCTGATGGTCAGTTGTTGGCGACTGCCACGGCGGATGGAGGCGTACGGCTCTGGAATCTGACGACATGCACGGTCGTCCGCGAGTTGCCGGAGCTGAAGACCCGTGTGAATGGTGTCGACTTTTCTCCGTCAGGTGACCGATTGGCAGCGGCCTGTCACGATGGCTCGGTCCGCGTGCATCGCGTCGCTGATGGGGTGGAGCAGGCCAGACTCGACGGCCACACGGGGCCGGTGTACGCGGCGGTCTTTTCTCCCGACGGCCTGCGGCTGGCCACCGCTGGAGTGGAGCAGGCAGAGCGGGTAGAGCCTGGGTCAGCCGTGAATGCCTTGGGTAGCAATGTGTCGCAGCGGACCGCGAGCCGCGAACCGGGCATGGTGCGGATCCGGACGCTTGCGGCCCAGAAAGCTGGCGCCGGCCTGCTACTGCCGCATCCCGCGCGGGCTCATGCCGCTGCCTGGTCGCCAGATGGCCGTCGGCTGGCGACCGCCTGTTCGGATGGCGTGCTCCGAATCTGGGAGACGACCGGCGGCCACCTTCTGCACACCTGCACAGGTCATTCGGCTGCCGTAAACTGGGTAGCATTTGCCCGGGACGGCAGTCGACTGGCAACCGCTTCATCCGACGGCACGGTGCGGCTTTGGAACCCGCAAACGGGGGCGTCGCTTGAGGAGCTTATCGGCCCGGTGGGCCAGGTCTGGAAGGTGGCGTTTTCACCGGATGGATCGCGAGTGGCGGGGGTCGGCGCCGATGGCTGTCTCTATCTGTGGCATGCGGTCACAGGCCGGCAACTCTTGGCGCTTGATGGCCACGACGGGCAGGCCTGGGGCGTGGCCTTCGCGCCAGACGGCCGCAGCATTGTGACGGGCTCCGACGACGGCACAGCCCGTCTTTGGGGCGTCTCACCCGCAGAAATCCACCAGCGGCGAACAGCACTGGGTATGGAATGAGAGACCTGCCGATTCCTTTCGGCGCGGCAGTTCCTATTCCCTGTGGGATAAGTTTTCTAACTTGTCCTCTTCACGCAAGTTGGAAAACTTGCCCCTACCAGGGCGAGTCTGGGCGTGGCTCAACCCCGTGGGATGCCGAGTTCGCGGCAGACTTGCTCAGTGATCGTCTTGACGAGCTTTTCGATGTCGGTGCTCGTGCCGGCGGCCGGCGCGGAGGCTCGCTCTTGCTGCGATGGGGCCTGGAATGCCCGCCGGGCGACGCCGGCCTTTTCCCAGTGCCCGCAGAAGACCGCGTTATCGCGAATCTGATCGTCGTTCATGTTCATCGCCAGCCGGGCGTCGCCGAAGCCCCAGGTCTGTTTTGCCTCCAGCAGCGACCGCGTCTGGGGCCCCGTCAGGTAATGAACGCCGCCAAGCTGCTTCGCTAGGATGAGAATCCGACAGTAAGCGTCAAGAATTTCCGTCCACCAGTAGGCCTGCTCGATCGTCTCCCCAAAGCTGACCACGCCGTGGTTGGCCAGAATGATCACGCTTGAGTGCTTCACAACCTCGAGCACCGTGTCGGCGAATTTCTGAGTGCCGGGCGTCTCGTAAACGGTGGTCGGCACGTCGCCCAGGAAGATCTCTACCTCCGGCAACACTGCCTGCGGAATCGGCTCACGGGCGACGGCGAAGGCTGTCGCATGCGGCGGATGGCAGTGCACGACGCTGTTCACGTCGGGCCGCTCTTTCATGATCGTCAGGTGGAGCAGGATCTCGCTCGATCGCTTTCGCTTGCCCTGGAGATGATTGCCATCCATGTCGACGATGCAGAGATCGGAAGGCTTCATGAAGCCCTTCGACATCAGTGTCGGCGTGCAGAGCACCTTGTTGGGCCCCAGCCGATACGAAATATTGCCGTCGTTGCCGGCCGCGAAACCCTTGTTGTAGATCCGGCGGCCGATCTCACAGATCTCGTCCTTGATCTGTGAGAGCGACTTCGTTTTTGATTTTGACTTCTTGGCCATGTCTGGTTCCTCGTGTGCGACTCCTCGCTGCTCGATCCTGGGGGGCTGATGCAGCCTGCCGACCCATCCTCTACCTTATGCGGGCCGGGCTGTTTCAGCCGCTTCGGGCACTTCGGCAATCAAGAGCTTGGCGTTTGCCTTCGCGACGACCGTTCGCCAGTTCTGCGGCAGGCCGGCATCGCTGACAAGGATATCGATCGCGTCGAGCCCGGAAACGAGCGTCAGGCTCTTGCGGCCAAATTTGGAACTATCGGCGACGACCATCACACGGCTAGCGGCCTTGAGCATCGCCTGCTCGGTCTCTGCCAGCAGCAAATGGGCGTTGAAGAGGCCCTCTTCGGCAATGCCGGCGGCAGAGAGCACAGTTGTTGTGACATGCAGCCGACTGAGCAGTTCATTGGCATAGGGGCCAAGACAGACTCCCGTCCGCGGCGAGACATAACCGCCCAAGAGTACGAGATCGGTGCGGGCCTCAGAGGCGAAGAGATTGGCAACAGGCAGACTATTGGTGACAACTTGGAGCGACCGGCCGACGAGCAGGCGGGCCACCTCGTAGGTGGTCGTGCCACCGTCGAGCAGCACGGTCTCGCCATCTTCGATCACGGCCGCGGCCGTCGCGGCAATCGCCCGCTTGGCCGCCCAGTGGGCTGGCTGCCGCTCGTCAAACTCCATTAGCCGGGGCATGCCGCCGGAATAGAGCACTCCACCGTGCGTCCGCTTGACAGAGCCCTGCTCCTCAAGAGCGTCGAGATCGCGGCGGATCGTCGACTCAGAGACGGCGATTTCGCGGACGAGTTCTTCGAGTGCCGCAAACCCACGGATGCGGATGATGTCGAGCAACCTGCTGCGTCGTTCATTGTTTTGCACGGTTGACGCTCCTGACGCGCCGCGATTATAACCGAGAAATGGCCGGAAGCAATCAGAACTGTGCGCAAAAGGTTGCGCGATATGACAGAATTCGGGCATGACGCTGCCGCTTCGATTCATCTGTTGTGACGTCTCAAATGCGGGCAGCGGTGGCGGGGGGGTCTGTTTACAGCCTGTTTCGCTGTCTGAGGCGGCGGATCGTGCGGCAGTGACCAGATTAGCGGAGCAGTGTAGGTTGGGCGATCCGATCCATGCGGGCCACTTTGCCCCGATCGGACTGTTGGCCGAATTGATCAGCCGGCCGGGACGCACCGTGCATGCCTGGCTGGCCTGGCCCGCAGGATACCGGGAGGCCGCGGCAGACTGCCCGCTGGGGCTAGTCGCCCTGGTTGCAGCCGGGCCGGCTGCGTCGCCGCGGTGTTCAATTGCATGGCTACTCGTTGATCCCGCGGCCCGACGACGGGGTGTGGCGAAGGCGCTTGTCAGCGCGGCAGTCGCCCAGGCGGCGTTGCTTGGCGCGACACAGGTCTTCGCCGAGACGCACGCTGAGTGGACCGTTGCAGCAGCCTTCTGGCAGGCGGTCGGATTCAAAGGAGTCTGACCCCCTTTACACCTCAGGCGGTGCCGAGGCCTTCCATCCGCCGCCAGGCGCTCATCTGGCCGAGGTGCATCATCAGGTGGCCGCCACAATAAAATGTCTGCACCGAACCGAGCGTCGGAAAGAGGTCTTTCATCCGGCCCTCGGCAGGATTCGGCTGCTCAAACGTCGCGTTGGGCGTGGCCCGCAGCGCACCGACCAGCATCCGCTGGCTTTCGAAGAAAAACACCGTGATCTCGTCCATCGAAGGATAGAGATCGCCGTCCTCGTCGTCGCGGCAGCTGGCGTCTTTCGAGAAGCAGTCGTCGAAGTGCGGCGGTATGGCCGGGCACGGGTGGCCGATCTGCTGCAGCACCTTTGGGGCATAGAGGCTCAAGTGGCCGTAAATAAATGCGGGGTGATTCGAATCGACGACCATGCCGCCCGGCCGCGCGAAGCGGGCAAACCGCTCAGCCGGTACCTCCTTGAGCAGCCGCTCCGCGTAGCCGACCGAGAGATTAAGCGTGTCGGCGATGATGTTGCCAAGCGAGCGTGACATGAGTGGCTTCCTCTGATGGGTTCTTGTGGGGCGTGGACGGGTTATGGGTCAGGGCAGGGTGCCGGCGGCGATCTGGTTGATCGCCTCGGGCAGGGTTTCGCATTCGCTGGCAAAGACGCGGCTGGCGAGCGATTCGGCCGTGTCGTCGCGGAGCACCGGCACGGTCTGTTGCAGCAGAATTCGGCCGTGGTCGTATTCATTGTCGACCAGATGCACTGTGCAGCCGGAGACCGTGCAGCCGCGCTGGATAACCGCCCGGTGGACGTGCATCCCATGAAAGCCCTTGCCCCCAAAGGCGGGCAGGAGCGCCGGATGGATGTTGATCACGCGGCCAGTAAAGTCGGCGGGAATCTGCACCAGATGCAGAAAGCCCGCCATCACGACGAGATCGGGCTGGATCGTCCGGCAAGCGTCGAAGATCGCACTGCTCCAGTCGGCGCGGCCTCTGCCTGTTGGGGTCAGGACCGTCACGGGGATACCAGCTCGCTCTGCGATTCCCACGCCGCGGACATCCTCCCGGCTTGAGACCACCATCTCGACCGTCGCCGCCAGCCGGCCGGCTGCGATCCAGTCGAGCAGGTTTTCAAGGGTTCGCCCTGAGCCGGAAAGCAGCACCGCCAGGCGGAGTTTCTTCCGTGGCAAAGTGGTAGCCTCTGGAGGAGTCACGATTTGCCTCCAGCCCGCTTCAGCGAGATCGTCAGGATCCGACCATCAACGTCGAGCGTCTCGCTCGTGCTACCTGGCAACGGGCCAAACGTTGCCGTCGTAGCGAGTGTTTCAGACGCCACGTAATTCAAGTGTTCTTCGATTGCAGCCCGGAGTTCGGCCGACTCAGTCTCAAAGGCGAGTGTGATCCGATCGGTGAAATCCAGGTCGAGCTTCTTCCGCTGCGACTGAACCGCATGCACTACCTCGCGGACAAGACCCTCAGCGATCAGCTTGGGAGTGAGTTGGCTGGCCACCACCACGACAGCCCGCGGGCCCTCAGCGGCCGCCCAGCCCTCTTTGGCCGTGGTGCGGATCATCACATCGTCTTTCTCGATCACCACTTCGCCACCACCGGCCAATGGGATTGTCGCCCGGCCGTTGCGATTGAGCGCTAGAAGCAGTGCCGAGGCATCGGCCTTCGTGATCGCATCGCGGGCCTTGGGGAGATCTTTGCCCAGGCGTGGGCCCAGCTTCTTAAGATCAGGCAGAACAGCCCGCGTGATGTAGCGGTCAGGCTCGCGGCAGATCTCAAACTGCTTCACGTTGAGTTCGTCGCAGACAAGATCCGCATGGGCCTCAAGCCAGGTGGCATCGGCTCCGTCGCCTGCACCAGCGTCGGCCAGGATCACCTCCACCTTTGAAAGCGGCTGCCGTACCTTCAGCTTCTCAGTTGCCCGCGCAGCCCGTCCGAGCGACGACACATCCCGGACAAGCGTCATGCGGCGGACTAAGTCGCGGTCGATCAGCGCCTCGATACCGGTGGGGTAGAGTGTGAGATGCACGCTCTCCGGCACTCTGCTGCCGCCGAATGCCGCCACCGCGAGATTCTGCCAGATCGCTTCGCTGACAAACGGCACGAAGGGGGCGGCAAGACGAACGATTGAGAGCAGCGTCTCATAGAGCGTCCAATAGGCGTCGAGTTTGTCGGCGTTGCCCTCGGGACCGGTGTCGGCCCGGCCCGCTGACCAAAATCGGTCGCGGCTGCGGCGGACAAACCAGTTGCTGACCGCATCGACGAGCGTGGAGATTTCGCCGGCCGCCCCAAAATGATCGTAGCGATCCATCTTTTCAACAACCGCCGCAGCCGTGGCATTGAGTTCGGAGAGCATCCACCGGTCGAGTTCACCACGCTTGGCCACCGGCCGGTAGCCGCGGGCCTTTTCGAGATCGGCATGGTCGAGCGAGCCGGGCGCATCGAGGGCGGCGGCGGGGTCAAAGCCGTCGATCCGCGCGTAGATCACGAAGAAACTGTAGACGTTCCAGAGCCGCAGCAAAAACTCCGGCACGCTCTCGCGAATCGCCCGCTCGTTGTAGCGGATGCTCGTCCACGGGGGCTGACCGGCGAGGAAGAACCAGCGGAGGGCATCGGCGCCGTAGGTGTCGAAGATGACCGCCGGCTCCTTGTAGTTGCGCTTGCTCTTGCTCATCTTCTGGCCGTCTTCACCGAGCATGTGACCAAGCACGATGCAGGTCCGAAACGGATGCGGATACTCTGGTTCCGGGGCGCTGGCACCGGCTGGCAGAGCCAGCTTTGGGCCGTCGCCGAAGAGCAGTGTGCTGATCGCCAGCTGGCTATAAAACCAGCCGCGGGTCTGGTCGATTGCCTCAGAGATAAAGTCGGCAGGAAACTGAGCCTGGAATTCCTGCTGCCCGGTGTGCGGCCAGCCCCACTGGGCAAACGGCATTGCGCCCGAATCAAACCAGCAGTCGATCACCTCTGGCACCCGTCGCATCCGCGCGCCTGCCGCAAACGGTGAGTCGTAGGTGACAGCGTCGATGTATGGCTTGTGAACCCGCAAGTCGTCGGAGAGCGTGGGCTTGGCGGCCTTTGCCTTATCAAAGACATCAGTGCCTTGCACTCCCGGCTTCGCCAGCAGCGCCGCATACGAGGGGACCGCCTCGGCCTGATCGGTCTGCTCACACTTCCAGATCGGCAGCGGCGTGCCCCAGTAGCGTTCACGGGAGAGGGCCCAGTCGACGTTGGTTTCAAGGAAGTTGCCAAAGCGGCCGTCCTTGATGTGTTCCGGCAGCCAGTCGATGCGGGCATTGTTGGCGAGCATCTGCTCACGGAACTGGCTCGTGCGGATAAACCAGCTCCGCCGGGGATACTGGATGAGCGGATCGTTTTCAGCCCGCCAGCAAAACGGGTAGTCATGCACAACCTGCTCCTGGTGCACGAGCAGGTGACGGGCCCGCAGGTCGCGGGTGATGTCCCGATCGCAGTCCTTCACAAATCGTCCGCTCCCCATCGGAAAGGCATCGGTAAATGTGCCGTCGGGGGCAACAGAGTTGATGAGCGCGGGCCCCTGGCCCTCGACAAACCGCGTTTGCTCGGCGATCAGCACCGTGTAGTCGACCTCACCGAAGGCGGGCGCGATGTGAACGATGCCGGTGCCGGAACTGGTGGTCACAAAGTCGGCAGCCACCACCCGCCAGGCCGGCGAGGCCGTGCCGCCAGCGCGGAGTGGGGCCACATCCGCGGGGCCAGCCAGACGAAACGTATCAAACGGGGGCAGGTAGGAGCGGCCAACGAGCGCAGAGCCCGGCAGTCGTTCCACCACGCCGAATTCCTTCTTGAGCTTCTCACCGAAAGATGCGGCGAGTGGCTCGGCGACGATGTATTCGGGGGCGTCGGCCAGACCGGTCTCCCGCAGGACGACGTAGTCGAGATCGGCCTTCACCGCCGCAAACTGGTTAGAGGGGAGCGTCCAGGGCGTGGTTGTCCAGGCCACGAGGCTGCGGCGGGTGGCAGTGCCGGCCGAGTCAAGCAGTGGAAAGGCGACGTAGACACTCGGATCCTGTACCTCCCGATAGCCCTGGCCCACCTCGCCGCTGGAAAGCGCGGTGCCCCCTTGCGCCCACCACCAGACGATCTTATGCCCTTGGTAGAGGAGGCCGCGGTTGTAGAGCTCGGCCAGCGACCACCAGACGCTTTCGACGTAGCTCTGCTGGTAGGTCACATAGGCGGCGGAGAGGTCGATCCAGAAGCCGATGCGTTCGGTCAGCGACTCCCACTCTTTCATATACCGCCAGACCGATTCCTGGCACTTGTGGATGAACGGCTCAACACCGTAGGCCTCGATATCGGCCTTCGAATGGATGCCCAGCTCCTTGCAGACCTCCACCTCGACCGGCAGGCCGTGGGTATCCCAGCCCGCCTTCCGCTCGCAGTATTCCCCCCGCATCGTGCGGTAGCGGGGATAGAGATCTTTGATCGCCCGCGTCAGGCAGTGGCCTGGATGAGGCATGCCGTTGGCTGTGGGTGGGCCTTCGAAGAAGACGAATCGCTTTGCGCCACGCCGCTGTTGGAGCGACTTTTGATAGATGCCGCGGTCGCGCCAGAGCGTTGCGATTACCGCTTCGATGGCAGGAAAGTCGGGCTTGCCGCGAACGGGATCAAACATGGGTGTCATTCTGAAAGCGGGGGCGAGGCAAAAGATTCTGATGAGCAGGTCGGCTGACGCCCGCGATTCAGCCGATGTTGCTGACCGCCGCGGTGATGATCGCGCTGAGCTTCGGCTCAGCCGATCGGGCCACGGCCAGGATCTTTTCGACCGTCGCTACCTCAAGCGCATCAGGCAGGCACATGTCTGTGATCACGGAGAGCCCAAGCACCCGCAGCCCGGCATGCACGGCCACAATCACCTCTGGCACGGTCGACATGCCGACGACGTCGGCACCGATGCCACGTAAAAACCGATATTCTGCGCGGGTCTCCAGTTGTGGGCCCGTTACCGCCACGTAGACACCGCGGTGGGCGGCAAAGTTTTCCCGACGTGCCACCTCGAGTGCTTGGTCAATCAACTCGGGCGTGTAGGGGGCCGACATGTCAGGGAACCGCGGCCCCAGCCGGTCGTCGTTGATGCCGATGAGCGGGTTGTCGTTCATCAGATTGATGTGGTCGTCAATCACCATGATGTCGCCAGTGCGAAACTGCGGGTTGAGCCCGCCGCACGCATTGGTGACGATCAGCAGGCCTGCGCCAAGAGACTTAAGCACCCGAACGGGAAACGTTATCTGCGCAGCCGGATAGCCCTCGTAGGAATGCATCCGCCCCTCCATCACCACGACCGGTACGCCGGCGAGTGTGCCACAGACGAGTTGGCCCGTATGACCGTGGGCCGTCGACTTAGCAAAGTGGGGGATCGACTCGTAGGGAATCGTGACTTTGTCGGCAAGGGCCTCGGCGGCAGCACCGAGCCCGCTACCAAGAATCAATCCCACAGCGGGCTTATGAGGCCACGCTGCGGAGATCATTGCGCAGGCTGCTAAGATTTTATCGTATTGGTCGAGCATGCTTTCCTTCAGGATGACCAAGATGACCTCTTCATAACCTATTCACGCCCGAGCAGCTCGCGAAACTCCGGGTGATCACGCAGCGAGTCTAGGTCAGGATCGACCTCGAGATGGGAGAGATCGTCGTAGCCGAGAAGGATCGCTCGCGAGAGGCAGTCGATCGCCTCGTCGGGTCGCCCGGTCCGCGCCAAGGAACAAGCGAGATTGTAGCGGGCCAGAAAGTCGTTGGGCAGCACCTCCACCAGCCGGCGGTCGAGCTCCACCGCCCGCTTGACGAGTCCCTTCTGCGAAACGAGTTCGGCCAGCACACGCAGCACTTCGACGGAGTCGTGGTTACGGGCGAGCAGACCCTCAAAGAAGTCGATATCAAAGTCGAGTTGGCTGAGCTTGCCAAACCAGTCATCCTGGGCGGCAGGTCCGGGCGTCTTGTCTTCGCGGCGTGACATCGTGGTTACTTCGAAAAAGTCTCGCTGGAAAAACCTGCTGGCAACCGAAGGCTGGATGAGTGCTTGCGACCTACTTCTTGCGGCCACCGCCCTTGCCCGGAGGCGGCGGCTCCGGGTCGGCGTCGTCAGGATGATCCCAGTCGGGATCGTTCTCCTCCTCCTCGAAGTCGTCATCGAATTCATCGTCGAAATCGTCGAAGCTTGAATCCTCATCTGCCGGGGGCTGTGCAACCACCAGATCCTCTTCGTCTCCGCTGTCTTCCTCCTCTTCAGCCGGTTCGCTGACGCACTTGATGGAACGTCCGCCACGGTCACTACCGGGTAGGGCAGGGGCCAGCGAAAGCAGACCTGCTCCTGTGGCTAAGAGGAGGCCAGTTGGCGGGCTGCACGGGAAAACGTCAAGGGGAAGAGTCAGAATCAGCATAGGGATGAGCGACTTTGGGGCAGACGTGAAGCGAAAGTGATTGAAACAATATGATACTGGCATGATACCGACGGCCCACCGAAGCAGCCTCCGATAGCCAGAGAAAACAGTTTTCGACCGGCCGCGTCAAGCCGCCGAAAGACAAATCAGGTGTGGTAATCGGCATTCAGCCGGACATATTCCGCCGTTAAATCGCTTGAATAGAACCGAATTGACGCGGAACCGGCCTGAAAATCGAGTTCGATCAGCGTTTCCCGGGAGGCCCGGATCGACTCCGAAACCGCCCCCCCGTCGAAAGCCACGGGGGCCCCATCCTGAAACAGGAGCGTCCCGTTGAGTCGCAGCAGAAGCCGGTCGGGGTCAAACTTGACGCCCGAATAGCCCGCCGCCGACACGATCCGGCCCCAGTTGGGATCAGCCC
>JBAXUW010000070.1:0-13878 GCA_037129495.1 Planctomycetota bacterium | reverse complement strand
GCGGATGGGGTGGGATTTGAACCCACGAGCCGCTTTCGCGACTGCCGGTTTTCAAGACCGGTGCATTCAACCGCTCTGCCACCCATCCTTCGACAAACTCACCACCCGCAGTCTATCCACCGCTCCAAACCGCTCCAACGCCCGTTCCTACCACGCCGCCTTTGACGTAATCGCCCGGGTTTTCTACAGTTAGTTTCTCTCTAGGCGGTCCCAAACGCTCAAACTCTAGCTCACCCCCACCTCAGACAGGAACACAATCGAATGGGCGGCATCAGCAACCGGATGAAGGAAATCAAGCGGCGTCGGCACCGTCGGCAGAAACTTGTCAAGTTTGAGGCCAAGCTGAAAAAGGCCACCACGTCGGAAAAGCTCGTCATGGCCGAGAAGCTCCGCAAGATGACCGCCGGGTGCGACCTCCTCATCGCCCGCATGGGCCTTGAAGAACGCAAACGGGGCTGAGGCTGCCCGCGACATTTTTTTGGAGCGGGCACGCTGGAGCGACTGCCGGCGAAGACCGTGGGCATGATGATCGCAGGCCCACTCGGCAACTGATTCCGCCGCCCGAACTCGCGCCACCGAGCATTCGGCACCTGAAGCCCGAGATGCGGATTCGACTCTGGGCGCAGATGGTTGACGAGGGTGACCAACTGCTGCTCGACGGCTTCCGACAGAAGTGCGGATCTGATGCGGCCGCCCGGCAGTCGTTCCTCGACTGGCTTGATCGGCAAAACGTCGAGAAGACAGCAGCAAAGTTCCGGATGCTGAGTCGCTGTTACGTGGAGCAGGCCGATGGTCAGTGAGGGAGTTCTGGCCACGCTCCACAAGGGCTGGGAGATGGCTGGCCTCTCTTTGATGGGATAAGATTTTTAGCTTGGCCTCTTCGGCACGTTGGAAAACTCGCCTCCACTGAGGAACTGGCAAGTTGCAAAACTTACCCTACGAGGGACCAAGATGTCCGTCACGTCACCCGGTTAAAGACGAAGCCGTCTTGAACGAACTCGACGCGGACGTGGCTGCCCTCCGGAAAAGTTCCACCGAGTAGCTCTCGAGCCAGTTCATTCTGCAGTTGCTGCTGGATCACCCGCTTCAGCGGCCGGGCCCCATAGACCGGATCGTAGCCCAGTCGGGCGATTTCGTCGATCGCCCCGTCGCTGCACTGAAGCACGATCCCTGCCTTCGCCGCCTGCTCCACGAGCCGGGCAATCTGCAGGCTGACGATCTTGTGGATATGTTTCTTATCGAGTGGGTGGAAGACGATCGTCTCGTCGATCCGGTTCAGAAACTCCGGTAGAAAACGGGCCTGCAGCGCCTCTTTCACAGCCACGCTGATCTCTTGCTCGCTACCCCCCTCCTTCGTGATCTCCTGGATCGCCTGGCTGCCGATGTTGCTTGTCATCACCACGATCGTGTTTGTGAAGTCGACTGTGTGACCGAGGCTGTCTGACAGCCGGCCATCATCGAGCACCTGCAGGAGCACATTGAAGACATCGCGATGCGCCTTCTCGACCTCATCCAGCAAAACCACCGAGTAAGGCCGCCTTCTGACAGCCTCTGTCAACCGCCCACCCTCCTCATAGCCAACGTAGCCCGGAGGGGCGCCAATCAGCCGAGCGACTGTGTGCTTCTCCATAAACTCGCTCATGTCGATGCGGATCATCGCATTTTGGTCGTCGAAGAGTACCTCAGCCAGCGCCTTGCAGAGTTCTGTTTTGCCGACACCCGTGGGCCCCAGAAAGATGAATGACCCGATCGGACGGTTGGGGTCCTGGAGGCCCGATCGGCTGCGTCGGACGGCGTTGCTCACCGCCTCGACTGCCTCTTCCTGGCCGATTACTCGCTGATGCAGCCGCTCCTCGAGCACAAGCAGCTTTGCCCGCTCGGCCTCCACCAGTCGCGTGACCGGAATCCCAGTCCAGGCGCTGACAACCTCCGCAATCTCCTCCGGGCCAACTTCGCGTCGTAATAGCCGCTTTGTCGGCGGCGCTCCCTTCGCGGTCCCTTCCTTCGCAGCTTCTTCCTTGGCTTCCCGCTCTGAGCCCTCCTGCTCCAGCCGCTGTTGCAGGGCCTTCCGCTTCACATCCAGCTCGTAGAGTTTTTGGTAGAGATCTTCGCTCACCGGCTGGCCCGAGGCCTGGCGGTCTTTGATCTGCACGCCCGCCTGATCGAAGGCGAGCTGCACCCCATCGAGCTGTTGCCGCAATTCCTGGGTATTACCCACTCCCGATTTTTCGGCCTCCCACTGCTCGCGGAGGCTCGCCAGTTTCCTCCGCAATTCAGTCGACTCCTTTTCGATCTCGACGAGCCGCTCCTTGGCATGCTCCTCCGTCTCTTCGGCCAACTGCCGCGCGGCAAGCTCTAACTGCACAAGCCGCCGCTGGACCTCGTCAATTTCGCTCGGCACGCTCTGCAACTCCATCGCGATCCGGCTGGTCGCCTCGTCCATGAGGTCGATCGCCTTGTCAGGCAAAAACCGGTCGGCGATGTAACGGTGGGAAAGCTCCGCGGCGGCGACAAGCGCCGAGTCTTTGATCTTCACCCCCTTGTGATGAGCCTCGTAGCGAGACTTCAGGCCTCGCAGGATCGCGATCGTGTCTTCCACGCTCGGCTCGCCGACGAAGATCGGCTGAAACCGCCGCTCAAGCGCCGCGTCTTTCTCGATGTGCTTGCGATATTCGTCGAGTGTTGTCGCGCCGATACACCGCAGCTCGCCGCGGGCCAGCGCTGGCTTGAGTAAGTTCGCTGCATCGGAGCCGCCCTCGGCCGCACCAGCACCGATTACCGTGTGAAGTTCGTCGATAAAGAGAATCACGCCGCCGGCCGCTGCCTCGACTTCGCGGAGGATCGCCTTGAGCCGGTCCTCAAACTCACCGCGGTATTTTGTACCGGCGATCAGCGCGCCTAAGTCGAGTGAGATCACCCGCTTGCCGCGGAGATTTTCCGGCACGTCCGATTGCACGATCCGCACGGCCAGACCCTCGGCGATCGCCGTCTTTCCGACACCCGGCTCGCCGATCAAAACTGGATTGTTTTTCGTGCGTCGCGAGAGCACCTGGATCACTCGGCGAATCTCGGTGTCGCGGCCGATCACAGGGTCGAGCTTGCCTTGACTGGCCCGCTTGACGAGATCGATCCCGTATTTCTCAAGCGCCTGAAACTTCTCCTCGGGATTTTGATCGGTTACCCGCGACTGCCCGCGAATAGCCTGCAGGCCCGCCAGCAGCTCTTTTTCACCGACCGCCGCGAGCTGCAACACGTTTTTCGCCTTCGACGGCGTCTTTACAAGCCCCAAGAGCAGATGGTCGGTCGAGACAAACTCATCCTTCATCGTGTGCGACTCGGTCGTCGCGGTCTCAAAGACCTTGATCAGCTCCTGATCAGGCTGCGGTTGTGCCCCGCCCGATACCTTTGGCAAGTGCGAAAGCTCCGCCTCGATAATCCGTTCGAGATGCCCCCGGTCGACGCCGATCTTCTCAAGGAGCGGCCGAACGATCCCTTCCCGCTCCGCGACGAGCGCGTGCAGGAGATGGACGGGTGTCACCTGCGGATTGCCACGGCTGCCGGCCAGTTCGACGGCATTCTGCACCGACTCCTGAGCCTTGATCGTGAACTTGTCGAATCGAAACGCCATACGTCACCCCCGTGGCACTTTCTCTCAGTCACCAAAGCCAGCACCGACGAATGCGATGCCCCTTCTGCCCGTTTGAATGCTTGGTATTCCCACAGGCCGGTAGAGCGAAAAAGGCCCGAAGAGGTCTTTTTTTAAATCGAATCAGATATCCTTCTTGACTTCAAACTCGGCGTCGATTGCGTCGTCGGAGCCCTTTCCGGCGGAGGCGCCGGCTGTCTGGCCCGGCTCGGCTCCAGCGCTGCTTGTCGCCGCGTAGAGCACTTTTGAGAGGGCATGGGCGGCCTGCTCGAGCGAGTCGTGGGCCGATGTGATCGCGTCGATGTCTTCCGCTTTTGCCGTCTCTCGGGCCTTTGTAATCGCCGCCTCAAGCGGAGCCTTATCGGCTGCCGAGAGCTTCTCGTCATTCTCCTTGACGAGTTTCTCGGTCTGAAAGCAGAGCGCCTCCGACTTGTTACGAGCCTCTGCCAGCCGCAGTTTGCGCTTATCTTCCTCGGCGTGCAGTTCGGCATCCTTTCGCATCCGGTCGATCTCGGCCTCGTTCAAGCCGCTCGACTGCTCAATCTTGACCGTCTGCTCTTTGTTGGAGCCAAGCTCCTTCGCGCTCACCGACAGGATGCCGTTGGCGTCGATGTCAAACTTCACCTCGATCTGCGGCGTGCCGCGGGACGCGGGCGGGATACCCTCAAGGTTAAACTGGCCGAGGAGCCGGTTGTCCTTCGCCATCGGCCGCTCGCCCTGATAGACGCTCACGGTGACCGCCGTCTGGTTATCGGCGGCCGTGCTAAAGACCTGCTTTCGCTCCGTTGGCACAGTCGTGTTTCGTTCCACGAGCTTTGTAAACAGGCCGCCTTCGGTTTCGATGCCCAGGCTGAGCGGCGTGACGTCAAGCAGCAGCACATCCTGTACCTCGCCGCCGAGCACGCCGCCCTGGATCGCTGCGCCAAGCGCTACGACCTCGTCGGGATTCACGCCCTTGTGGGGCTCCTTATTGAAGAGCTTTTTGACGAGCTCCTGCACCTTCGGAATGCGGGTCGAGCCGCCGACCAGCACGACCTCGTCAATCTCCTTGGGATCGAGCTTTGCATCCTTAAGAGCCTGCACCACTGGCCCGCGGCACCGCTCGATGAGACCATCGCACATCTGCTCAAACTGGGCTCGCGTGATCGTGATCTGCAGATGCTTGGGCCCCGTGGCGTCGGCCGTGATGAAGGGAAGGTTAATGTCGGTGCTCTGCGCCGTGCTCAGTTCCTTCTTGGCCTTCTCGCAGGCCTCCTGCAGCCGTTGCAGGGCCATCGTGTCTTTTCGCAGGTCGATCCCCTGCTCCTTCTTAAACTGGTCCGCGACGAAATTGATCAGCGTCTGGTCGAAGTCGTCGCCGCCGAGGTGCGTGTCGCCGTTGGTACTAATAACGCGAAACACCCCGTCCGCTACCTCCAGCACCGACACGTCAAATGTGCCGCCGCCCAAGTCAAACACCACGATCTTCTCCTGGGCCTTCTTCTCGAGCCCGTAGGCGAGGGCCGCGGCGGTCGGCTCGTTGATGATCCGCATCACTTCGAGGCCCGCAATCTGGCCGGCGTCTTTCGTGGCCTGCCGCTGGGCGTCGTTGAAGTAGGCTGGGACCGTGATCACGGCCTTGTTCACCTTGTGGCCCAGATAGCTCTCGGCCGCCTCTTTCAGGCTGCGGAGAATCTTCGCCGAGATTTCTGGCGGCGTAGCCGTCTGGTCGCCTGCCTTCACCTTCACGTAGTCCTCGGGGCCGCCAACGACCTCATAAGGGACAATCTTTTCTTCGCTGGCCACCTCGTTGTGGCGGCGGCCCATGAATCGCTTGATCGAATAGATCGTTCGCTTCGGGTTTGTGACGGCCTGGCGGCGGGCGATGTCGCCCACGAGGGTCTCGCCCTTATCGTTGAAGGCGACCACGCTCGGCGTGAGGCGATTGCCTTCCTTGTTCGCGATCACCTTGGGCTCCTTGCCTTCCATCACCGCGACCACGGAGTTGGTGGTGCCGAGGTCGATGCCGATGATCTTTTCGCCCTGCTTGGTGGCCATGGGTTATGCGTTCCTGTGTTGAGTCTGCTGCGGAGGAGGTGAGGGAAGAATAGTGCGTCGAATGTGTCAGGCTTGTTCTGAGAGATCGGTGCTGAATCGGTTCTAAAGAGAAGAGCAAAGGACGTGCCAGCCCCGCGAACGAGTCAGGGGGAGCGGCAAAACTCGTCCGCAACCTCTAAAAGGCTTCATTTTCCGAAGTATTTACGCGGCTCTCGTTCAGGGTACAGTGGACAGTCGCCGGCGACCTTTCGGCCGGGCGGGTGGTGGCGGCTGCCATTTTGGCCGTCGCCAGTCCACTCGACACCAACGCCAGTCTTCTAAAAACTGTTTGCATGGCTCAGCCTGGCTCACCGCGAAAGACACCTCCCGATGCCCCCAAGCCTACCGGGCTGGCGGCACTCCGTTCGCAAATTGACAAAATCGACCGCGACTTGGTCGGCTTGGTAAACGAACGGGCCGAACTGGCCCGCCAGATTGGCCACCTGAAGCAGTCAAACGGACAGGTGACCTACGATCCCTCTCGCGAAGAGTTGATACTCGAACGGGTCGTAGCATCGAGCGCTGGCCCCTTGTCGGCAGAGAGCCTGAAGGCGATCTGGAGGGAACTGATTTCGGGCTCCCGGGCAATCGAGCAGCACCTCCGTGTCGCCCACCTGGGCCCGGCCTGGACCTACAGCCATCTGGCAGCCCTGCACCGCTTCGGCAGTTCGGTCGAGTTTGTCCCAGTGGCGAGCATCTCCGCGGCGTTTGAAGAGGTCAGCGCCGGCCACTCACACTACGGCGTGGTGCCCCTGGAAAATTCGACTGACGGGCGGATCGCCGACACACTCGACAACTTGTCTCGTCTCCCGGTGAAGATCTGCGCCGAGGTGCCGCTCCGCATTCACCACACGCTTCTGAGTACCTGCGATCGGGCCGGCATTACCGAGGTTTACAGCCGGCCACAGGCCCTCTCGCAGTGTCGCAACTGGCTGGCCCGTCACCTGCCTAATGCCCGCTTGGTGGAGGTGGCGAGCACCAGCGGTGCCGCCGAAATAGCCACCAAAAACCCCCACGCTGCCGCCATCGCCAGCCGGCAGGCGGGCGTACATTACGGCCTCAATGTGCTCGCCGAAAACATCGAGGATATCGCCGGGAATACGACGCGGTTTGCCGTGATCGGCCATGCCGATGCCAGCCGCACCGGCCGCGATAAGACATCGCTGATGTTTGAAATCGAACACAAGCCAGGGGGCCTGGCCGACGCTCTCGCGGTGCCGAAGAGGCAGAAGCTGAACCTCACCTGGATCGAGTCGTTTCCGATGCCAGGCGAGGAACGCGGCTACATCTTCTTTGTGGAGCTTGAGGGCCACCGCGACGACCTCCGCGTCCGCCGCGCGATCGCAGCCCTTGAAAAACGCTGCAAACGCGTGGTCGTTCTCGGCTCTTATGCCGCCGCCGCTGCGGTGGGTTAAACCTGCTACCATCCGCGGTTCACAATTCTCCGAAGGAGCACCACACATGTCTCTCACCTCACGCAGGAAGATCGTTGCCGGCAACTGGAAGATGAACCTTGACCAGGCCAAGGCAGCCGAACTCGCCCAGGCCGTAGCCAGCCGCTGTGCCGAAGTTGGCAATGTCGAACTCGTTCTTTGTCCCCCCGCCCCCTACTTGGGCACCGTTGGCATGGCCCTCGGGCTTTCCCAGGGCGTGAGCCCCTCGGGCGTGGCGATCGGGGCCCAAAACATGCACGACAAAGCCAGCGGCGCCTTCACGGGCGAGGTGGCCCCGCCGATGCTCGTCGACCTCGGCTGTCGGTTTGTGATCCTCGGCCATTCAGAACGCCGGACACTCTTTGCCGAGACCGACGCAATCGTATGCGTTAAGACAAAGGCGGCGCTCGCCGCGGGCCTGACGCCGATCGTCTGCGTCGGCGAAACGCTCGAAGAGCGCGAGGGCAACCGCACGCAGGTGGTCATCACTGAGCAGATCAATGGCTCGCTTGCGGGGCTCTCGGCAGCCGATCTTGAAAAGCTCGTCATCGCCTACGAGCCCGTCTGGGCGATCGGCACCGGCAAGGTGGCCACGCCGCAGCAGGCGCAGGAAGTGCATGCCATGATCCGCGGCCTGCTCGGAAAACTCGCCTCACCAGCGGTCGCTGCCAAGATACAGATCCAATATGGCGGCAGCGTGAAGCCCGACAACGCCGCCGAACTCGCGGCCCAGCCCGACATCGACGGCGCGCTTGTGGGCGGTGCCAGCCTGAAGGCGGAGGATTTTCTCGGCATCGCCCGGGCATTTGCCGGCTGATCGGAGGCGGGTTTTCCAACGTGCCCTTGCCGCGAAAGCCACAAGACGAGGACAAGTTGGAAAACGTATCCCACAGCAGGTTTTTCTGCCGAGAAACCCGAACAAATAAAACCTGGGGTAGGCCGCGGGGCCTCCCTGAGTTAATTTATCATCGAGTAACTACAGTCCTTCGCTGCTCTTTTTGGAGCCCCCTGTTCCCATGACCACGTTCGTTCGCGTTTTGCTCGGTTCGATGCTCGTTTTGACGTCGCTGTTTATGATCCTGCTCGTGCTTGTGCAACGAGGCCGGGGTGGTGGTCTTGCCGGTGCCCTCGGCGGCATGGGCGGCCAGAGTGCCTTCGGCACAAAGGCGGGCGACCTCTTTACGCGGATCACAGTGGGTGTCGCTGGGTTTTGGATATTGCTCTGCTTGCTAGCGACCAACATGCTCGGCCGCCAGCAGTCGCTCATTTCAAGCGATCTCGGCGGCGCGGTGCCCCAGGCCACAACGCCGATGACGCCCGACGTCTTGCCCCAAATAACGCCGACCGCGTCAGAAACGCAGCCCGAGGCAGCAGTTCCAACAGATCCACCCGCTGCAGCTCCAGATTCTCCCGCTGCCGAGGCCACGAGCCCACCGGCCGCCGCTGCGCCTGCAGAGAAATCCCCGCCCGCTGAGCCAGCCGCCCCCAAGTAAGCTCCGGGGCCGCGCGCTATGGCGATCAGCATGACAGGCTGCGGCGAGGGCATCGCCTCTGAGGGCGAGAGCACCTGCCGCGTAGAATTGCGGGTGGTCAACAACCGCTTCTTCAAGCTCGCGCTGCGGTCGCGCGACGCTTTCAGCCAGCTTGAGCAGCGGATCGAGGGGGCCATCCGGAGCCGCGTCCGCCGCGGGGCCGTGCAGATGACGCTCGACGTTTCCGGGCCGGTCGCCCCGGCTGTGCGCCGGTTTGATCGCGATCAACTCGCGGCTTACCTCGATGACTTCGAGGATTTCTGCGCGACCCATCGGATCCCCGAGCCGCGGTCGATCGACGGCATCTTGGCGCTGCCTGGGATCCTCATCGAGACGCCGCCGTCAAGCGACTCAATCGACAAGACCTGGCCGCTTGTTGCCCGCAGCCTCGACGCCGCTCTCGACGGCCTCGAGCGAATGCGGCGGGCCGAGGGCGAGGCGCTCGCCCGCGACATGAGGACTGGCTGTGCTGAGATCGGGCAGTCGATCCAGCAGATCCGGCAGCGGGTGCCGGCGGTGCTCCTAGAACACCGTTCCCGGCTGACCGAGCGGGTTGGAAAACTCCTCGAGGGCTCCGGGGCCACGCTCTCGCCGGCCGATATCACCCGTGAGATTGTCCTGATCGCCGACCGTTCCGACATTGCCGAGGAGTTAGTGCGGCTGGAGAGCCATGTGGCCCAGTTTGACCGGCTGCTCGGGGAGGAGTCCCCCGGGCGATCACTCGATTTTCTAGCCCAGGAACTGGCCCGGGAGGCAAACACGATCGCCTCAAAGTCGGTCGACGTCACGATCGCCCATCTCGCGGTGGAGCTTAAGACCCGGATTGAGCGGCTCCGCGAGCAGGTCCAGAATATCGAGTAGCTGACACCCTTTCCAGCAGCCGGTTGGGAAGTTAAAACGTCCAAATGGTACACCCCGCGGGAAAAATCGTCGTCATCTCCGGCCCCTCGGGCGTCGGTAAAACTACGATTCTGCGGCGGCTCTTGGTTGACCTGCCCCAGCTGATTCCCAGCGTTTCAGCCACCACTCGGCCGCCCCGGGTCGGGGAGCGGGATGGAGTCGATTACCACTTTATTTCTGCCCCAGACTTCGACCGTCGGCGGGCAGCGGGCGAGTTTTTGGAGTGCTGTCAGGTCTACGGCCGGCACCACTGGTATGGCACGCTCGTGGACGAAGTGGCCCCCCGAATGGCCGCCGGGGAGTGGGTTGTGCTAGAAATCGACGTGGAGGGTACCCTTTCCATTCTCGTAAGGTATCCTAAGGCAATCACAATCTTTGTCGAACCGTCCCACCCCGATCAACTCCTCGACCGGCTGCGGGGCCGGGGAACGGAATCGCCAGAAGCAATAGCCCGTCGGCTCGAAGTAGCCCGCCGGGAACTGCTACAGTCGCACCATTATCAGCATCGAGTGGTGAACAACGACGACATCGCAGCGGCCGTCGCGGCCATCGAGCGGATCCTCTTCGACGCTGGCTTACCGCAGCACACCTCCCACCCAACCACGAATTCAACGACCGACCAAGCCCACAGCACCCCCTAAATTACCACCTGAGGAAACCAGACATGATCGATGACCTGCGTGAAGAAGAGATTGTGAATAAGGTCGGTGGACGCTTCAAGCTCTCTACCTTAATCCAGAAGCGGATGGTGGCGCTCAACGCCGGCGGCCGGCCGCTTGTCGATATCGACTCCAACGATCGTATGCAGATCGTCATTGAGGAGATCAAGCAGGATAAAATCTACCTCGACACCTCGATGAACCTCCGCATCACTGGGGCCTCACCCGAGGCGGGCGGTCCACTCGATTTTGATCCTACTCTCCTGTGACACTCGATCGACGCGAGATCGTGCTCGGAGTCTCGGGGGGCATCGCGGCCTACAAGGCGGCGGCCCTGACGAGCCTGCTTGTGCAACGGGGCGCGAGTGTGACGGCGGTGCTCACTCGCAATGCAAGACGGTTCGTAGGCCCTGCGACATTTGCAGCGCTCACCGGTCGTCCCGTGGTCACCCGCAGCTTCGATCCGGCCGCTCATCCGCTCGGGGCCCATATCGAGCTGGCGGCGCGGGCTGAGCTAGTTGTCATCGCCCCCGCCTCAGCCGATCTGCTTGCCAAGGCGGCGGCTGGAGCGGCCGACGATCTCCTCACCACCCTCTTACTGTGTGCCGAGTGCCCGGTCGTGATGGCTCCGGCCATGAACTCGGCCATGTGGGCGAAGCCGGCCGTGCAACGCAATGTCGATCGCTTGATTGCTGACGGTGTCCAGATCATCCAGCCGGGTACGGGCTGGCTTTCCTGCCGGCAGCAGGGAGCCGGACGCATGGCCGAACCCGAGGAGATTGCCAACGTGATCGACCAACTGCTCAGCCGACGCGGCATGGTCACCTGACAGGAGCGGGGGCCTGACCAATGGCAAAGATCCTGCTCACCGCCGGTCCCACCCGGGCCTACCTCGACGAGGTGCGGTATCTCACCAACGCCTCCAGCGGTCGCATGGCCCGGGCCCTTGCCCAGGCTGCCCTGGCCGGCGGCCACGAGGTCACAATCGTGAGCGGACCAGTGGCCGTGAAATATCCTCGACAGGCGCGGGTGATCCCGGTGATGACCACGGCCGAGATGCTCGCGGCCACGCTTGCAGAACTGCCCCGAACCGACGGCGTGATCGGGGCGGCGGCCCCCTGCGACTTTGAGCCCAACCACCGTGTGGCCGGCAAGATTCCCCGCGCGGCCGCCGGACTCGCGCTCAAGCTCAAGGCGACGACCGATGTGATCGCCACACTCGCGTCTCGGTCGAAGACCGCGGCCAGGGGGCGGCGGAAGCCTGTCTGGTGCGTGGCCTTTGCGCTGGAGCCGGGGGCCGACAAGGCCCGGGCCTGCGCGAAGGTGACGGCCAAGCAATGCGACCTCATTGTGGTCAACGACCTGGCTGCCCTTGAGTCAGCCAGCACCGCCGTTGCCGTCTACGATGCCGGCCACGACCTCGTCGGCGAGAAACGGGGCACAAAGTCCGCCGTAGCCACCTGGCTCATCCGGTTGATCGAACAGCGGCTGATCGGAGCGTAGCCCGGCGCTATCCACGCTATCCATGTGGAGCATTTCGCCTGAGACGGTTATAAGAAGTCGCCGTTCGTTCCCCCGGCAGGCACCCCCGATTACCAAAGTGATCAAAGTGATTAAAGTCGCTGTTCTCGGCGCTACCGGCTACACGGCGCTTGAGGCCCTAAAGATTCTGCTGCGGCATCCGCAGGCCGAGATCGTCGCTGTCACGAGCCGTCAGGAGGGGACGACGCCGATTTCGAGCATTCACCCCAGCCTTGTGGGCAGGCTCGACCGGCCGCTGGAAGATCTCACTCCTGAAGAGGTCGGCAGCCGGGCGGAGTGCGTATTCAGCTGCCTGCCGCACTGCGCCAGCGCCGAAATCATTCCCCGCGTGCTGGCCGCCGGCGCGAAGGTCGTCGATTTCAGCGCCGACTATCGGCTCGATGATGCCGCCACCTACAAGCAATGGTATGACCATGAGCATCCCGACGCCGACCGTCTCGGCAAGACCGTCTACGGCCTGCCGGAGCTCTTTCGCAGCCAGATTCTCGGAGCTCAGCTTGTAGCCAATCCAGGCTGCTACTCGACCTCGGCGATCCTGCCGCTGGCCCCGCTGATAAAGAGTGGGCTCTTTGAGCCCACTGACATCATCATCGACTCCAAGAGCGGCATCAGCGGCGCCGGCCGGTCGCCAAAGCTGATGACCCACTTCCCGGAGTGTAACGAGAGCATGTCGGCCTACAACGTCGGCCGGCACCGCCACACGCCCGAGATTGAACAGGTGATCAATCGGCATGCGGCGCAGCTGCCGCAGGTGATTTTTACGCCACACCTGGCGCCGATGGATCGGGGCATTCTCTCCACGATTTACATCCGCCCGAGGCAAGCGATTGAGGAGCAGGCCGTCATGCAGATCCTCCGCGCTGCCTATGCGGGCGAGCAGTTTATCCGAGTCGTAGACCATCTGCCCGCCACGAAGGACACCGTCAACACAAATTTCTGCGACATTACCGCCCGCGTCGTTCATGGCCGAGTGCTCCTGATCAGCTGCCTCGACAACCTCGTCAAGGGGGCCGCGGGGGCCGCTGTGCAAAACTTCAACTGCCTCTACGGCCTCCCTGAATCCAGCGGCCTTCTGTCGTGACCTCCACCACTTAGTCCACCGCACGATCCACCAGACGATCCAATCTATGGCCATCACCGAAACACCTCTCCGCCTGCCGATTCCGCCGTTGCCGCAGGGCTTCAGAGCTGCCGGCACCCATGCCGGTCTGAAGCGAAATCCAACCCGCGAAGACATCTCGCTGATTGTTTCCGACCTGCCCGCCACGGCGGCCGGCGTCTACACGACCAATCTCGTCTTCGCGGCGCCGGTCGCCTTTGACCGCAGCCGCACGCCGGGCGATGGCTTCCGCGTGGTCGCCGTCAACTCGGGCAACGCCAATGCCTGCACTGGTACCCGCGGGCTGCAAGACGCACGGGCGATGGCTGCCGCAGCGGCCCGGGCCATCGGCGTTGACGAGTCAGCGGCGCTTGTGCTCTCCACCGGGATCATCGGCGAGTTTTTGCCGCTGGAAAAAATTCGCGCCGGCATCGAGATCGTGGCTGCCAAGCTCGGGAGCGATACTGACTCGGCCGTCACCGCCGCCCGGGCCATGATGACGACCGACACCCGCCCCAAGCTCTCCGGCTCGTCGTTTACTGTAGACGGCCGGCGTTACACGCTCTTCGGTATGGCGAAGGGGGCGGCGATGATCGGTCCCCGGATGGCGACCATGCTCGGTATCGTCCTCACCGATGCGCCGGTCAAGGCAACCGATGCCCAACGTCTGCTTCGCGAGGTCGCCGAGGAGACGTTCAATTGTGTCAGCGTGGACGGCCACACAAGCACCAACGATACGGTGCTGTTGTTGGCCAACGGTGCCGCCGGCGGCGGGCCGCTCTCCGGGCCCGGGCTCGCCACGTTCGCGAAGGCACTGGCCGACGCCTGCGGGGAACTTGCCCGCGAGATTGCCGACGACGGCGAGGGGGCCACCCACGTGCTGCGGATCGAAGTCCGGGGCTGTGCCTCCCGAGACGAGGCCCGGCAACTGGCCCGCAGCATCGCCGACAGCCCGCTGGTGAAGACAGCCGTCTGCGGGGCGGATCCCAAC
>JBAXUW010000007.1:0-39185 GCA_037129495.1 Planctomycetota bacterium | reverse complement strand
CGGCCAAGCGAAAATCGCAGGATGCGATGTTTCGCGTAAAGAGGACAAGTTGGAAAACTTATCCCACGAAAGATCGAAAGCACCTCCTCTGTGGAGGCGAGTTTTCCAACTTGCCGAGTATGAGGCCCGCTTGTATCCCACTCGTGGAAAGACGAAGCCGGGATCGGCTGAAGCTCGACGAGCGTTGGAATTTCGCCCTCTCGAGGCCAGCGATACCAATAGACCCCACGGCGAAAGTCCCCGCGAAGGAGACTTTTGCCGGCCCGGCGGTGCAGTGCCATAACGGGCAGCAAGACGTATTGAACAAGTTGGAAAACGTATCCCACGAAAAGACAGAAGACAGCGTCGCAAGGATGCAACGCTAGGACCAGCGACCAGCGGTCGCCAAGAAAAAATGGCCAGGATGGCCATGTTTTTCGTAAAGAGGACAAGTTGGAAAACGTATCCCACGAGCGGGAGGCTAGCCACCGCAGTAGTCGATCGTTCGGGCGATCTCGCTCTTGAGATCCTTGCGGGCCACGATGCGGTCGATGAAGCCGTGCTCAAGGAGGAACTCGCTTGTCTGGAAGCCCTTGGGGAGTTCGACGCGGATTGTCGCCTTGATCGTCCGCGGGCCGGCGAAGCCGATGAGGGCCCGCGGTTCCGCAAAGCAGAGGTCGCCGAGGGAGGCAAAGCTGGCCGCTACTCCGCCCATGGTGGGGTTGGTGAGAACGGAAATGAAGAGGCCACCGGCCTGCGAATGCCGGGCCAGCGCCGCCGATACCTTTGCCATCTGCATGAGCGAGAGAATGCCCTCGTGCATGCGGGCACCGCCGCCGGAGGCGCTGATGATGATCAGCGGTAGCTTACCGGCCGTGGCCCGCTCGATGAGCCGGGCAAGACGCTCGCCCACCACGCTTCCCATGCTGCCCATGATGAACGCCGAATCAGTGATGCCGCAGGCGACCCGGCGGGCTCGGATCATCCCGCTCCCGGTGACAACCGCGTCACGCATACCGGTGCGCTTCTGCTCCGCTACGATCCGTTCCGCATAGGGTTTCTTATCGCAAAAGCCGAGCGGATCGGTCGGCAGGAGTTGGGAATCCCATTCCTCAAACGTGCCAGCATCGATGAGTTGCTCGATCCGCTGCGCTGCCGACACATACCAGTGGAAGCCGCACTGCGGGCAGACATTGAGCATCTCCTCCGCTTCCTTGCGGTAGATCGTGGCGTTGCAGCCGTCGCACTTCTGCCAGAGTCCCTCCGGCACGCCGCGTTTGGTCCGCGCGGCCACGACAGCCGGGGAAGACGGCGTGGCAGGGGCCGCCGCTTCAACGGCCACGGGGTCAGTGACCGTGGCTGCGGAACTCGATCGGGAAGAGCGGCGACTTTCCATGCGGGTAGGTCAACGGGGGGCGGTGCAGGCTGTGCACTGTGGCAAACAATACCTGAGAGACAGTTGGCTCAAGGTGTACGAGATGGCCCACGAGAGCCGAGACTTCAAACCACTATTGTAGCCCGTCGCTCCACGGCCTGGCTGCGCCGCAATGACGGGCTTTTGTCACGCAGAATTAAATGGGGGTGGGCTGACGGCGTGCAACGCGGACTCTGCGGGCCCACTGCGCCGCCACCGGCAGTTCAGTGAGTGGCTCCGGCCGCGGATCACGGGTCCACAGGTCTCCCATCGCCTCGCCCGCAACGAGCCAGCGGACGATGCGGTCAAGGGGGGCAGGTACAACCAGCGCCACGCGTCCGCCGGCATGCCGACGGAGGAGTCTCTCCAAGGCTGCCTCAACGCGTTCGCAGGCCTCTTCGACCAGTTCGCCGTCCGGGGGGGCGATCGCCCAGGGATTGTCCAGCCACTGTCTGGAGAGCCGCGGTTGCTTGCGGCGGATGTCTTCCACCAGCATGCCCTGCCAGAGTCCCAGATCGAGGTTTTGCAGGTTGGGTAGAGTCCGCGGACGAAGGCCGAGAGCCCGGCCGATGATGTGGCTCGTTTCCACTGCGGAGAGTTCTTCCGACGAGTAGATTGCCACGGGGGGGGCAGTCAACAGGAGGCTGGCTGTATGTTCCGCCTCGGTGACGCCGGCGCCGCACAGCGGAATATCGACTGCGCCGCGGATGCGGCCCTGGAGTTCGTAGTCGGTGGCTCCCGAACGGATCATGATCAGGGAATCGGGTATCAAGTGATGAGAAACTCCAGCAGGAAAATATTCTCCAGGGCAGCGTTGCCTGTGGAGAGACAGAATCGCGAGGGCTGCGGCATCATGAGGCAACCCGCGCGAGTTGTTCGAGTGTAGCGATCGCTTGGGCGTAGTCTCGGGAGCAGATAACCGCACTGCCGGCCACAATTAATTCTGCACCGGCGGCAGCCACTTGGCCAATTGTTTTATCCGAAATACCGCCATCCACCGCGAGCCGAAATCCCCAGCCGCCCTGAGCCCGTAGCTCAGCCAGACGGGAGAGTTTTTCAAGGGCAACGGGGTTGAATGCTTGGCCGCCGAAACCGGGCTCTACGCTCATCACGAGCACGCCGTCGCACGCATCCAGATAAGGCTCCAGCCTTTCGATCGGCGTGCCCGGCCTGATTGCCAGATGGGCTCGGCAACCCAGTGCGGTAATCGTTTCCAGAGTCTGCCGGGGTGCGGCAAGGCCCTCAAGGTGGACCGTCAGAATGTCGGCCCCGGCCTTGGCATAGTCTTCGACGTAGGTTTCGGGTTGTTCCACCATGAGGTGAACCTCAATCGGCCCCTTGGCTGCCCGCCGGACGGCGCTCACCACCACAAGCCCGTAGGTCAACTGGGGCACGAACCGGCCGTCCATGACATCAAGATGCAGACCTGCCGCACCGGCCGCTTCCAGCTGCTGCACTTCGCGGGCCAGATGGCCAAAGTCGCAGAGCAGCAGGGCGGGCAAAACCACTGGACCGCGAGCGTCGAGCGTCGCCGATAACTGTTCGAAGGCTTGTCCTGCCGGATGAGTCACGGGATTGGGAAGCAGAGTGAATGGTCGCTCAGGCTCCCATCGCTGGGAGCGTCCGCGGGCATTGTAGCATGGCTTCTCGGCAGATCCCGTTTTGCCGTCGAGCACCCCCGTTCAGATCATGCGTAAACCCCTGGAGTATGCTGAGGGGGCCCACCTTAGAGACTGGAGAGCACCGTCATGACCGCCACATCAGCCGCCGGCCGCGATGGGGTGCTTGCCAGTCGACTGTCGCCGGCCGATCGCGAACAGATCGAGCGCCGCGTTCAGCAGATCGGCTGCAGCCTGCTTGAGCAGTCGCTGGCCGCCGAGCCGACGGCGGTGTCGCCAGAGTGGTGGGCGCAGCAGGCAGGGGAATGGGCCACTCAGGACGAAGAACTGAAGGTGCGGCTGTTTCGGCTGGTCGACTGTCTGCCGATGCTGGAAGATCCGGCCGCGATCGACCGCCACATCCGCGAATACATCGGCGACGATCTGATCGACCGGCTGCCGCAGTCGCTACGGATCGCCCTGCAGGCCTCGCGGAGCCGGTTCTTAGCGCCGCTGGCAGCCCGGGCGATTCGCGCGGCGGTGCTCACGCAGGCCCGCCGCTTCATTGCCGGCTCAAATCCCACCGAGGCGGCGCGGGCCGCGCTCACCCAGCGGCGGCACCACCGCGGCTTCACGCTCGACCTCCTCGGCGAGGCCGTCACGAGCGAGTTGGAGGCGGATGCCTATGCTGCCGCCTACACCCGCCTGCTCACTGATCTGCCGCGGCTCGCCGCAGCGTGGGCCACCGACCCGCTGGTAGACGACGGCCCCGACGGCCCGCTGCCGCGGGTGAATGTGTCGCTCAAGCTCTCAGCGCTCGACAGCCAGTTTGACGCCATCGATCCCCGCGGCACAGCCGACCGCGTCCTGGCGCGGCTGCGGCCGCTCTGGCGGCTAGCGCGGGAAAACGGCGCGCAGGTGCACATCGATATGGAGAGCCATGCGACCAAGGATCTCACGCTTGCGATTTTCAGAGAGATCGCGATGGAGGAGGAGTTTCGTGACTGGCCGCACTGCGGCGTCGTCGTCCAGGCCTATCTCCGTGAGTCGCTCCGTGATCTTGAGAATTTGGCTGAATGGGCGCGGGCTCGCGGCACGCCCGTCTGGATCCGGCTGGTCAAAGGTGCCTATTGGGACTACGAGGGGGTTCATGCGGACGCTGCCGGCTGGCCCGTGCCTGTCTGGCAGGAGAAGTGGCAGACCGACGCCTGCTTCGAAGCGGCGACCACGTTTCTGATGGAACAAATAGCGCTTCTGCGGCCGGCGCTTGGCAGCCACAATCTGCGGTCGCTTGCGCATGGCATGGCGGTGGCGGAGCACCTCGGTGTCGATCGGCGCTGCGTCGAAATGCAGATGCTCCATGGCATGGGCGATCCGGAGAAGGAGACGGTGACGGCGGCCGGCTGGCGGCTGCGAATCTACATGCCCTACGGCGAACTCGTGCCGGGCATGGCCTATCTCGTCCGTCGACTGCTGGAGAACTCATCGAACGATTCGTTTCTCCGCGCGGGCTTCGTCAAGCATGTGCCCCCCGCCACGCTCCTTGCTCCGCCCCGCCCCAGTCTGGAGGCTCACAAACCGTCGCCACCGTCTGTTGTTGCCGGCCCAGAAAATAATCCGTTTCGAAACGAACCGCTGACTGACTTTTCGGTGGCTACCTCGCGGTCGGCAATGCAGGAGGCGGTCGATCGGGCGGGGGCGGAGTTTGCTGCCGGGCCGGTCGTCGTGCCGGTGGTGATCGATGGCCACCGCGAGAGAGCACCGGACCATTTTCTGCGACACGATCCAGCGACGCATTCCCGATTGATCGCGGAGGTGTCAGCGGCCACTGCCGCCGCTGCCGGCCGGGCCGTTGGGGTGGCGCAGCAGGCTCTTGCCGCTTGGCAGGGCGTCGGCTTCCAACGGCGGGCGGAGATCCTTGAGACCGCGGCGGGGATCATGCGGCAGCGGCGATTTGAACTGGCGGCGATCGAGGTCTTCGAGGTGGGCAAGCCGTGGCGGGAGTCCGATGCCGACGTGGCCGAGGCAATCGACTTCTGCACCTACTACGCCCGCGAGGCCCGTCGCCTGGAAATGCCTTGCCGTGTCAACGTTCCCGGTGAGGAGAATGCGACCTCGTGGCTGCCGCGTGGCGTGGCTGTGGTGATCGCACCATGGAATTTTCCGCTGGCGATTCTGACCGGCATGACGGCCGCGGCGCTCGTCACCGGCAATACGGTGGTGATGAAGCCGGCGGAGCAGTCGTCGCTGATTGGCCTGCGGCTCCACGAGATCCTGCTCGCGGCGGGGGTGCCGGCGGCGGCGGTGGCCTTCCTGCCCGGCCGCGGCGAGGAGGTGGGGCCGCTGCTCGTGTCACATCCCGATACGGCGCTGGTGGCGTTTACCGGCTCGCGGGCAGTGGGTCTGGCGATCAACGTGCAGGCTGCCACGGCCTCGGCGGCGGCGGGGAGCCGGCTCGTGAAACGGGTGATAGCAGAACTGGGGGGCAAGAATGCGATCATCGTTGACGACGACGCCGATCTCGACGAGGCGGTTGTTGCGGTCGTGCACAGCGGGTTTGGGTTTGCGGGGCAGAAGTGCTCGGCCTGCTCCCGTGTGATCGTGCTCGACCGGGTCCACGATGCGTTTGTCGGGCGGCTCGTCGAGGCGGTCAAGAGCCTGCGGGTGGGGCTTGCCGTCGAGCCGGGCACGCAGCTTGGGCCGCTGGTCGATGCGGAGGCCCGCGACCGCGTGCGATCATTCATCGACGTGGGGCGGCGGACGGCCCGCGAGGTGGCTGCCGTGGATGCGGGGCCGCTGGCCGAGCAGGGCTGGTTCGTGGGGCCGCATGTCTTCACCGACGTCGATCCTGCCGGGCCGCTGGGACAAGAAGAGATCTTTGGGCCGGTCTTGGCAGTCTTGCGGGCCCGTGACTTCAGCCACGCGATCGAATTGGCCAACGGCACCCCCTACGCGCTCACCGCCGGCCTCTTCTCCCGGAGCCCGGTTCATCTTGAGGCGGCCTGCCGCCGGCTCGTCGCTGGCAATGTCTATCTCAATCGCGGAATCACCGGAGCGCTCGTCTGTCGGCAGCCGTTCGGCGGGTATCGGATGTCGGGGATTGGCAGCAAGGCAGGCGGGCCCGACTATTTGCAGCAGTTTCTCGTGCCGCAGACGATCACAGAAAATACGCTTCGTCGCGGTTTCGCTCCGCCGCCCCGCGAGCCGCCGCGGCCGAAGACGCCTTGAGTCGGCAGCGACGCTGGTGACTCTGGGATTCGCGGGGGATTTTGCGGCCCTCACGAAAGGCTCACAATTCCCGTTAGGATCACCGATAGGATCGGGCGATCCGCCAGTTGATCCCGGCTTTCCTCCCCACCTGGAGTGACTTAATGTTCTGGAGTGTCTTGATGTTCAAGAGCGTGCTTCGATCAGCGGTCCTCGGATGTGCTGCAGCCGCGTTGCTGCCGGCGGCCTGCTTGCTGAATGCCGGCGTGGCGGTCCGCTCCGCGGCGGCCCTCGACCAGGAAATTGATCCGGCACTGAAGGCCTATGCAAAGGTTTCAGGCGAGGTCGCAGGCTCGCTGAAGTGCGTCGGCTCCGACACAATGAACAATCTCGTCGCCCTCTGGGCGGAAGGTTTCAAGAAATTCTATCCGAGCGTTCAGGAAGGGATCGAGGGTAAGGGTTCGGCCTCCGCCCCCCCTGCGCTGACCGAGGGCACGAGCACATTTGGTCCGATGAGCCGCGACTGGAAGCCGTCAGAGATCGACACGTTTAAAGAAAAGTACGGCTACGCTCCAGTGGTCGTGCCCGTGGCGATCGACATGCTGGCGGTGTTTGTCCACAAGGATAACCCGCTGAAGAGTCTTTCGCTGCAGGAAGTCGACGCCATCTTCTCAAAAAACCGCACCGGCGGCGCCAAGAACGAGATTCGCACCTGGGGTGATCTTGGACTCGAAGGAGAGTGGAAGGATAAGCCGATCAGCCTCTATGGTCGCAATGCCACCAGTGGCACCTACGGCTACTTTAAGGAAAACGCCCTCTTCAAGGGCGACTTCAAAACATCCGTCAAGGAGCAGCCCGGCAGCTCTGCCGTCGTGCAGTCAGTGGCCAGCGATAAATATGGCATCGGCTATAGCGGCATCGGCTACCGCACCGCCGACGTGCGGGCGTTACCCCTCGCACCGAAGCAGGGCGCGGCTGCCATCTTAACCGAACCGAAGTTTGCCTATTCAGGTGAGTATCCCCTGTCGCGGTTTCTTTATCTGAGCGTAAACCACAAGCCGGGCTCGACAGTTGATCCGCTGCGGGGCGAGTTCATTCGCTATGTGCTCAGTGCCACCGGGCAGGCGGAGGTCATAAAAGATGGTTATCTGCCAATCACGGCTCCCGTTGCGAAGCGGGCTCTTGGGAGTGTTGGACTCACGACTCCTTAAGCTGCTGGCTGACAGACTCAAAAGGCCTCCATGTCGACATTCACTGGGCGTTCGCGGCGTCGGAAGACCAATCCCTGGGTCAAGGCTGGCGATGGTCTGGCGCGAGCGCTGATCACGCTCGGCGGGATCAGTACGATCATTGCGGTGTTGTTGGTCGCTGTGTTTCTGCTGTCGGTATGTTTACCACTCTTTCGGTCGGCTAGGGTCGGGCTAAAAACATCGTTTTCCCTGACGTCGACGCCGCCGGGGGCAGGAGAGAATGCTGCCCCAGCCACGATCGCTTGCTTGGGTGCGGATGAGGCGGGCGTCGTGGCGTGGCTGTTGGAGCGGTCCGCTGATGATGCGGCTGGCGGCGTCGTCCGGCTGGTGGCGATTGCCGACGGCGCGACACTGCAGCAACTCGACGCGAGCACAGCTGGCCTCGCTGGCGTTACCGCCATCCGCGTTGTGCCAGGCAGCCTGCAGGCAGTGGCCGGATTTGCCGACGGTACGGTTCGGATTGGTCAGCTCGGACTGGAATCGAACTTTCTGGAAGGCAACGACCTGCCACGCGGGCTTGACAGCCTCGCGCCAGGAACAGCCCGACGGCATGAAAATGGTGTGATCGTGCGGGTGCCGGGCGGACAGTATGCGAGCGTTCGGTTGGTGGCTGACATGCTGGCGACGCCCTCCCCCGCCCTTGATGCCCGCGTCATCGATGCCGATATCACAACGCTCACTTCCGGCCCGCTGGTCGCCGCGCTCGATGCGACGGGCCGTGTGCGGGTGGAGACGACCTCCACCCGGCGGAACCTGCTCACCGACGAGTTGGTGAGCACCGCCTCCGGCAGCACGATCGACGGCACGACGGGCGACGGGGGATTCGTGCCAAGATTTGTCCGCATTTCGGAACTGGGCGACCAGCTCTTTCTGATCGCGGCGGATGGTTCTGCTCGGCGGTACGAAATTCGTGATATCGAGACACCGGTGCTGATGGAATCGTTTGCGGCGGCGCCGCGGGGCACCAGCGTGACCGGCGCGGTCCACATTTTTGGCGGCAGTGCCCTGGCAATTGCCGATGCGGTGGGAGTCGTGCGGGTGTTTTTCACCGCTCGGTTGCCTGAGGCCAAGGCGACTGACGGATTGCAGATGGTCGGAAGCAAGGCATTTGCCCCGCTGAAAGAGTCGTCGGCCGCTGCGGCGCCGGCCGTGACCGCGATGGTGGCGTCGCCACGGTCGCGGCTGCTGGCGGTGGCGGATGCGGCCGGAGGAATTCGGCTTCTGCAGACGACAACCGGCGATACGTTGGCCTCGTTCCGTGCGATTTCCTCCGGGGGGCTTGAGGCTCCCGCCGGCCAATTGCTGATCACCCCTCGGGAAAACCAACTGCTCGCGGTCGGTGGCCAGCGACTGGCGGCATGGACGCTGAACGCCGGCTACCCGCAGGTATCTTGGCGGTCGCTCTTCGGCCCGATCTGGTACGAAAAGTATCCGGGCACGGTCCATGCCTGGGAGACCACGGGGCACGAGGCCTTCGAGTCGAAGTTTGGCCTCGTGCCGCTGATCTTCGGCACCCTCAAGTCCACCCTCTACTCGATGCTGTTCGCCACGCCGATCGCGATCCTGGCGGCGATCTATGCCAGCCAGTTTATGCACCCCAGTTGGAAGGCCCGCATCAAGCCGACGATTGAGATGATGGCTAGCCTGCCGAGCGTGGTGCTTGGTTTCGTGGCGGGGCTGATTTTCGCACCAATCGTTGAACGGTCGTTGATGACGATCCTCGCCGGACTTTTCAGCGTGCCGCTCACGCTGCTCTGCGGGGCGTTCTTGTGGCAGCTGTTGCCGGTGGGCTGGCGAAGCCGGTTTGCGGGCTGGCGTTTTCTCCTCATCGCCGTTGTCGCGATGCCGGCCGGGTGTGCTGCTGCTCAGATTGTGGCGGCTCCCATGGAGCGGCTGCTTTTCCAGGGCGATGTCGGTGCCTGGCTGGACGGCCGGGGCGGCAGCGGATTTGGCGGCTGGGTGCTCAGCCTGCTGCCGCTGGCCGGAATACTATCGGCCATGCTCGTGGGCCGATTTGTGAATCCATGGTTGCGACAGCAGAGTCTCGGCTGGTCGCAGCAGCGGACGTCGCTCGTGTCGCTGATTACGTTTGTGATCGGTATCGCGCTGGCGGTGGCCCTCGCGGTGGCCGCTGCCTCCTTCTTCGATGCGCTGCGGCTGGATACCCGCGGCGGCATCTTCGGCACCTACGTGCAACGCAACGCCCTGATCGTCGCGATCGGCATGAGCTTCGCCATCATTCCACTGATTTTCACACTCGCCGACGACGCGCTCTCAAGTGTGCCCGACCACCTGCGGAGCGCCTCGCTCGGCGCTGGAGCTACCCCCTGGCAGACTGCGGTCCGGGTGATTGTGCCGGCAGCCGCGAGCGGCCTCTTCTCGGCCGTTATGATTGGTCTGGGCCGCGCCGTTGGGGAGACGATGATCGTGCTCATGGCGGCTGGCAACACTCCGCTCATGGGCTGGAACATCTTCAATGGATTTCAGACCCTTTCCGCAGCAATTGCGACCGAATTGCCTGAGGCAGCGCGGGGCAGTGCGCATTACCGCGTGCTTTTTCTGGCGGCCCTCACGCTCTTTGCCATGACGTTTGTCGTGAATACAGCAGCGGAAATTGTCCGGCAGCGGTTTCGCAGGAGGGCCCATGACCTCTGACAAGCAGCGGCCGCGGCGACTGCGGTCGACCTATTCGAGTCTCACGGCCCACGGAGAGCCGTGGGTCTGGCTCACGGGCGGTGCCTTAGCGCTGGCGATCGCGATGATCACAGGCTTGCTGACGTTTATCGCGGTGCGCGGAGCGAGCACGTTCTGGCCGGCGCCCCTCGAACTTCTGGAGTTAAGCGACGGGCGGCGGGCGCTCGGCGAGGTGTCCGAACGAGAGGCTGCCCGGGCCACCACAGAGCCTGGCAATGGCAGCCGGAGGCTTGTCCGAACGGCCAACTTCGAACTCACGGGCAACCACTACGAGTGGTTCGACGATGCGGCACTCGCCCGGGTGAGTCTGCCGGAGTGGGCCACGGCCGTGGATCGGTTGGAGGGGGGTAGATTCCATGGCTTTTTCGCGAGGTTGCGGCATGGCGAAACCGTTGTCGCCGAGGGGCCAGCCGAGACCTGGAAGGCGTTTGAAAAGGAACATCCGCTTGTCCGCCAGCGGTGGCGGGAAACCAGGCGGATCGACAAGCACGAACGCGGCCAACTCCAGCGTCAACTCCGGGCTGCAAGACTGGCAGTCGTGCAGGCGGGGCTTGATGCCGGTTCAGCGGCCGCCACATCGGGAAGCATGCCGGCGGCTCAGGCCGCAGCGGCCGCCGCCGAACAAGCGGTGATCGCCCGGGTTCACATGCAGTCGTTGGCCTTAGACGAGCGGACCGCCCGACTGCGGCAAGAGAATGAGGGCTGGGGTCTCGACGTCGAGACCGCCGACGGCGGCAGGAAGGTGATCCCCCTGGAGGAGATCGTGCGGGCGTGGCAGCCGAATCGACTCTCAATAGCGGGTAAACTTGGCGTCTATACCGGTCGATGGGGGGAATTTCTTGCCGATGATCCCCGCGAAGCCAATAGCGCTGGCGGCGTTTTTCCGGCGATCTGGGGCACCGTGGCCATGACGCTGATCATGGCGGTGTTGGTAGCGCCCTTCGGGGTTTTGGCGGCGCTCTATCTCCGCGAATATGCAACGCCGGGGCTCGTGACCACGGCGGTGCGGATCGCGATCAACAACCTCGCGGGCGTGCCGAGCATCGTCTACGGCGCGTTTGGCCTGGGCTTTTTTTGCTACGGTCTCGGCGGCGGCATCGACGAACTCTTCTTTCGCGCCAGCCTCGTGGCCGATAAGCAGCCGACTTTCGGCACCGGCGGTCTGCTCTGGGCGTCGCTGACGCTCGCGCTGCTGACACTGCCAGTGGTGATCGTGGCCACCGAAGAGGCGCTCTCCTCGGTTCCAAACTCCATGCGAGAAGGCTCCTATGCCTGCGGCGCTGGCAAGTGGCAGACGATCCGTCGAATCGTTTTGCCCAGGGCGCTGCCAGGCATCATGACCGGCCTCATTCTGGCGATGGCTCGAGGAGCGGGTGAGGTCGCGCCACTGATGCTTGTGGGGGTAAAGAAGCTCGCGCTCGATCTCCCGATCGACGGGACGTTTCCGTTTGTTCATCCCGAGCGAGAGTTCATGCACCTCGCCTACCTGATTTACGACGTCGGGTTTCAGAGCCCCAATAGCCAGGCGGCCAAGCCGATGGTGTTCACGATCACGTTTCTGCTGGTGACCATCATCGCGCTGCTCAACGTGGCGGCGATCTGGATCCGCTCCCGGCTCAAACGACGGTATGTCGCCCAGCAGTTCTAGCTTGTCTCCAGCAGTCGGCAGCGATGTGGTATGACCGAAGTCCCCTCCATTATGGCGTCCTCCATGAATACCCGGTCAGAGTCGAAATCGTTCCGCGGCGGTGCCCCTGAAGCGGCCGTCACTCCGGTCCCCAGCGACCGCCTCCTCGCCGTGGCCGCGGGCCGCGATGTCCCTTCCGAGGTCCACCCCGAGGTGCTCGAGGCACCGCCGGTTTTGGAGATCGACCGCTTCAATCTCTGGTATGGCAGCAAGCAGGCACTGCATGGGATCACCATGCCGATCCCCAATAACAAGGTGACAGCCCTGATTGGCCCGAGCGGTTGTGGGAAATCAACGCTGCTGCGGAGCGTGAACCGGCTCAACGATCTGGTGCAGAGCGTGCGGATCACCGGCGACATGCGGCTCAACGGCGACTCAATCTATGACCCGCGGATGGACGTCATCGAATTGCGAAAGCGGATGGGAATGGTGTTTCAGAAGCCGAATCCCTTCCCGATGAGCATCTACGAGAATGTCGTCTACGCCCTGCGAATCGACGGCGAGAATAGCCGCGGCGTGCTCGACGAAGTCTGTGAATTGAGCCTGCGGGGCGCCGCCCTCTGGGACGAGGTGAAAGACCGGCTCCACGACAGCGCGCTGGGCCTCTCCGGTGGCCAGCAACAGCGGCTCTGCATAGCGCGGGCCATCGCGGCCGAGCCGGAGGTGTTGCTGCTCGACGAGCCCTGTTCGGCGCTCGACCCGATCGCGACCGGCAAGGTGGAAGAACTGATCCAGGAACTCCGCGGCCGGTATTCCGTGCTGATCGTCACGCACAACATGCAGCAGGCCAGCCGCACGAGTGACTACACGGCCTTCATGTATCTTGGTCGCCTGATCGAATACGGCACCACGACGAGCATCTTTACAAAACCGATTCTCCGCGAGACTGAAGCCTATGTCACCGGTCGCTTTGGGTAAGAAGGCAACATCATGACCCACCACATCGACCGCCAGATCGAGCACCTCAAGGAACGGATCCTGAGAGTCGGCACGCTTGTTGAAGAGGCGATTTCCAAGTCGATCACCGCCCTCATTAACCGCGACACAAATCTTGCGCAGCGGGTCATGGCGAGCGATGAGGAGATCGACCGCATGGAGGTGGAGGTTGAGGAGGAGTGCCTGAAAATCCTTGCCCTTTACCAGCCGGTTGCCGCCGACCTGCGCTTCGTGGTGTCGGTGCTCAAGATCAACAATGACTTGGAACGGATGGGCGACCTTGCCCGCAACATCGCCAAGCGAGTGGCCCAACTCAGTGCCGGCGCTCCCTGCGAACTACCTCCCGAGATCCGCACCATGGCAATGCAGGCCCAGGACATGGTGAAAGAGTGTCTTGACGCTGTGGTCAACGGCGATCCGCTCCTGGCCCAGCAGGTCCGCGAGGAAGACGACGCCGTCGACGATGCCCGGCAGAAGATTCGCCGCCGGATTCTCCAGGGCATTAAGGATAACCCGGAAAACGTGGAGATCCTCCTGCGGATCAATTCCGTCTCGAAGCACATCGAGAGGATCGCGGATATGGCGACAAATATCGCCGAAGATGTGATCTACATGGTGCAGGGCGACATTGTCCGACACCGGTCGACCGACTAAGCGGCTGGATTTCCCATTCTGGCCCGTCCCGTGGTAGCCTTTTCTGCCATATCCGATCGTCCAGTTGCCGGAAACAGCGACCATGTCATCAGCCGCCGCCGCGATCATCTTGCCAACACTCCGTGTCATCTTGCCCGCCGGTCTCCTGCCCGCCAGTCTTTTGGTGCTGATGGGCTTTTGCTGCGCGGCAGCCCAGGCCGAGGATCCGGTTGCGGTGCTCGTTACCGGCCCGCTGTCAGCCAAGGTTGGTGATCGGGTGGCGTTTGAGGTGGAACTGGTCAACCGCTCTGGCCGGCCGCTTGAAAAGCTGCGGATCGTCGACTACTTCGATAAGGGATTTCATCACGAGGCTTCGGCCAGCCCGATTGAGCAGAAAGGCACCGTCGATCTCGCCGCCGGCACATCGCGGCGAATGACGCTCGATTTCCTGCTGGATGAACCGGGTCGACAATGCCACCGCGTCGAGATCCTCGATCAGTCACACACGTTTGTTGGCGGGGCAACGTCGTGTGTTCAGGTAGAACCTGGGCCGCTCGGCGCGATGCCGGCGCAGGTGTCCCAGCCTGCGACGCTCGCGCCCGCCAGCAGCTACCCCGCCACGACCTATCCGTCCGCCACGCCGTTACCAGCCGCACCCGCCTTTCCCCTGTCGGCACCGGTGCCCTTGCCGACGGCAGTACTGACACCACCGCTGAGCGTCGCGCCGCCTCTCCCCGCGTCACCCGCGCTCCCCGCGGCGAATAGCCTCCCGGCATCGACACCGCTGCCCGCCACGCCGTCACTCGAACTCGATATGGTCGGCCCATCCGAGGTGCTCACTGGGGCGGTCACGGAATTCATAGCGACCGTTCGTAATACAGGAGTTATCGGCTCTGGGGAGACCACCCTGGAATTCAGTTGGGATGATGCCTTTACGCCCCTGGAGGCGTCCGAGGGCTACAAACTCGCGTCGTCGCGGGTATCGTGGGTTCTGCCGTCTCTCGAACCGGGCGGCCAGTTCAAGCGGCAGATCAACCTGCGGGCGGCAGCCATGCCTCCGCCGAGCTCACGGTCGTGTGTTCGCGGGGTGCTCAGCGGATCTGTCGGCGGCGTCATGGTAGCCGATGAGTCGTGTGTCCTTCTTCGTTCGAGCGGGCCTCGAACCCGTACGCCACGCGAGGCTGGTATGCGACTCACTCTCGCCGACTGCGATGATCCAGTGCTCGTGGGGCAACCCACTACGCTGATTTGTACGGTGGTGAATAACGGTACGGCCCCGACAGGCCGACTCGATCTCACGGTGATGTTGCCGGAGCGAGCCACTTTGGTGGGCGATCCGAGTCCGTCGCGGGTGAGGATCGATGGATTAAAAGTGTCGTTTGACGCGATCCCTAGTATCCCATCCGGTGGGCAGGCGACGGTGGAACTGGCCTATCGGATTCCCGGCAGTGGCACTGCGAAGTCGACGGCAATTGTGACGGGCACCGAGCTTGACGGCTCGCTCGACTCAAACTGCCAGACGACGTTTCTCGCGCCGTAGATCACTTCTTGCGTGGGATAAATTTGCCAACGTGTGCGCTTCACGAAAACAATGGCCATCGTGGCCATGTTTTCTTGGCAAACACTGTTTGCCGCTGCCCGCAGGGATTCCCTATTCGGCAGGGTCGTGGCTGGGCTGCGTGAAAACGAGCACATCCCGAGTTCCTCGGTCGGGTCAGCATGGCAGATCGGTCTGGCTCATGACGAAGAGAACCGGTGCCCCTATTGCCCGTTGTTGACTGGAATCCCGCCATGCTCGTGGTCACCTCAAACTGGTGTGTGTCGGACGGCACGCTTGCCACCGGGCCGACCCGCGGACTGATCGACCGATTTCGAGACGAAGTGCGACGGTCGAGCCTGCGGCTCGGCTTTCGTCATGACGGTATCTATCGCCCTGTCGAAGGAGTCGATGTCGTGCTGGCGGGCGACACGTTTGACTGGCTCGTCAGCCGTGAGTGGATTGGGGAGACGCGGCCGTGGGAAACCGGCAGTCGGGCCGCGGCGGCGCTGGAACGCGTGGCGGCTGGTTCGCGGCGGCGCAGCGGCCGACTCCTCGCCACGCTGACCGCCTGGACGCGTCGTGGCATAGAAATTCCACTGGCCGACCGGCGTGGCCGGCCGACGCCTGGCGTCTGCCGCCGGGTGCCGGTGCGGGTCGCAGTGTTGTGCGGAGGTCGCGATCGCTGGTTGGATCGCGTGGTAAACGAGGCAGTGCCGCCAGGCCTGGTGGTCGGGAGATGCTGGTCGGACGGCGACGTAACGGTGTGGCATGGTACGGAGTTTGATCCCCTCTGGGCGGCGGATGGCGGGGAGCCAACGCTGGGCGAGAGCCTTGCAGTCGATCTCATCGCGCGGTTTGGGGGTGGGCTCAACGCCGTTGCCGTGCTCCGTCCGCTCGCCGGCGGATTGATGCGCCGCCTGGCAGCGGGCAGGATCTTGGATGCGCCCCTGCAACTCGCCGCGTGGCTTGCGGCAATCGACCGCAGCGATAAGCTTTCGCCAGCTGCGCGGCAGAGCCTCTTCGATACCTGGAACCGGTCTGTTGGCCTCTGGCACCGGTCTGCCAGGCGACTGCCGCCGCAGGGGGAGGGGGGCATCGATCTCGTGGGCCTGCTGGCCGAGTGGATGGAACTCAAGGAAGCCGCCGTTGGTAGACGGGAGAGGCATCCGTTGTCGGCCCGGTTACCGGTCGGCCATGCGGTGCTCAGTGATGCGGCCGCGACCATTGTTCTCGGACATCCCACAGCCGATTTGAGATTGGCAGCGGCCTGGCAGACGCAGGTGGTCTGCCTCGGTCGCCAGACCTTGCCAGTCGCTGACGGTCTCGGCGACGATGACGCTGCGCCAAAGACTGTGGTCATCCACCCGGGTCGGGAACGGCGGCAAGTCGACTGGCTGCCCATGACTGCCGCGGAGCAGCGGGCCGGGAACTGTGGCGTCTGGATCTCGGCAGGATCGTGGACTGAGCGACGCGTTGTTGATGCAGCCTAAAGCCACTGTCCCGAAGTGATGACACCAGGCTGAGAAATGCCGATGGATAACCAGCCGATGGATACCCAGCAGACGGGCGAAGACCTTTACGCTTTCGAAATCACGCTGCACGGGCTACCCGCCGGGGCCGTTGGGATGCCGAAGGTGGCGGCGGTGCACGTCGACGCCTGGGGTTCGTGGCCCGCGATCGTCGTGTCGCAGCACGTGCTGACCGAGCCGATGATGATCGGTTTCGACGACTGCCTCGCCCGACTGGAGCAGCTGGAACGGATGTTTGTCGAACCCGACGGGGCGATCGTCTGGACAAGCCCACGCTCAAGCCCCTGGTGGCAAGTGGACGGCAACCTCGTTGAGAAGGATGGCCGCGTTTTGCTCGTGGATCTTAAGGGCAGCTGTCCGGCGGCCGCGTTTGATCTTCTCCTGACAGCCTTCGGCTGGCCGGCGCAGGGGGTGGTGGTGCAACTCGTCCGGTCTGCTCGATTTCTGGACGAGTCGACGTTTCGACAGCATGCCCGCTGCCGGGCCGTTGCCGGAGATGCGCAGACTCTACGGCCAGACTGAACGACCGGTGGTAACGCCTGTGACGCTCGGCAGTGACCTGCGTGGCCTGTCGGACGGCGGGAGCCGATATCCAATTTTGTGGGTGTTGAGCGATAGGTCAGCGGGGAGGGAAGGTTGATGCTCTTAGTTGGTCGGACTATGCGACGGTGTGGGATGGCGCTGACGGCGCTCGCGATCACGCTCACGGCGGGCATTGGAGCGGCCTCCGACTCAAGCGGACAAGAACCACTGGTGGTGCGGGAATCGGTCGGCAGCGGGATTCATGCTTATCACGAGGGCGATTTCAACCGCGCGTATGATGACCTGACAAACGCGATTGAGGCCGGAACCACCGACCCGCGAAGCTATTACTTCCGGGGGCTCGCGGCCCTGAGGCTGGGCCGTACGAGCGAGGCAGAGGCTGATTTTGCCACTGGCGCCGACCGTGAGGTAGTGGGGGGCAGCATTCGGCGGGTGTCACTTTCCCTCGAACGCGTGCAGGGACCTGATCGCCTGACGCTTGAACGCTTTCGGTCGCGGGCCAGGCTGGTGGCGGTGCAGCGTGACCGTGATGCATACGGCCGTCGATACTCTGAGATCGAGGATCCCACGAGCGACGTGCGGCGCCGTCGCCGGCCTGAGGACATCCACCCGGAACTCGTGGTCCCACCTGCTGCGGCGGAAGAACTGCCCCCGGCCACGGCTGACGCAGAAGATGATTCGACGCCGACGCGTGGCGATAAACCTGCTAGGCCCGGGAAGACGTTTCAGGACGAGCCGGCCGAGGAGGCAGACGATCCCTTTGGAGACGCGCCAGCCACCAGCGTTGACGGCAATAAGGCTGTCGAGACGGAAGACGCCGAGTAAGACATCTCGCCGTCAATCCTGTTCGGGCCGGCAGGAGTCTTTCCCGTTGGACACGTTAGAAAACGTATCCCACAAAGCACCGTGAGGCAGTTCTACGCTCGGATTCGCCACGCGGCGGCGGCCACAAGCGCCCAGCCGATCAGGAATAACACGCCGCCGATCGGCACGATGGCCCCGAGGATTCTCAGGCCGGAGAGAGCCAGCGCGGCCAGAAAGCCGCTGAAGATCAACGTACCCACGAGCATGCACCAACCGGCTGAATTCAGGAGCCCACGGGCTAAAGCTGCCTCGGGGAGAGCTGATACTAGGGCGATCATCAACAGTGCCAAGGCGTGATAGACAGAGTAATGGACGGCCGTTTCCCAGTTGGCTGTTCGACCGGTGGCCTCGAGCACCGACTTTAAACCGTGCGCCCCGAACGCTCCCGCGGCTACGGACAATCCGCCCAGTAGGGCTCCCGAGAAGAGCCAGAACCTCAGCATACGGTGTCTTTCACGAGAAGCTGATTGAGCAAGTCTGGCATGCTACGGGCGGCTGGAGCCAAGGAGTTTGTCCTCCTCCTCCTCTTGGATGATGATCCGTGGAGTCACCATGAGCATCAGGCTGTCGGTGGTGCGGGCCATGCCGACATTCTTGAAAAGTCGGTTGACGTAAGGGATTTTCGAGAGGATCGGCACACCAAACTCATTGCGGCCCTCGCGGAGCCGCTTGATGCCGCCGAGCAGCACCGTGCCACCGTCCGGCACGCTCACGGTCGTGGTCACGGTCGTGAAGATGAATTCGGGCAGTTGGACCGTGGTGCCGCGGGAGAAGACCTCTTGTTCGGCGGCACTCTTGGCCTGTGTTTCGAGGCCGGCGTTTAAGCTGCTGCCGGCGTTTGCGTCTCCGGCAAGCCCTGTCTTCTCGTCGCTACTCTTCGACTTCGTCGACCGCGTGCCCTCAAACTGGAACTGTTCGACTCTCCCGATCTGCGAAAAGAATGGCACGAGCGTCAGGCGGACGAACCGCCGGTCACTCGATACGACGGCTTGCACGTTGACAGCGGTGCCTTCTGAGAGCACGGTAATCACCGGCTGCTGGGCCGCGGCGAAGTCGCCCACTACGGGCACAACGCTCGTCACAAATGGTCGCTGGGTGGTGTCAGAAATAAAAGCATTCTGGCCGTTGAAGAGCGTTACCTTCGGGGCCTGCATGACGTTTGATCGTGTGTTGCCTTGGGTGGCTTGAATCAGGAAGTAGGCCTCGATGTCGCTGAGAATCGCAAAGCCGAAATTCGCTGCCGACGTGCCCGGATCGGGCAGGCCGGGGAGCGAGGGCACAGTGGCGCTGCCAAAACTATTTTGCCGGAACGGGATCGAGAAGAAACTCCTCTGTTGCTGTTGCTGCCCGGCAGCCCCTCCAACTCCGCCGACCCCTCCAGTTCCGCCGACCCCTCCAACTACGGCAGCCGCGGTAGCCACGCCCGGATTCCCGGAGTTGTTGAGGCCGATGACCTGGCTCCGACCGCCCGCTGAGCTCTGAAGACCGAGCGAAGAGGGGCTCTGTGAACCGTTGGTCTGCGTGGGAATCGCAGTGATGTTCAGTGGCTGATTGACGCCGGTTTGGATGTTGAAGTCGAAGTCGACGCCAATCCGTTCGAAAAACGTGTCGTTTAAGCGGATGAATCGGACCTCAATGGTCACCTGCAAGTCCTGCAGCCGCCGGAGTTGGTCGAGAAGATCGACGATCTCCTCGTGTACCTCCTGCGTCTGGCTCACCACAATGCTGAGGTTGGTGGCAAATGGCTGGACGGCACCCTGGCCACCGACCGTGTTCCAGGTCTGCGGAGCCACCGTATTTTGAATGAGGTCGATAAGGGACTGGAAGTCAGCCTGACTGCCGCCGCCCGCCGGCGCACCGAAGGGAAGAGATGGGTTCGATCCCATGGCCGGAGAATTACCCCCCGCCTGAAACTGTGCGAGTGAGGCCGGATCGACCCCGGCATTGCCGCCGGCCTGGCTGACACCGTTGATGCCCGCCGGCGGCGGTCCAAATTGGACCGATGCGCTGTTGGCTGGATTGAGCCGGGAGTAGCCGTCACGAAGCGCCCCGGTGATACCCAAGCCGTCGGAAGAGAAATTCGGGATCGGGATCACAAGGTCGGCAACGGGATACGAGATGCTGTAGACCTCCCCCTTCACCAGTCGCGGGCTTGTCACCTTGAGCACCTCATCCTTGACGACATAGTCGAGATGGAGAGGTTCGAGTAACAACTTGAGGGCGCTTTTGAGTGAGATCGTCTGGTCCAGTGAAATGGTCACGGAAGTATCGCTGCGGACGGCCTCCTGCTCGAGGCCGACCATGTCGAGATGAATCGGCACATCAGCCTGCTTCGCCAGATCGGCGAGGACTGCCGAGAGCGGCTGATCGCGGTGCGACGCCTTCACCTTGATGCTCAAGCGTTTTTGGATCTGCAACTCTGCGGGGCTCGCTCGCGAGCGCCCCTCGGCCTGCAGACGGGAGCGGTTCTTCGTCAGGTCTTCCCAGTCGTGCGTGGTTGGAAATGCGATTGGGCCGACGAACGGCGCGGAGGAACGTTCAGTATCTTCGACGACATCGAGAAATCCCTGCCGCTTCTCCCCCTCGATCGACTTCTGGGTATCGAGCCGGCGGATGACGCGGCTCTGCGAGAGGAGTTGCCGCACGATTGGATTGTCAGGGGCGAGTTGGCCGGCCTTCTTGGCGACTGCCTCCGCCTCGGGAAACCGCTGGGAGTCGATGAGGGCGTTGTATTCCTCGACGAGCATGGCCAGCCGCTGATCGACCTCAACCTTCTGGGACCGTTCACGGTCGATGCGGGCTTCGACCAGCTCGCTTTTCCGTTCCATCTCCAGTTCATTGCGACGCTTGCCTGTTGATTCCTCGATCTCGCGCCGCGACCGCTCGAGTCGCTGCTGCAGCTGTGTCTTCACCTTTTCAGGCACCGCTGGGTTGGCCAGCTTTGCTGCCGCCTCGTCGAGCAGGTTGAGAGCATCGGCGGGGGACCGCTGCGCAGTGCGTCTGGCCTCGAGTTGCTTGGCCGCGACTTCCGCCGAGATTCTGGCAATCAGGAGGTCATCGGGAATAGTGGCGGCTGCCGCAGCCGAAGGCGGCGTGCGGCCCGCCTGAACACGGCCGTTCTCTGCCGACCGGCTGATCGCGTCTTCCATGATTCGCCGGGCAACCTCACCTTCGGCAGTCGCCGGTGCGGGTGGCAACTCTTCCACGGCCTGCTCTGCCGCGGAGAGGCCATGTGGCTCACTGCGGATACCGAGCAAGGCGATCAGGCAAAACACCGCCGAGCCCCCCGCAACGCCTCTCCGACGCGAGGGGGCTGGGAGGGCGGAGTGGTTCGTTAGAAGGTTATTCGCTCGTGCCATGGATGCTTCTTCCTGTCCGCAGGGCGTCTCTTCGCGGGGAGAGAAGTAGCGGGGTGGGAGAAGCGGGGTCAAGGGCATGTCCGAAGAAGGAGACAGCGCAGCTCCCTCAGCTCGCCAAAGTCATTGACATTGAGAGTGTTTTGGGAAGGCCGAGCCCAGTGCTGCCTTTCGCAGAGAAGCGGTGCCGGCCGCATAAAAGGTCTTTTCCGAAAGAACGGCTTGAAATTGGCCTAGACACCGCTCATGGGCAACGCAAGGGCTGGGGCGCGGGCGAGCACCTTCTCCACAGTGTCGAGCAGTTGGTCGACGCGAAACGGCTTGAAGAGCACCAGATCGATGCCCGCCTGCCGAGCCTTCACGATTGAGTGGCCCGGGTCGTATCCGAATCCGGTCATGAGCACGAGCGGCACAGCAGCGCGGAATTCCCGCAGTCGGACAAACAGCTCGTAGCCGCTCATATCGGGCAGGCGGATGTCGGCGATGATCACGTCGTAGGCCTCGGCACCGCAGGCCCGCACCATCGAGGCCGCCTCGGCTCCATCGCGGGCAGTCTCCACTGTGCAGCCATACCGTTCGAGCAAAGCATGCGCCGCCGCCCGCACCTGTTCGTCGGCGTCTGTGACCAGGATGCGACGGCCTGCCAGCGCCGGGTGGCGGTCACCCTGCCGGCGATGGGCATGGGCCGAACTCGGAGTCAACTGTTCGCCCACCTTCTGAATCACCTGCTTTATGTCACGAGCATTGCGGAGAATCCGCTGCAGCCGTTCGACCACGTCAGCATCGTGGCCGATATAGCGCTCCATGACACTCACGGCTTCATTGAGGATATCGTCGACAGGCAGCGCCACCGCGCCATGAATAGCCTCGATGCTCTCGGCTGCGGTCGAGGCTTTCTCGGCAACGAGGAGTTCCAGCGTGTTGAGGGCGGCTGCGACGTCCCGAGAGAAAATTTCGAGAAACCGTAAGTCAGTATTGGAAAAACCACCCGGTTCTGGGCTTTCGACATTAAAGGTGCCGATCACCTGCTCATGCAGCGTGAGGGGCACTGTGAGTGAACTTTTCGCCCCCTTACAGCCTTCCAGATAGAGCGGATCCTTCGTGGTGTCATTGCAGAAATAGCTGTGGCCAGTGGCGGCCACGTAGCCGGTCACACCGTTGGATTCGGGACGGGCGTGGAGTATTCGGGCCTCGGCCTCCGGCTGCATACCGACTGCAAGCAGCGGCTCCAACCTGCCCGTCTGCCGATCGAGCAGCCGAATTTCCACGACATCGAATTGCAGTAAATCCTTCGAGTAGTGAAGGATGTTGCTTTTGAGCAGATCGATCCGCTCCTCAATGGTCATGTCGGCAAGTTCAGCCGGTTCGAGGTCCGCGAGCTTCTGTCCCGCCTGATGGATGGCGGCCAACTTCTGCTGCTCAAGGATCGTGTGCGTGACATCCCGCATGGCGGCCACGGCCACAGCAGTGGCTCGGTCGATAACGCCGGCTGCGACCTGGAGGTGGAAGTAGCGGTTTTCGAGCGTGCGGAGCGTCGTGGTTGTGGTACGGCCGGTCTCGATGGCCGTACGAAATGGCTGGGTATCGGGGCCGAGAATTTCAGGGCTGTCGAGGGCTTCAAAAAAGTTGAGGCCCTGCAGCGTGGGCTTGCCGCACCAGCCCGCGAGACGGGCATTGGACCACGTGATGGTGTTGTCGGCGAGCACGAGCGCCACGCCATCTGGAAGGTGCTCCAGCACGGCTGCGGCATTGCCCGGCCCGAGCGGGAACGGGTGTTCGGAAACTGGGACTGAATTCGGCACCAATGGCCCTCCGGCACCAGACGGATCACAGCAACGGAGTATAAAATCGGATCAAACAGACGCCAAATGCCGAGCCGCCGTTGCCGCAGTTCTCGACAAATCTATACTCTTGAGAGGCGTGGGAGCCTGGCGGCCTTCCCGCCAGAGGCTTCGACTGATCAGTCGACCCTTGAACTCTACAAAGGCAGAGCATAACTGTGACCGACCCCTCCCCGTCATTTTTTTCCAGAAACCAGTTTCTGATCTACAGGCTCTTTTCGCTGGCGGGCCTCGTGCCAGTCGGCGCCTTCCTGGTGGTGCATCTGTTGACCAACTCATCGGTGATGGCTGGCCCGGGAACCTTTCAGTCGCGGGTGGACTTAATTCACTCGCTCGGGCCGCTGTTGGTGCCGATTGAATGGGTGTTCATTTTTCTACCCATGCTGTTTCATGCCGTGGTGGGCTTTGTGATCATCGCCAACGGCATGCCAAACGTTGGCTCCTACGCGTATGTTGGGAACGTCCGGTATACGCTCCAGCGGGCGACAGGAATGATTGCCTTTGTGTTCATCATTTGGCACCTCACGCAGTTGCATTGGATGGGAGCCCCGTTTGGCGGCGGAAAGTTCGATCCGCATCATGCGACCAGTTCGGCAGCGGTCGCTATCAGGCCGTTGTTGATTTCGATTCTTTACTGCATCGGTGTGTTGTCGACGGTGTTTCACTTCTCCAATGGGCTCTGGACCATCGGTATCACCTGGGGCCTCTGGACCAGTCCGGCCGCGATGCGGCGGGCCAATTGGATCAGCGCTGCAATGGGCGTGATGCTGGCCGCTGCTAGCCTTGGCGCGATCGGCACGCTGCGAACGGTCGACGTTGAACAGGCCCGGTCAATTGAAAACAGAATGGAAGATGTGAAACGCATGCTGGAAGGCGAGCAGCCCCTGCCGCCGGCCGTTCGTGCCGGCCTGGAACCAGCCCATGCGCCAATTCTGCCGGCGGCGCATGGACCGTCAGGATCCTGATCAAACAACCAGATCGAGCAAGGAGCCGCAGTAGCATGGCACAACCCAGAGTCCTCGTAGTCGGTGGCGGATTGGCAGGGCTCTCTGCCACCATGCGGCTGGCCGAAATTGGTGCGATTGTTGATCTTGTCAGCCTCGTGCCGGTGAAGCGTTCACACAGCGTCTGCGCCCAGGGGGGCATCAATAGCGTGAATTCGCTGACGAGGCAGCAGGGGGACAACGAATGGAAGCACTTCGACGATACCGTTTACGGTGGAGACTTCCTGCAGCACCAGCCCCCGGTGAAGGAAATGGCCGACTGGGCTCCGCGAATTGTAGATCTTATGGACCGGTTGGGCGTGCCCTTTAATCGAACTCCCGAGGGCTTTCGTGACCAACGGCGGTTCGGTGGCACGCTGTTTAAGCGGACAGCCTTCGCCGGCGCCACCACCGGTCAACAACTTCTCTATGCACTTGACGAACAGGTCCGCCGCTGGGAAGTGGATGGAAAGGTCAAGAAGTGGGAGTTTTGGGATTTTCTCGAGCCAGTGCTCGATGACGCAGGTCGCTGCCGCGGAGCGATCTGCCAAGATCTTGTGACAATGCAGTTCCGTGCCTTTCAGGCGGATGCCGTCATTTTGGCCACCGGCGGTAACGGCCTCATCTACGGTCGTTCAACGATGTCAATGGTCTGTACGGGCAGCGCCGTGAGTCGGGCGTATAAGGCTGGTGCGTGGTACGGAAATGGCGAATTCATTCAGGTGCACCCAACCGCCATTCCAGGGGCGGACAAACTCCGGCTGATGAGCGAGAGCGCCCGTGGTGAGGGGGGCCGTGTTTGGGTGCCCAAGACTCCTCATGATCCGCGCGATCCCCGTGACATACCGGAGTCGGAGCGGAGCTACTTTCTCGAGGAGCGCTATCCGAAGTATGGCAATCTCGTGCCCCGCGATATCGCCACCCGTGAGATTTTCGATATCTGTACGACCGAAGGCTTGTCGGTCGAAAAGGATCGGCTGTGCGTCTACCTCGACCTCACGCACATTCCTCGGGAGACGCTCGACCGCAAACTCGGTGGCATCCTTGAGATCTACGAAAAGTTTCAGGGGGTCGATCCACGGGTCGTACCGATGAAGATTTTTCCGGCCGTCCACTACTCCATGGGTGGGCTGTGGGTCGACTACGAGAAGAGTAGCACAGGCGGGCTTGTGGAGGGATCGCCGCGGAACCAGCAGACAAACATTCCTGGAATGTATGCGATCGGCGAATGCGATTATCAGTATCACGGTGCCAACCGGCTCGGTGCGAATTCGCTGCTCTCCTGTATTTTTAGCGGCCTATTCTGCGCTTCGGGCGTGATTGCCGGCTCCGAGGCCGCTGGCAGAAAGGCGAGCGAGGAGCCGTCGCGGCTGTTTGACGCGAGCCTGCGGCGCGAAGAGGAGCGGCACAGATCGCTGCTTGCGCGAACGGCGGGCAATGAAAATCCCTACGATCTTCATCAGCAATTGGGCAGCCTCATGACCCGCGTGGCCACGGTGGTCCGCCGCAACGAGCAACTGATCGCAGCCTATGCAGAGGTCTGCGAACTCGAGGAGCGGTGGCGGCGGTGCGCGGTCTCCGATTCGGGGAATTGGACCAACCAAAACGTCGTCTTCACCAAGTCGCTTGGTGACATGTTCCCGATGGCAAAGTTAATCCTCAAGGGCGCCCTTCAGCGCGATGAGTGTCGTGGGGCTCACTACAAGCCCGATTTTGCGATGCCGGGAATCCACGCCACGGATCCGGTGGAGAAGTTTCGCGAGGCCGAGCAGTGGTGCGACCGATTCGAGGCGAATACGCAGAAGTGGCTGAAGTCTACGATCGCAAAGCAGGGCGCGGACGGCGAGCCGGAGATTTCGTATCAGGATATCGACACATCCCTCATGCCGCCGCGGCCGCGGCTCTATGGCCTCGTCGGAGCGGAGGTGATCGAGGAGGTGTGGAAGAAGCGGGGAGCAACCGCTGGTGCTGTGGCCGCTGGTGCTGCACCCCGGCAGACCGCCACGGTTGGCGCGGCGGGTTAGTCATTCAGTCATGATGTTTTTGTCTGTTCGTGTGCGGAGGAGACCCCAACGATGATCAGAGCTGTTGAATTTTCCGAGTCTGAGCAAAATGCTTCCCGGCAACACCCGCATTCGGCAGACGACGACGTTCGCCGTGGGCCTGAGGTCGCAGCACCGCGGCTTGTCCGCGTTCGAGTCCTGAGGCAGGACGCGCCCGGCGAGGAGAGCTACTGGGAACGGTATGAGATTCCCTACGTCGACAACATGAATGTCATCAGCGTCTTGCAGCAGATCGCAATCAAGGCCACCTCGAGTGATGGCCGACGCGTCGCGCCGGTGGCTTGGGACTGCAACTGCTTGGAGGAGGTCTGTGGCTCCTGCACGATGGTCATCAACGGCCGCACCCGCATGGCATGCTCATCGCTGGTGGACAAACTCCTCGCGGAATCGGCTGACGAGATCGAACTCCGGCCAATGTCGAAGTTTCCAGTGGTCCGCGACCTGAAGGTCGATCGGGCGAGACTCTTTCATTCGCTCGAGCGGGTGAAGGCCTGGATCCCCGTCGACGGTTCTTTCGACAACGGTCCCGGCCCACGGATCGCGCCAGAGGATCAGGAGGATGCCTACCCGCTCTCCACCTGCATGAGCTGCGGTTGCTGCCTGGAGGCCTGCCCGCAATTTACCAAGATTGAAGTAGTTCGCCGCGATGACGAGACAGCGGAAGACTTTGATTCCCGGCGCAAGGCTGCCTTTGATGTGGGCTTTATCGGCGCTCACGCAATCAGCCAAGCGATGCTGTTCAACGGCCATCCGACCGGCAAGATGAACGCCGACGAGCGGCTGGCGGCTCTCACATCGCAGGGCGGGATCCAGATGTGCGGCAACGCCCAGAATTGCGTGGCTGTCTGCCCGAAGACCATTCCGCTCACGCGGTCGATTGCGCGGGCCGGGCGGGCCGCGACGTTCTGGGCTATCCGCAAGATCTTCGACCGCTAAATTTTATTGAACCCGCGAGTGGAATAAGTTTTTCGTCTTCACGCGAAACATGGCCCTCCAGGCCATTTTCGCTTGGCAAACACTGTTTGCTGGTGCTCGTGTCGCAGACTTGCGACGCTGTCTTCTGTCTTTCGTGGGATAAGTTTTCTAACTTGTCCAAGGTGTTGCTAGCCGCTCTGGCAGGGCAGCGCCGGGCCGGCAGAAATCTCCTTCGCGAGGACTTTCGCCATTGGGGCTGTGTTGGTGGTTCAGACCTGGCAGGGCGAAATTCCGACGCTCGTCAAGCTTCAGCCGATCCCGGCTCTCCGGATTCCTGTGGGGGCTGCTGGCGACGTGTTTGCCGGATGCGGGTCGCCGTGGTAGTTTTAAGAGGTTAAATCCGGTCGTTTACCGCTTCATGTTGGGGTTCTGTGCGCGGCCTGTGAGAATTTCAAAAGAGGATTACGAGTGGCTGTGAACGACAGTGGTGTTTGGCCGGCGGAGCCGGCGGATACCGTCCGGAGTGATTTGGGCAATGCGGTCGGAAGCTTTCAAACGATGGGCCTTTCGCCGGCCACGATGGCCGCTGTCGAGCGGGCCGGCTACACGACGCCCACTCCGGTGCAGGCCGGCCTGATACCGCGGGCGTTGACCGGCATGGACCTGCTCGGTCAGGCCCGCACGGGCACCGGCAAAACAGCATCGTTTGTGCTTCCGATTCTCGAGCGGATTCTAAAGTCGGAACGTCATGGTGGCCCGCGGGCGCTCGTGCTTGTGCCAACCCGGGAACTAGCGGTACAGGTGCGAGATGAGTTTGAGAAACTCGCCCACGGCTCCGGGATCCACTGCGTGGCTGTCTACGGAGGCAAGCCGATCAAAGGGCAGATCGACAAACTCGCAAAGCATCCAGGAGTGGTCGTTGGCACGCCGGGCCGCGTGCTCGATCATATGAGCCGTGGAACGATTTCGATGTCGTCGCTTGAAATTGTGACGCTCGATGAGGCGGACCGCATGCTCGACATTGGGTTTCGCCCCGACATTGAAAAGATTCTCCGCCGCTGTCCGGAGAGCCGTCAGACGCTCCTGCTCTCGGCCACGGTGCCGCCAACGGTAGCCAAACTCGCTACCCGCTATATGCGGAACCCAGAGATTCTTGACTTCTCCGTCAACGAACTGGCCGTCGAAACCATCGAACAGTTTTATTTTACAGTCGAGCCAGTGCGAAAGTTTGATCTGCTCGAGAAGCTACTCGAGCGGGAAAACCCCCGTCAGGTAATCGTTTTCTGCCGCACAAAGCGGGGTACCGACAAGATTTTTGAACGCCTGTCACGGCACCGCAACCGTGGACGGGATAGTCATCCGGACGAGGTGTCGTGCATCCACGGTGATCTGGCGCAGGGGGCCCGCGATCGGGCGATGAAACAGTTTCGCGAAGGCATCGTCCGCGTCCTCGTGGCCACCGACGTGGTCGGCCGTGGCATCGACGTGACGGGCGTATCGCACATCATCAATTACGATATCCCAGAGTTCTGCGATGACTATGTCCACCGGGTGGGCCGCACGGGCCGGATGGGTCGAGAGGGGATTGCCTACACGTTCGTCAGCCCTGAGGAGGGGCCGCAGCTCACGCGGATTGAGATGCGGATCGAGCGACTCCTCAAACGGGATGAGATCCCCGGCTTTGAGGCTTTTGAGCGTCGTCCCAAAACGGAACTGCCGCGGGTGGGCGTGGGCGAGAGCGGCTTGGCCGCTGCCGTCGCCAGCCTTTCCAATGGGGCGGCGGGTGAGCCTGGAGTCGGGGAGCCGAAGAAGCCGTCGGCAGGTGCCTTACTCGGCAAAGGGCGGGCTCCGAAACGCTTCCGCCGAGCCCTCTGAACGACTGCTCAAACCGACTGTTTCAATCAGGGACGGATTCCATGGCAGTCAATGCCGGCAACACGGGTCCACGGCCTGGCAACTCCAGTCCTCGTAGCTTGAAGCAGCGGCTGGAGAGTCTTGCCGATGCAGGCGTTTGCGATCTTCCCAAACGGGCCAGAAAGAAGTCGGCGGCGACCGTGGCCGGTGCTCGGACGGCTGCTGCGGCAGTGCCGGGCGCCGCGACTGGTGGGCCACAGATCGAGTTGCTTGCGGTGCTTCGCGAGGAGGTCGCCGGCTGTCAGCGGTGCGAGCCGCTCGCCCGGGCCCGAACACACACAGTGTTTGGGGTGGGGCCTGCCACGGCACGACTCTGTTTTCTGGGCGAGGCGCCGGGTGCCGACGAAGATGCCTCTGGTGAGCCGTTTGTGGGCCGTGCCGGCCAACTCCTCACGAAGATCATTGAGTCGTGCACGCTCTCGCGAGACGATGTCTATATCCTCAACGTGCTCAAATGCCGTCCACCGGACAACCGCCCGCCGCTGTCTGAGGAGACAGCCAACTGCCGCGGCTACCTCGAACGGCAGTTGGAGATCATCGCGCCCGAGTTCATCTGCTGCCTGGGAACGACAGCGGCTCAGACGCTCCTGCAGAGCGATGAGACGATCGGCAAGCTGCGAAAACGATGGTTCTCTTGGAGATCGTCACAGGTGATCTGCACCTACCACCCCTCCTACCTCCTGCGAAATCCATCTGCGAAGCGGGAGGTCTGGGACGACATGAAACTGCTCATGGCGAAGCTGGGCGTGAACCTCTAGCCCTGCTGTTACGGGCTCTTCTGTCACGGGTGGCCGAGTGAAGCTACCTGTTTTTCCGGTGGAAGCGGTTTTTCTGAAGATTCCGTCTTCGCTGGCCGAAAATATCTGTGGGGATTGGGGTGAGGGGAACAGCCGCTGTGAGTGCCGGGCCATGGGGCCCGGCCGGTGGGGTGAGGGGCATGCCACGGCCTTGTAAAGCCGCGACGTGGCCCCGGGGGAACTGGGCCACCCTCCCCAAAAATGGTTTCCAGCAAGGCGAGGCACGCATGAGACCAGCTGCAGTGAACCGGGCGTGCATCCTGGTTGTTGCGGTCGCGGGGATCGCAGCCTCGATTGGCTGTACGATGTGCCCGGATCCCTTCGACTATTCTGGCCCGGTACCCAACGGCTCGTCCCCGCAAAACGACTTTCGGGCCCGCAGCGGCGGTATTCTTCCGCTGGGTGCAACTCCCTTGCCCTGGCCGCTGCTGGTCAAAGGTGACCCCGAGCCTGCTGCAGTTGGGGCTGACGAAGAACCGCAGCCCACGCTTGCTGATGAGGTAGTCTTAGCCGATTTGCAGCAGACCGAAGGGGTTGTCGTCGCTGAATCTGAGCCGGCTCCCGTGCGATCGAGTCGCGGCGACACCTCTGGCTGGCGTGCCCGCCGTTGAAACAGAAAAAGGTGGCTGCCACCTTTTTTCTTCCACCTTTTTTCGACTAAGTGGGGAACGGCCGCCAGTTGTCCGGGATGATCGCATCCTTGGGTACGACTGCGATGCCGTCGCGGACTGTGAACTGGTCGCTGTCGCCCGAGGCATCGACGGCATGGTCGTTGACAATCCTGACCCCGCAGCCGATCCGCACGTTTTTATCGACGATCGCTCCCTCGATCACCGTGCCGGCGCCGATGCCCAATCGAGGTAGCCCCTTGGCAGTGTTGATCGCGATGTCATCCGCGGTCTCGAAGAAGTCGTTGCCGAGGATCACGGAGTTGCGGATCACCACGTTACGGCCGATCCGGCACCGCAGGCCGATCACGCTATTCTCGATCACCGCGCCCTCCTCCACGAGGCAGCCATCAGACAAAAGGCTGTGCCGCAAGGTGGCGCCGTTGATCCGTGAGGGCGGCAGGAATCGACCGCGGGAATAGATCGGGGCCTCGGGCAGGGCCATGTCGAAAGGCGGCGTCGGGCTGGCGAGGTCAAGATTGCACTGGTAGTAGGAGCGGATCGTTCCAATATCCTCCCAGTAGCCGTCGAAGGGATGCAATTGCACCTTCTTAGCACGGATGGACGCGGGAAAGACCTCGCGGCCAAAGTCCTGATAATCGGTCTTCATGAGCAGATCGACGAGGCAGTCTCGGTCGAACAGATAAATCCCCATGCTCGCTATCAGCGAGCGTCCCTGTGCCGGAATGCCCTGACCATCGATCCAGGCGGGATCGGTGCGGACCATGTCGAGCTCGGCCTTGGTCTGTGGCTTCTCGAGGAAGCCCTCGACCCTGCCTGTGCCATCGAGCCGCATAATGCCGAGCCCCGAAGCAGCCTCCTCGAGCACCGGAATCCCAGCGATCGTGACGTCGGCACGGCTGGCCATATGAGTGGCCAGCATGTCGGCGTAGTTCAGACGATAAAGCTGGTCGCCGGAGAGAATCAGGACATGGCGGATATCAGGCTGCTGCAGGTAGCGGAGGTTTTGGCGGACCGCATCGGCCGTACCCTGATACCAACCGGCATTATCGATAGTCTGCTGGGCCGCCAGGATCTCGACGAAGCCGCCACTGAAAGGATCGAATGTGTAGGTGCGACGGATGTGGCGGTGGAGGCTCACAGAATTGAACTGCGTGAGTACGTAGATCCGCTGCACGCCGCTGTTGATGCAGTTGGAGAGCGGCACATCGATAATGCGGTATTTTCCACCCAGCGGCACCGCTGGCTTGGAGCGGTCGCGGGTGAGGGGGTAGAGCCGGGCACCGCGGCCACCGCCCAGAACCAGAGCTAAAACACGCTGCACGCTCATGATCAAATGTTCCTTGCCAGTGGCTCTGCTTACCCGCCAAGTCTCATGCTACGAGAACCGACCGCACCCGCCAAATAGGCGTCATTCCCGCAGCACGAAATTCACCAGTCGCCCAGGTACGGCGACGATCTTGGCGATCTCCTTGCCTGCAATCAGCTCTGCGATTTTTGGATCGGCGGCCGCAGCGGCCTTCATCGTCTCGGCGTCGGCAGCGGCCGGCAGGATCACGCGGCCCCGGAGCTTACCCTGGATCTGAACGGGAATCTCGACCGTGTCGTCTCGGAGCCAGCGGTCCTCAACGGCTGGCCACTCAGCGAGCGACACGGGGGCGGGGCGTCCGAGGATCTCCCAGAGCTCTTCGGCAAGATGCGGCGCGAAGGGGGCGAGCACGATCACGAACGGCTCGAGGATCGCTCGCGGTCGGCGGTTCAGTGGTGTAGAGAAGTTCACAAACTCCATCATTCGGGCGATGGCTGTGTTGAAGGAGAGCGACTGGATATCCTTCGTCACCTTGTCGATCGTACGGTGGAGTTCGCGGAGTTGGTCGTCGGTGGGTACGTCGTTTACCACCTGCGGGGCCAGTGCGATTGAGTCTGCCTTATCGTCCACTACCAGCCGCCAGCAGCGATCGAGAAATCCGCGAACTCCCCCCACGCCTGCCGTGCTCCAGGGCTTCGTGGCCTCAAGTGGGCCCATAAACATCTCGTAGAGCCGCAGCGAATCGGCGCCGTGCGCGAGGACTACTTGGTCGGGATTGACCACGTTGCCGCGGCTCTTCGACATTTTGTAGGCCCGGCTCTCGACTCGGATCTTTGTCGCGTCGCGGAGCACAAAATGCTCCCCCTGCTTCTCCACCTGATCGGCAGCCACCCGCACTGGCGAGTCGCCCTCGGTCTGTTGCCCGGCGGTGACCCAGCCCCCCTTGGTGCTGCGGTAGCCGGTGAACTCCATCTCGCCGAGGATCATCCCCTGGTTGACCAGCCTGCCAAACGGCTCCGGATGCGAGACGTGCCCTCGGTCATAAAGTACCTTGTGCCAAAAGCGGCTATAGAGAAGGTGCAGTACGGCATGCTCCGCGCCGCCCACATAGAGATCGACCGGCATCCAGGCCCGCTCTACCTCGGGATCGATGAAGCGACTGCTATTGTGAGGGTCCAGAAACCGTAGGTAGTACCAGCAAGAGCCGGCCCACTGCGGCATGGTGTTGGTCTCGCGGCGATACCGTTTGCCGTCCCGCTCGACGAAGAGCCACTCAGTCGGCGAGCGCGACAGCGGCGGGTCAGGCGTGTTGCCCGGCTTGTAGTCGGTGAGCTGGGGCAGGTTCACAGGCAGTTCGGCGATGTCTACCGCCCGCATCGCCCCGGTGGGCCGTCCCTCGGCGTCGAGTTCGTGGAGGATCGGGAAGGGCTCTCCCCAAAACCGCTGTCGGCTGAAGAGCCAATCACGGAGCTTGTAGTTGACCGCCGATCGGCCGAGCCCGGCAGCCTGCAGGTCGTGCGTTACCCGCGCGATGAACGTTCGTGTATCGAGGCCGCTGTAGGGTCCTGAGGCGACCGCCAGCCCCGCGCCCGTGAACAATCCGGCGGCCGCTGTCGCCTCAATATTTGGATCGGCTGACGGCGTAACGACCACGACCTTCTCCAAGCCAAACGTGTCGGCAAACTCGCAGTCACGGTCGTCATGGGCAGGCACCGCCATGATCGCCCCGGTGCCGTAGGAGGCCAGCACATAGTCAGCCACCCAGACAGGGATTGATTTCCCAGAGAGCGGATGGATCGCGAAAGAGCCGGTGAACACGCCCGTCTTCCCGCGGGCCAGATCAGTGCGGTCAAGATCGCTCTTGCGAGAGGCCGCCTCGCGGTAGGCGGCGATCTTCGCCCGCTGCGCCGGCAGCGTGAGAATGTCGACAAGTGGATGCTCGGGCGCGACGACCATGTATGTCACGCCGTAGAGCGTATCGGGCCGCGTCGTGTAGATCCGCAAGACATCGGGCCCCGGCCTCAGCGGGAATCCGCCGGCCGCTCGGGCCTGCTGCCAGGCCCCAAAGGCCGCGTCGGCCGACAGGGTCGGCGCGAGGAAAAAATCAACCTCGGCGCCGGTGCTGCGGCCGATCCAGTCACGCTGCAGCTTCTTGATACTGGGAGACCAATCGAGGCCTTCAAGCTCGCGGTCGAGCCGGTCAGCGTAGGCGGTGATTCGCAGCATCCACTGCCGAAGTGGAATCCGCACAACGGGATGGCTGCCCCGTTCGCTGACCCCGCCGATCACCTCCTCGTTGGCGAGCACCGTGCCAAGCGCGGGGCACCAGTTCACGGGTGCTTCCGACTGATAGGCGAGCCGGTGGGCGTCGCGATAGGCAGCCACGGTGACCACGCCTTGCCCGGTGACGTCGGCGGGGATCGGTAGTTCTGCGATCGGCCGCCCTTTTTGGAGCGCGACATCGAACCAGGTATCGAAGAGCTGGAGAAATATCCACTGGGTCCAGCGGACGTATTCCGGATCAGTGGTGGCGAGTGAACGGTTCCAGTCGTAGCTCAACCCAAGCATCTTGAGTTGGCGGGTGAACGTGTCGATGTTGCGCTGGGTGCTCTCGCGGGGAGGCGTGCCCGTGCGGATCGCATGTTCTTCCGCCGGCAGGCCGAAGGCGTCAAACCCCATCGGATGCATCACGCTCGTGCCCCGCATTCGCTCGAACCGCGCCACGATGTCGGTGGCGGTGTAGCCCTCGGGGTGGCCAACATGCAGTCCGTCTCCGCTGGGATACGGAAACATATCGAGCACGTAGGCCTTTCGTTCGCCAGGCAGCCGTGGTGTGGCAAACGTGCCGTGCGTGTCCCACCAGGCCTGCCACTTCGGTTCGATCCGGGACGGCTGGTAACGGGGCATCACTTGAGTCCGGGGAAAAGACGCCTGGCTACGGGCGCGGTGGTAAAAGAAGGTCTCACTGCGTCTGGTCAGTCGGCAAGCAGGAGAGTCTAATGTTTGGCAGCGATCGGGCAACACGCCCGTCCAACTGCCGCCCCCGGAATAGCTCATGCCCACTGTCATCGATCCGCCTCTCGTGTTGCAGCGGCGGCTGCTGCGAATGTGCCGCAGCGCCGGCGGCCGGCTCAAGATGGCCGACTCGCTCGGTACGCGGCTGACCGGCCGGGAGTTACTCACGCGGATCCTGGCCGCCCAGAGCGTGCTGGATCGCGTGCTGGCGGCCGACGAAAAGTTGGTGGGTGTGCTGTTGCCACCGACGGTCGGTGGGGCGGTAGTGAATGCAGCACTCTCGTTCTCGGGTCGCGTGGCGGTAAATCTCAACTATACGTCATCGCAGGAGATCCTGGATCTCTGCATCGAACGGGCGGGACTCAAGCATGTGATTTCAAGTCCTGTATTTCTCGCCCGCGTGAAGCTCAATGCCGGCGCGAAGTTACTCGACGCCGGAGACTTACGAAATCGACTCACCACGTTTGACAAGATCCGCGCGTTTCTCCATGCCACGATCACGCCGGTTGTGATGCTCGAGAAGCTGCTCGGTCTTGATCGCATCCGGCCCGCAGACGTGCTCACAGTGATCTTCACATCCGGCTCGACGGGCGATCCGAAGGGAGTCGTGCTGACGCAGGAGAATATCGGCTCGCAGGTTCGGGCAATCGACAGCCTGCTGCACCTCTCTCCCGCTGACGTCGCGATCGGCGTGCTGCCTTTTTTCCATTCCTATGGCTATACAACCACGCTCTGGACGCCGCTCGCGCTGGAGCCCGCCGTGGTCTATCACACTGATCCCCGCGACGCGCAGGTCGTCGGTCGCCTGGCCCGCGAGCACCATGCCACGATCCTGATGGCCACGCCCACCTTTTTGCGGATCTACACTCGGCGGACGCCAGCCGAGGACTTTTCAACACTCGAGGTCGTGTTTGGAGCCGCTGAGAAACTACCGAAGGAAGTCTCTGACGCATTCGAGAAGCGATTTGGCGTGCGGCCCAGCGAGGCATACGGCGCCACCGAGATGTCGCCGCTGGTATCGTTTAACGTGCCCCCGTCCAGGCATGTGCCCGGCCGGCCGCCCGACTCGCGGGAGGGTTCGGTGGGCCAGCCGATTCTCGGTTGCCGCGCGCGGATCACCGACCGTGAAACAATGCGCGAACTGCCCATCGGTGAAGATGGCATGCTCTGGATCAGTGGGCCCAACGTGATGCAGGGTTACCTCGACCGGTCTGATCTGACGGCACAAGTGGTGCACGACGGCTGGTATTCCACCGGCGATATCGCCAGGCTGGATGCTGAGGGCTTTATCACAATCACTGGCCGAGAGAGCCGGTTCTCAAAGATCGGCGGGGAGATGGTGCCCCACCTGTCGATTGAGGAGGCCGTGAACGCGACGCTGAACGCAGCCGAGGGTGATCTCTTGGCGGTGGTAACAGCCATTCCCGACGCCGCCAAGGGGGAGCGGCTGATCGTGTTTCACCTGCCGACCGACCGGCCTCCAGCTGAGATCGTAAAGTCGCTCCTGCAGCGTGGGCTACCCAATCTCTGGATACCCTCGGCCGACAGCTTCGCCGAGATCGCCGAACTGCCGTTCCTCGGGTCGGGCAAGCTCGACCTACGGCATCTCAAGGAGCTGGCCATGCGGCAGTTTTCAGCCAGGAATATCAAGTGATTCCAGCTGGCCAAGCGGGAGCTCTTTTAATCCTGCCCGGTCGCGCTGATGACATGCGTGCCGAGATCGCCGTTCGGATTATGGCGGGTGACGTGGCGGGTGATTGGGGGCCGCTGGCGATCGTGGGCACGCTTATCGGGCCGCGCCGCAATCGCGATACGACCCTGCCGACGACGGTGCGACTCATGAACAGTGGCTGCAAGGTTGCTGGTCAGGCCGACGGCCGGGCCGTCTTTACCGAGCCGGCGTATTGGACACCAGAATTGCCAAATCTCTACCGCCTTGAGGCTCGCCTGCTGGCCGGCGAGCAGACACTCGCGACCGTTGACCGGATGGTTGGTCTGCGGAGACTGGGAGTTCGCGGCAGGTCGCTCTGGCTCGACGGCCGACGCTTTGTGCCACGCGGCCTTGCCGCGGTCGCAGGCTTCGATCCGCAGACCTTCCGCGCTGCCCACGTCGCAGCTGTCATCGTCGATCCGCCGCTGGTTGACTGCGCCGCTGCGGATCGGGCGGGCGTGGCGATCGTGGCACGACTGGAGGACGCGGAGGGTCGGCCGCTCGACCAGAATCGCGCCGCCGAACGGATTGCCGCCTGGTCCCTCCATCCGGCGGTGTTGCTGGCCGTGGTGCCAAGGACAGCTGCGGTAGAACTCGCTGCGGCGGTCGCGGCCGCGACCCGGCGGCTCAAGGGGACAATGGTCCTCGCCCTCGAGGCCGATGGCACGCAGTCGCCGGATCTGTTGCCCGCAGACCTGACACAACTCATCGATTGCATCATTGTCGATCTGCCCGCGGGCAACCTCCCGCACGAAGCCTGGCGCAACTGGCCGCAGCCCATTCCCCTCGTGGCCCAGCGGCCGGCCGCTCTCAAGGGGGCCAATTCGCGTGGCGAATGCGACCGGCTCCAGGCCGATCTGGCGGCCTGGGGGTTGGCGGGCGGTGCCCTGGGATTCACAGCTGGGGTCGGGCGGCTGGCCCATCCTCTGCCCCGGGATTGGGCGGGGTATCTCGTCACTGCGTGGTAGCATAATTTGCATGGCAGCCTTTGATCCCGACCGTTATTCCCGGCAGGTGCGGTTCACGCCGCTGGGTCCCGCAGGGCAGGCCAGGCTGGCAGCCGCCCGAGTGGCAGTCGTCGGCTGCGGAGCGCTTGGCAGCGTGGTGGCAATGGCCCTGGTGCGGGCGGGCGTGGGAAGACTCAGGATCATCGACCGCGATGTGCCCGAATTCTCAAACCTGCCGCGGCAGGTGCTCTTCGATGAGGCCGACGTCGCCGCCGGAATTCCAAAGGCGGCGGCTGCCACGCAGCATCTGGAGCGGATGAACTCTGCCGCGGTGATTGAGCCAGTGGTCTCTGATCTCACGGCGAGCAATGCCGCGGCTCTCCTGGGAGGCGTCGATGTGATCGTGGATGGCACCGACAATTTCGAGGCCCGATTCTTGATCAATGAGTTTTCCTGCCGCGCAGGAATCCCCTGGGTGTATGGCGGCGCGATCGGCGCCGAGGGCCGCGTCATGACCGTGCTGCCCGGCAAGACCGCCTGCCTACGGTGCTTGATCCCCGATCCGCCAGCGCCGGGCGTGATGCCGACATGTGACACGGCGGGCATCATCGGCCCGGCAGCGTTCGTTGTGGGCGCGGTCGAGGCAGCCGAGGCGATCAAGCTCCTTGTTGGAGCAACCGACCGCGTGGGCAACCGACTGCTGGCCTGCGACCTCTGGGACGGCAGCTGGCGGACGATCGACCTGTTGGCGATCGGAGAGCAGGGCTGTGCGACTTGCCGCGGCGGCGATTTTCCTTGGCTGGAGGGCCGCTTAGGCGGGCAGGCAACGGCCATCTGCGGCCGCGATGCGGTGCAGGTGGCAGCGGCTGTGCCAGGTTCGATCGACCTCGCCGCTCTCGCGGTCCGGTTGGCACCCTTCGGGGCTGTCGCCGCAAATCCATGGCTAGTCCGCGCTGACGTGGAGGAGGGGATTCAACTATCGGTGTTTGCCGATGGCCGCGCGATCGTTGCCGGTACGCGCGAGGAGGCAAAAGCCCGCGCAATAGTGGCGCGGTATATTGGAGCGTGAAGACGCAAAGAAAAAGGATCAGGCACTATGGCCAGAGAGTGGACGGCTGAAAATGCCCGCCAAGAATCGTTGAATGCCTGGATTCACGGTCTCGGGTTTGTGCTGAGCATTCCGGCGGGGATTGCGCTCGCCCGACTGACGATGACGGGTGAACCGGGTCTGATGATTGCTTGCGCGGTCTACAGTTGTAGCCTGTCGGGGGTCTATTTATTTTCAACATTGTCGCATGCGGTCAGAGATCCCACGCGGCGGCATCAGATGCGTGCGCTCGACCAAGGATTCATCTATACGCTGATCGCCGGGAGTTTCACGCCCCTCCTCTGGAGTTATCTGGCGGGATGGACGCGGATCGTCGTGCTGCTTGCCGTCTGGGCAGCCGCAGCGGTGGGATTCCACTCCAAGGTGCTCAGCCGACGTCGGATCGACGACATGGATCCCCTCGGGTGCATCCTGCTCGGGTGGATTCCGTCCATGGTGTTGCTACCGTCGGCGACGTATGGGTGTTTTGGCATCATGCTCCTCGGTGGAGTCATCTATACGATCGGCGTCTACTTTCTGCAGAACGATCACCGCGAGTGGTACTACCACCCCCTCTGGCACCTGATGGTTATTGCCGCCAGCGCGAGCCACTATATTGGCATCGTGCTTTACGCCGTCCTCCAGTGGGACCGCTGAACGCCTCGTCCTGCTCTCCTTGTGGGATACGGTTTCTAACTTGTCCAATGCGTCTTGCTGCCCGTTATGGCTCTGCACCGCCGGGCC
>JBAXUW010000069.1:0-13915 GCA_037129495.1 Planctomycetota bacterium | reverse complement strand
GGAATGTCAGCGAGGGTGCCTGGCAGGTGGGGGCCCGCTACAACTACCTCTGCCTCAGCGACGGGCAGGTGAACGGCGGCGTCTTGAACGGCATGACGCTGGGCCTGAACTGGCTCCTCAATCCCAACGCTCGCGTCTACTTCAACTACGACCTGACCTACCGCGACTTCGTCAGCACGCCGTGGAAAAAGGATTCCACTGGCGCAGTCGTTCCTGGCACCAGCTCCAACGGCAGCGGCTTTATCAACGGCTTTGGCACGCGACTGGCCTTCGACTTTTGAGCCACATGCCGCACCTTCCAATCAGACAGCGGAGACTTTCCATGCGACACCTGTGCCTTGCTCTTCTCGCGGTATTCGGTCTGGGGATGTGGCTCGCCAGTTCCCACGCCGCCGACTGCGACTGTGGCCGAAACAGCTGCACACACTGCACCGATGCCGAGGCATGCCAGCCATGTGTTCCCGTGTGCAAGTCGTCGTGGGACGAGAAGAAAACCAAGAAGCCGAAATACGAGATGAAGTGCGAGTATGACTGCGATCGGGCCCACGAGTGCTGGTGCACAGGCCCAGCCGAATGCCGCTGCAGCCCGCCCTGCGGCAACGTCTTCGTGAAGAAGCGGCTCTATAAATCCGACGGCAAGGAGAAGGTCGAAAAGGTGCCGAAATACGAGGTGCAGTCGGTGCCGGCCGAGCCCTGCGACTGCGCCCGCTGCTCTCGCCTATGCTGGTGGAACCCACTCTCGCTCCTACACTTTTGTCTGGGCCACTGAAGTCAGGCTGTCTGGCAGCCGAATCATCCGACGGTCTGCCGCCGTGGCCTGGGGGGGCACCGGGCGGCAGACCATCGATTTTTTCACGATGCAAAATCCTCAACCACCGTCACCGCGGGCTGCCTCTGTCATGGGGATCGTATTCGCGCTGTCCATTGAGGCCGACGCCTTCGCGGCCGCAGCGACAGAGACGACAGTGTATGAAGCGTCCGGCCTGACGTTTCACGAGGGAATCATCGCAGGCCGGCGGGTGGCCTGGTGCGTGGGCGGAGTGGGAGCCGCTGCGGCTACGCGGGCCACACGGCTCCTCATCGACGGCCACCGGCCGCTGCGGATCGTCACGGCCGGATTCGCCGGCGGCCTTGTTGAATCATTGGCCCGCGGCGCGATCGTTTATCCCGCTCACGTTGTCTGCAAAGGTGGCGGTGAGCCCGTTGCATTTACGGCAGGGCAGAGTGGCCTCCCTCGCGGCGACCATACGATCGTCAGCGCTTACAATGTCGTGACCACGACCACCGCCAAGCGAGACCTCGCCGCCGCCACTGGCGCGAGCCTCGTCGACATGGAGACATTCGCCGTGGCCACAGTCGCCTACGACGCGGGCCTGCCCTGCACGTCAATTCGCGTGATCTCCGACACCGCGGGACAGGAGCTGCCGCGTGAAATCGCAACGCTTGTTCAGCCCCAGTCGGGCATGCGGCGACTGGGATCGGCGCTGGCCGCCATGAGCCGCCGGCCGCGGGCCGCCCTCGACATGTGGCAACTCTGGGAGCACGCCGTCGTGGACGGCCGCACACTGGCCGGAGCGCTTGTGGAGTTTTGCCGAACGCTCCCCGAGCCGGAAGCGGCCGTGGGATAAGTTTTCCAACTTGTCCTCTCCACGCTTCGGCAAGCCCTCATAACTCACCTCCACTGGAGAGGGCCGGTGTCAATTGCCGGTCAGCAGTCGCACGGCGAGATTCTTGGGCAGGTCGGCGGTGAGCGGGCTGACTCGTTTGCCCAGATGGCCGCCGACGGCCAGGGCCGCGAGACGGCCGCTCCGCACGGCGCCTTCCATCGTCGAAGGCCAGCCGGTGGCGGTCCAATCTCCAGCCAGAAATAGATTCGGTACGGCCGTGACCGCCGCCGGCCGCACCGCGTCGACGCCCGGCCGTACCGAAAGCACTGCGGTGGGATCAGTGACCACCCGCGCATCGAGAAGCACAGCATCGCGGGCCGCAGGAAATGTCTCGCGGAGCTCAGCTACCACCGTCGCCAGCAGGCCGTCACGATCGGCCGAGAGACCACGTGAGGCACTGATCACCACCTGGCAGTAGCCGGGCTGGCGGCCCTCGGCCGGGTCGGGCCGAAAGACCCACTGCGACACGCGGCCCACAAGCACCGCATGCGGCAGGTCGATGCAGTCGCGGTCAAACCAGAGATGCACTGCCGTGATCGGCGAACCGGCCAGACGGTCAGCAGCCGCCGGCACGAGATCGGGCACGACTCGCGCAGCCTGCCGCCATGGCACCGCCACGATCGCCGCATCGCAGGCAATTCTGCCATCACCATGCACGACCGCAGCAGCCCGGCCGTCCGGCGATCGCTCAATCGACGTGACGTTTCGGCCAGCCTCGATCGAGATCCCGCGGCCCTTCAGCCAGGTCACAAGCCGCTCGCCAAAGAGGCGGCCGAGCGACTCCGTCGGGACAAACATGTCGGCAGCCTGGCGATGCGCCAGAAACGCGTCGACAGCTACCTTCCGCGCCGCGGCGGTGCTGACCAGATCGATCGATTCACCGAGCGCACTCTCCAAAACCGGCTGCCAGAAAAGCTTGATCACCCGATCGGGCTGGCCCACCGATTCCAGCCACGCCCGCGCCGTGCTTCCCGCCTCTGAGCCCGCAGTCGCCCCGGTCGGCTCGCGGTAGCGGGCCAGCCGCAACATGCCCAGGGCGAGCGATAGTTTTTCGCGGAGCGAGAAATGCCGCATGCCCAGCAGGAGTGGCGCGAGATGGAGCGGCGCGGGCAATAGTCTCGAGGGCGTGCAGGCGGCGCGGTCGCCGTCAGGGCCGATAAACCAGAGCGTGCGGTCTTGGCGGAGGGCGGTTGAGAAGCCGGCCTGCTGGCAGAGGTCGAGGAAATTTGTGCAGCAGCCCATCGCCACATGCTGGCAGGCATCGACGAGGCCACCCGCCACAGGGTCTTCAAACGATGCTGCCCGACCGCCGACGCGGCGCCGGGCCTCCAGGATGGTCACATTCACATCCGTCGACGAGAGGGCCGACGCAGCTGCCAGCCCGGCGAGACCGCCGCCAATCACAACCACGTGCGGGCGGCCGGTGCTGGGAGCAGACTGAAGTGTGGCATTCATAAGGAGCGTGCTTGCTGGTCGTTGGTGGTGAGTCTCTAGATTCGCAGCCGCGGCGGACGCGGACCGAGCAGAACTGTCGCCAGCGCCGCGGCCGCGAGCTGCGGTCGGCTCGGCCGCACGCGGTCGGTAAAGACCTTTGTGCCCGCTTCTCGCACTGCGTGAAACATCGACCGATACACGCCAAACATCGCTCGGAACACGATGCGGCCATCGGTGGAGAGCAGTCTATCGAGCGGCTCCGCCTGCCTGTAGAAGTCGGCGGCCTGCGCCACATTCCGCCGAGCTAGCTCGGCAAAGCCCGAGCCGATCCGACCGCCACGGAGGTCGTCGGGGCAGCAGCCGCACTCGGTAAAGTCTTGCTGCGGCAGATAGATCCGACCGCGGGCAAGATCTTCGGGAATGTCACGGAGGATATTTGTCAATTGAAACGCCAGGCCACAGGCATGCGCCGCTGGTAGGGCCCGTGGGTCGTGACGAAAGCCCCAGATATGGATCGCGGCCAAGCCCACGGCGCTCGCCACGCGACGGCAGTATTCCTCAAGTTGGCTGAATGTGTCGTAGGTGGTGCGATCGAGATCCATTCGCACGCCGTCAAGGATGTCGTGCAGATAGTTTTCAGGCACGGCGAACGAGCGGACGGTATCGACGACCGCCCTGATCACGGGATCGGCAGACGTTTTGTCGGCCAGCGATGCAGTGAGATCGGACTCAAACGCATCGAGATGCTGCCGTGCTGCCGAGGGATCGGTGGCATCATCGACGATGTCGTCGGCCCGCCGGCAGAAGGCATAGACGGCAGTTGTACCGCGGCGTTTGGCGTCCGGGAGGAGCCGGATCGGCAGCGCAAAGTTTGAGCCCGATCGGGCTAGTACCGCGGCGCACTCCGCATGATCGGCGGCCAGCGTGTTCATGGGCGGCCACCACGAGCGGGCTGGCAAGTGGTCTGTTGGGCGGTCTGCAGGCTCCACCAGGCCTGCGCGGCAAGGCCCAGCTTTACTAATTTTCCGACCGTGGGCCGGCGGATGAGCGTGTCGAAGCCGGCCCGCTCGATGGCATCGGCCACCGCCCGACCACCGGCGAGGAACATGCCAATCGCGGGTCTCAAGCTCGGCGGAGCCGCGGTCACCAGCGGCTGACCCGCCGTAAATTTTTCTCTGGCCCATGCCACCTCCTCGCGGAGGAGTTCCCGCAGTTGCGGCGTAGCCCGCGGTGCAGCGAGCATTGCCTCCGACACGCCGTGACGCTGCATGTCTTTGCTGGGCAAATAGATGCGGCCGGCCCGGCGATCGCGGCGGACATCCTGCCAGAAATTGACAAGCTGCAGACCGGTACAGATGGAATCAGACAAGTCGACAAGCGCTGCGTCGTGGCAGCCCTCGAGCGCCAGGACGATCCGCCCCACCGGGTCGGCCGATCGTTGACAGTAAGCGATCAGCGCCGCCCGATCGGCATACCGCCCAGCCACGCCAGCCGCATCGTGGGCCTGGTCTTCCTCAAAGGCGTCGAGCAGGTGGACAAAGGGCTCGATCGTCAGGCCAGTCTGCTCGGCAGTGGCAGCGAGGGCTACGAAGATTGGGTGCCCAGGCCGGCCGGCAAAACACTCCTCTAGCCCCTGCCGCCAGGCGGCCAGATCGCAGGCTGCCGCAGCCGGGCTCGCAGCCTCGTCGGCGAGATCGTCGCTCCATCGGGCGAAGGCATAGACGTTGGCGAGATGCTGCCGCAGCCTGGGCGGCACGAGCCGGGTGGCGACCGTGAAATTCTCGTAGTGCCGGCTGGCCACGCTGCGGCAGAATGCCTCCGCCGCGGCCAGGTCACCGCCGGCGGGCACGCTCACGAGTTGCCCGGCGGTCGGGTCGCGCTGGTGCGACTGAGTGGGGTGGGGCACGGTGCGGAGTATTTCGGCGGCCATGAATGTGAATGTGTTCTGGGCGGCTGGGGTCCGGCTCCGGTACCATAAATCTGCTCCAATCATACCGGATACCAGCATCGGCCCCACTCGGAACCATCTATGAAGATCCTGCTTGCCAGCCCGCGTGGCTTCTGTGCCGGCGTAAACATGGCGATCGATACGCTCGAAACCGCCATCCGCCTCTATGGCACGCCGATCTATGTGTTTCACGAGATCGTCCACAACAAGCACGTGGTCGAGCGGTTCGTAGGGCAGGGGGCGGTATTCGTAAATACCATCGAGGAAGTGCCGGAGGGGGGCGTCTTACTCTTCTCGGCCCATGGCGTGGCCCCGGAAGTCAGACGTGTGGCGGCCGAGCGGCGGCTGCGGGCTATCGACGCTACCTGCCCGCTTGTCACCAAGGTGCACCTCGAGGCAATCAAGTATGCGAAGGCGGGCTACCGGATCATGCTGATTGGCCACGAAGGCCACGACGAGGTGATCGGCACGATGGGACAGGCGCCAGAGGCCTTTACGCTGGTCGAGACGGCCGAGACGGTCGATACGCTTCCCTTTGGCCCCGACGATCGGCTCGCGTATCTCACGCAGACGACACTTTCAGTCGACGATGCATCGCGGATCATCAACCGATTGAAGGCACGGTTTCCGCAGATCGTTGGCCCCCCCAAGGATGACATCTGTTACGCCACGCAGAACCGCCAAGAGGCAGTGCGACTGCTCTCCGAAGACGCCGACCACGTGCTCGTTCTGGGCAGCCAAAACAGTTCCAACAGCCAGCGGCTGGCGGAACTGGCCCGCGAGCGGAGCATCCCAGCACACCTCATCGACGGCGCCAACGAGATCGATCCGGCCTGGTTTACTGGTACCGAGACGGTTGTGATCACTGCTGGTGCCAGCGCACCCGAGAGCGTGGTCCAGGACTGCGTCGCTTGGCTGAAACATCGTTACAACGCGACGGTGGAAGAGCGGACGATCCGCGAGGAAGACGTCTACTTTCCGCTCCCGAAAGAGCTCCGCACAGCGGCAAAAACGCAATAGTGGAGCAGCGAGTTTTCTCGCCTTGCCGGTCTTCTCTTATCCAGAATCAATGCGTGAGCTTCTTGTGCCGGAAGCGGTGCGGTTCGTCGCCACTGAGGCCTTGGCGCTCGCGGCGGCTCCGCTCGTAGACCTCAAAGTTGCCCTCGCAGACGTGCACGTAGCCATCCCCCTCAAAGGCGATGATATGCGTGGCGAGTCGGTCCAAAAACCAGCGATCGTGGGTGATGACGACGACCGAGCCGGCAAAGTTGGCGATCCCCTCTTCCAGAGACCGTAACGTATCGACGTCTAGGTCGTTCGTCGGTTCGTCGAGGAGCAGCAGATTCGAGCCTTCACGAAGGAGTTTAGCGAGATGCACGCGGTTGCGTTCACCACCCGAAAGCGTGCCCACCTTCTTCTGCTGGTCGGGACCTAGAAAATTAAACTTGGCCACGAAACTTCGCGCGTTGACTGTCCGCTTGCCCAGTTCAATCGTGTCGTGGCCGCCCGAGATCTCCTCAAACACTGTTTTATTGGCGTCGAGGGCATCACGATTTTGATCAACGTAACCGATGTCGACCGTGTGGCCCGTCTTGATCGTGCCAGTATCGGGCTTCTCCTGGCCCACGAGCATCCTAAAGAGCGTGGTCTTTCCAGCGCCGTTGGGGCCGATGATCCCCACGATGCCCCCCGGCGGCAGCCGGAATGAGAGATTTTCAAACAGGAGTTTGTCGCCGAAGGCCTTCGAAATACCCTCCGCTTCAATCACCAGATCGCCCAGCGGACGGCTGGCAGGAATGAAGATTTCGACGTCGGAATCACGGACGGCAGCCTGCTCCGCGGCCAGTTTTTCATAGGACGACACGCGGGCCTTGCTCTTCGCCTGCCGGGCCTTGGGCGACATCCGAATCCATTCCAGCTCCTTGTCGAGCGTCTTCTGCCGGGCCGAGACCTGCTTCTCCTCAAGCTCTAGGCGGGCCTTCTTCTGCTGCAGCCACGAGGTGTAATTGCCCTCGAATGGAATCCCTCGGCCGTGATCGACCTCGAGAATCCACTTCGCGACATTATCGAGGAAGTAGCGGTCATGCGTCACTGCCACCACGGTGCCGGTGTATTCGCCGAGGTGCCGCTCCAGCCAGTCGACGCTCTCGGCATCGAGATGGTTGGTGGGCTCGTCGAGCAGAAGCAAGTCAGGCTTTTCCAGCAGGAGTTTGCAGAGGGCCACCCGGCGCCGTTCACCGCCGGAGAGGCTCGTGACAGCCCAGTCTCCTGGGGGTAGGTTCATCGCATCCATGGCGATCTCCACCTGCCGGTCGAGGTCCCAGGCATTTTTTGCATCGATGAGGTCCTGCACCGTGGCCTGTTCGGCAAGCAGTTTTTCCATTGCAAGGGGCTCCAGCGGCTCACCGAGCTTGGTGTTGATCTCCTCAAACCGCTTCAGAATGGCTCGCGTCGGGCCAACCGCGTCTAAAACGTTTTCAAACACCGTCTTGGTGGGATCAAGTTGGGGCTCCTGCTGCAAGTACCCAACGGTGTAGCCATCAGCGAGCCGGGTTTCGCCATCGAATTCCTTGTCGAGCCCCGCCATAATCTTCATCAGCGTGCTCTTGCCGGCGCCGTTGCGGCCAAGGAGGCCGACCTTGGCCCCAGGATAGAACGCCAGATTGATGTTCTTGAGCAGTTCGCGCTGGCCGAATTTCTTGGTGAGGTCGGAAATCTGAAAGATAAAAGCTGGGCCCATCGGAAGAAGATTCACTCCACAATGAAAGTAAGTAAACGGAATAAACGGCAGCGAGACAGGGAAGGGAACTCCACGGAATCTGGCGAACGCTCATGACGGCCTGCAGAGCAAGCGGGGGGGCCAACAGCCAGCAACCGCCGCCCTTCACTCCAAAACGAGGCTGCACCCTATCTTACAGGAGGGGCCCCACTTCAACGAGAGACTGCAACTGATGCAGGCGAACTGTCTATGCTACAACTGCCGTTCGTCGGCGCCATCGTTGCAGGGCGGATGGCGATAAACTACCATTCACTGCGGTTTTCGCAGAGTCTTGCAGCGCAGGAGCAGTGGTCCCATGCCCAACTACGTAAATCCCGACATGCTGGTCTCTACCGACTGGGTGGCGGCGCATTTGACCGATCCCCAGGTGCGGATCGTTGAATCGGACGAGGATCGTGCGCTGTATACCCAAGGCCACATCCCCGGAGCCGTGGAAATCGACTGGCAGGTCGACCTACAGAATCAGGTCGTTCGAGACTACATCGACCGGCAGACTTTTGAGAAACTCTGTGCCGAGCGAGGCATCACAAACGACACGACAGTTGTCTTCTATGGCGATAAAAATAACTGGTGGGCCTGCTACGCCCTCTGGGTGTTTAAGCTCTACGGCCACAAGGACTGCCGCGTCATGAACGGCGGCCGAAAGCGTTGGGAACTCGACGGGCGGACCTGGTCGAATGACCGGGTAAACTATCCGCACTCCCACTACACGGCGACCGAACAAGACAACTCAATCCGTGCTCTCCGCGATGAGGTCTTGAAGCACCAACGATCGGCGAAGCAACTGCTTGATGTGCGGTCGCCGGAAGAATACCGAGGCGAGCGGATGCACATGCCCGACTACCCCAACGAGGGCGCCATCCGTGGCGGTCATATCCCCGGCGCTAAGAACGTGCCATGGCCGATGAACTGCCACGAAGACGGCACGTTTAAGACGGCCAAAGAACTTGAGCAACTCTATCTCCGCGACCTGCAATTGAAGCGTCGCTCCCCGACCATCGCCTACTGTCGGATCGGCGAGCGGTCGAGCCTGACGTGGTTTGTACTCAAATATCTTCTCGGCTTTGGAAACGTGAAAAACTACGACGGCTCATGGCTGGAATGGGGCAACTGTGTGGGGGTGCCAATCGTGAAGGGGGCTGAGCCGGGCGGGGTCGCTCCCGTGTCGGATTCATCGACCGCAACCCATGCGTCCTGATCAACACGCCCCAGATTTCACGACGTCTTCATTCTCACGCTCCTGCCACAGCCAACCGCATGAATAGCGCTACCGAGCGGCTCACCGAGATCATTGGCGAATTCGCCGACCTCGATGGCCGCGAGAAACTGGAATTACTGCTCGACTTCGCCGCCGGTCTGCCGCCGTTGCCGCCTGAGTATCAGGCCCGTAAAGTCACAGAGGATCGTCGCGTGCACGAATGCCAGACGCCTGTATTCCTCTGGCCGGAGGTCGAGGAGGGCACGGCCCGGCTCTTGGCTGAGGTAGCCCCGGAAGCCCCGACTGTCAAAGGATTTGTGGCGATTCTTGCCACCGCTATCAACGGCCGCCCGGTGACAGAAGCCGTCGCCCTGCCGGAAGATGTGCTTGAGCGCATGGGGCTTGCCGATGTGCTGGGAATCCTGCGGTCGCGGGGCTTACGGGCGATTCTTTCACGAATAAAACGGGAACTGGCCCAAAAGATCCCCGCATGAACCCGCATGAACCCGCATGAACAAGCTGACAAAAAAAGGTAGAGCAGAGTGACAGCTTCAGGAAAAGCAGTGAAGGTGGTGGCCGGTGTCGATCTCGGTGGTACCGCGATCAACTACACATTTCTCGACCAACGCGGGCAGTTTCTCATCGAGGGCCTCTGCGAACATCCGGCGCGAAGTGTCGAAGGCCCTGACGTCTGTCTTGAGCAGATCGCCGCCGGCTTGGCGATTGCCGCAGATCACGCCGGCGTGCGGCTGGAAGACGTCGTCTCGATCGGCCTCGACACCCCCGGCCCCGCCAGCGGCTCGGGCGTCTTGAGCCAACGCGGCTCGACAAACTTTGTGCATAGCCAGTGGGCAGGCTACGACATCCGCGCCGGTCTGGAGCGGCGGCTCAGCCGTCCGGTGACCTATCTCAACGACGGTAATGCCGCGGCTCTCTGGGGCCATGTCGCCATCTTCGGCTCAGAAAACACCGCCACGAGTATCTCGGTGATCATCGGCACGGGTCTGGGAGGCGGGGTCATCACCGGCGGCAGGGTCATCACCGGCCGCAATGGGTTCGGTGGCGAACTTGGGCATGTGCTCATTCCCTACGGCCAAATTCACGGCATCGAAGGGATCGTGCCAGACTGCAACTGCGGCCGAACGGGCGACCTTGAGTCGCTCTGTTCCTTGACAGCGATTCGCCGCACGCTCTTGCCCTACTTTCTGGCGCGGCAACCGGGCCACGAACTGGCCCGCGAGCCCGACATCGTTCAAGCGGCCAAGCGAGTTCGCGGCCTCGCTGACCGCGGCGACGAACTCTGCCGCGAGATCTTCCGCGTCCAGGCGCGGGCGCTGGGGCTCTTCTTTGACGAGATGATCAATGTCTTTGATCCCGACGCGCTGGTGGTGGGCGGCGGAGCGGTGGAAACGTCGGAAGGATTTCGGTCGTGGTTTCTCGCTGAGATCCGCGCCGGCATGCCGACGCAGCGTGAAGAACAGGCAAGCATCCCAATCCACGTGATTCCCAACGGCGACACAGCCGGTGCCAGGGGGGCCGCCCTTGACGCCGCCCGCATCGCCCGCGAACGCGGCCTCTAGCAGGACAGATGAGTTTTTCTAATTCGGATTATTCGGCAAGTTGGAAAACTCGCCTTCACTGGGGAGAGGAAGAGGGAAAGTTCCTCACGCCACGCGGTCGAGGATCGGCAGTGACGGTAGGCCGTTGGGCTGCAGACGCAGCGACGGGGAGGGCAGGGCGGCGGGTGTCTGGCCATCTGGGCGTGTCTTCGGCGGTCCCATAATCATCAGCCGTGCGGTGCCCAGCAGACCGCGCAGTGAGCCGAATGTCGCTTCGACCGCAGCCGGTTCGTAGCCACAGTGCACCATACAATCTTGGCACTTCGGATTGCCGCTGGCCCGGCCGTAGGCATCCCAGTCGGTCTGCTCCATCATCTCCCGGTAGGTCTTCGTGTAGCCCTCGTCGAGGAGATAGCAAGGACGCTGCCAGCCGAAGAGGTTGTAGGTGGGCGTGCCCCATGGCCGGCATTCGAGGTCCCAGGCCCCCTTCAAGAATTCGAGAAAGACCGGTGACTGATTAAATTTCCAGCGTCGTGGCGCGTCGGCAAGAATTCGGCGAAAGAGCGACTGGCTTTGATCCCGCGGTAGAAAGTGCTCCTGATCGGGCGCCTTCGCATACGAATAGCCTGGAGAGATCATCATCCCCTCGACGCCCAGCCCCATCACCTCGTCGAAAAATTCCCGATACCGGACCGGATCAGCCGAGGCGAAGAGCGTGGAATTGGTCGTCACGCGAAAGCCAGCCTTGCGGGCGGCGCGGATCGCTGCCACAGCCTTGTCGTAGACGCCTTCACGGCAGACCGCTTGATCGTGCTCCTCTCGCGGCCCGTCTAGATGCACCGAAAACGCCAGGTAAGGAGAAGGGGAGAAGTGCGGCAGCATCTCCTCAAGCTTGAGCGCGTTGGTGCAGAGATAGAGATATTTCTTGCGGGCCACGATGCCCGCCACGATCTCCACGATTTGCGGGTGAAGAAGCGGTTCGCCGCCGGGGATCGAGACGATCGGTGCACCGCATTCATCGACGGCTACAAAGCACTGTTCTGGCGTCAGGTGCGATCGCAGCACCTCGGCGGGATGCTGGATCTTTCCGCAGCCGCCACAGGCGAGATTACAGCGAAAGAGTGGCTCAAGCATGAGCACCAGCGGATAGCGGTTGTTCCCGCGGAGCCGCTGCACGGCCACATGACTCAAAACGGCCATCATCTGTCCAATGGGCACACTCATGCGACGCGCTCCCTCCCTTTGCGGCCAACGGCCGCGACCTGTGCATACCGGGCTAAAGCCATCAGCGGAAAATAGATTGGGTAGTAGTGGTAGCGGAGGTAGAAGACCTTCGGAAACCCGGTGCCGGTGAACTCCGACTCCTCCCAGGAACCGTCAGCCGACTGCCGTGCCAGCAGCCACTGCACTCCCCGACGGACCTCACGGGCTTCGTGACAGCCGGCCGCCAAAAGGCCGGCCACGGCCCATGCGGTCTGCGACGCCGTTGGCACGCCAACTCCAGCGAGCGCTGGATCGGTGTAGCTCTCGGGTGTCTCGCCCCAGCCACCACAGGCCTGCTGATGCCGCACCAGCCAGTCGGCGCCGGCGGAAACGAGATCGTCTTCGGCCGCTATGCCCACGGCCCGCAGCCCCTCGATCGCCTGCCATGTGCCGTAGATGTAATTGACGCCCCAGCGGCCAAACCAACTGCCATCAGTCTCTTGGCTCGCCCGCAGATACGCGATGGCACGGTCGACCGAAGGCTGGCCAACCCGGAGCCCGAGTTTGCCAAATGCCTCTAACACGCGACCCGCCAGATCGGGTGAACTCGGATCGATCATCGCGTTGTGGTCGGCAAAGGGCACCTTGCAGAGCAGTTCGAGGTTGTTGTCTCTGTCAAACGCACCCCAGCCGCCGTCAGAACTCTGCATCGACTCAAGCCACACGACCGCCCGCCCGATCGCCGCCTGCACCCGCTCCAGCCGCGGCGTGGAAGAGGCAGCCGAGTCCCGCCACGTGGCCAAGGCGATTAAGACCATCGCTGTATCATCGACATCGGGATAGAAGCGGTTGGAGTATTGAAAGCTCCAGCCGGAGGGGACGACCGTGGCAGCTGCATGCGTCCAGTCGCCGGCCCTGCGGGTCTCGCGGGCGAGCAACCAATCAACAGCCGCCGCCAGCGCAGCGGTATCGCTTCCTTCATCCACAGTCCAAACGCCAACGCCGCCTCGGAGCCGCTGCTCCACGGCCCTCCCATCGGCCAGAGCCCGCAATGAGATCGCCGTATCCCAGACTGGAGACCGACAGGGTTCAAGCCGCGTGGTGCCATCTGGCTCGCGTTCGACGAGTCTATTGAGCTGCCGCCAGCATTCCTGCACCTCGGCCGAGTCGTCGTCGCAGCCCATGGCCCGCAGCGCCACGATGCTCCAGACAATGGGCGGAAAGATCGCTCCCAGGCCGTCGCTGTCATCAAAACGTTCGAGCATCCAGCGGCGACAGGCCATCACAGCACGGCTCCGCAGCGGCCGAAATCCCACGCTATCGCAGACCTTCATGAGTCGGTCGACGCCGCGGAAGAACCGGGCCCAGCCGCCATTGCCACCGATCGGAGCAGGACCAGCCCGCCCCACCTGTGAGGCAAAGAGTTCTGCGATGCCCTGCTCCAGCGTGACCTGACACACCGGCTTAAACGCCCACATCAGCGACAGCGGCACAATCATCGTCCGCGACCAGGCCGACACGCGATGAAGGTTTACCGGAAACCAGTCGGGAAGAAGCACCATTTCGGGCGGCACGGCCGGGCAGTCTGCATACGACATCTGCCCCAACAGCGCCAGGTAAAACTTCGTAAAACTGTTGACCGCCCACGGCCCCCCAGCCTGCTCAATGGCGGCACGGGCACGGCGGAGCGGTTCAGACTCGGCGTCGTGGCCGGTGAGCTTGAGCGCCAGATAGGCCTTGACGCTCGCACTGACATCCACAGGACCGTCTGGATGGATGGCCCAGCCGCCACCAGGCAGTTGCTCCTTGAGAATCCGCCGCAATGCACCAGCTACCTCTGGCTGATCCAGCCTGCCTGCCCAGGCGAGGAGCAGGATGTATTCACTCTCGAGGATTGTGTCGCCCTCAAGCGGCGCCCGCCAATGGCCGTCGGCGGCCTGCCGGGCAAAGAGCCAGCCGGACGTAGCATCGATCGCCCCGAGCATCGCGGGCTGATCGATCTGTTCAAAAACGGGCCGCACCGCGCTTTTTCTGGCGGCGACTGCAGACCCTCCACCCAAAAAAACCATGCGATCGCGGAGTTCTTTGTGGAGAGCAGCCATGTCCGGCATGTCTGGCGTGTCGAGC
>JBAXUW010000068.1:0-14101 GCA_037129495.1 Planctomycetota bacterium | reverse complement strand
CGGCACGGCCAGGAGAACGACCGCCAGCGCCGCCATGCCCGCCAAGGCCCCCTGCTCTAAAAACGCCGTCGTGATTCCCGCGATCAGCGTGAGGATGCTCACCAGCCCAAGGATGCCACCCGACGGCACAAATACCTCGAGCACCATCACGCTGAGCCCGAGCGCCAAGAGCGCGACCACCCACAGGAGCGTGCTCATGCCGGACCACTCGATCCCCTGAACGGCCGCTCTTGCAGTTTTACGAGCACACGACCACCGCGCACCTCGACCACGCGGATGGGCATGCCCGGTTCGACGAGCGGCCCATCGCTGGTCACATCATGCAGTCGGCCACCGATCCGCGCCTTGCCTGCAGGCGCCAGCCGGGTTGTCGTCGTCCCTTCGAGGCCCAGTAACTCCTCGAGGGTCTCTTCTTCGAGCGACTCATCCCGCGCCGCCGGTGGCACAAGCAAGACGTTTCGCAGCACGGGTGTCGCCGGCAACCAGCGCCGCAATAATACGCCCATCAGCGACACGCCCACCGCGGCCCCGAGGATGCCGAGCAACGACCACTGCAGTTGCCGAATCTGGTAGTCGTTCGACGGCAGCACAAACGACTGGCTCGCCAGTACAAGCGACACGATCACCAGCACGCCGCCGCCCAAGCCGAGCACGCCGAAGCCCGGCAGCACAAAGATCTCGGCCGCCAGGCAGAAGAGGCCAGCCAGAAATAACATCACTTCCAACCAGCCCGCGGTGCCGTGCAGGTATTGGCTCCAGAAATAGATGATGAAGGCCACCATCGACACAAAGCCGCCGAGGCCGAAGCCCGGCGTGTGGAGTTCGATGTAGAGTCCGACGCCGCCAATCAAAAGGAGGAGCCATGCCAGCCCCGGGCTGGCGAGCGCATCGAGCAGCCGATCGGCCCAGCCGGGCTCAGAGAGGGCGATATCGCCGGTGAGTCCGTAGGCCTGCACCAGACCGGCAAAGTCTTCCACGACGTGCGCCACCAGTCCGAGGGAGTCGGCCGAGCGGCCAGTCAGCTGGATCGGTCCGGTCCCCACTAGAGCGCCGGTCTTCCATGAGTCACGATCCTGTTGCGCCGCCAGTTCCTCTGCTGAAAAGTAGGCCACGCGGCCGGTGCCCTGCTGCGTTGCCTGCTCCACTGCAATGCCAGGCACGACGGTCGCGACGGGCAACGACCAGGTCCGCTCCCGCTGCTTCGCCACCCCCTCCCGCCACGACGCCGCTATGGCGCTCGCCTGCCGGCCACGGATCACGGCATCCCCCTCGCCTCCGAGCACGGCGTCGGGATGCATCACCAATTCGTCACAGGCCAGCGCCACAAGCGCGGCGTCGCCGCGGGCCAGGCGAGGCACGTAGGCCACGGTCCGCACCCGCGTGGGATCAAAGTCTGCCAGCCGATTGGCGAGCACGAGGCTCTGCTCGGGGCTACCGCCGGCGGAATCGATCCGGAGGCAGATGAAGTTTACGCCGTCGGCGACGGCGCGTTCGATCTGCTGCCGCGCCCGGGCGACAGAGTCGCCTGTGATCGGCCCCGACAAGACAATCTGCGCCGCCTTCCAGCCCTTCTCAAGCGATGGATCGACAGTCAGACCCCGCTCGTCAACGCCGAGGCCGCGGGCGAGTTCGGCCGGAGTTCTCGCCAACAGTCGCACGAAGCCGAGTTCGCGGGCCCGCCGGCCGGTGAGCTCAAGCGGCAGCGGCCCGATTGCCTCAACGTCGAGGATGGCCGCCTGCTGACGAATCGATTCGACATCCTTGGCGGCGACAAACTGTTCGCCCGTGTCTGTGGAAACCCGCGTGAGCGTCGCGGCGGGATCAAGCAGCGCCACTGCCACGGCAGGCGGCACCGTTCGCCGCCGCGTGGCGATCTGCAGGTAGGCGGCCCGCATCGCGTCATCAACCGCCGGCTCATCGGCATTGGCGGGGCCGAGCACGGCGTCGGCCGCCATCACGATCTCCTCGCAGGCCAGCGCCGCCAGCACAGCATGGCCGCTGACGCCCGCCGGCAGGAAGGCGACGGTCTTCACGCCGGCCAGCCGGCCGTCGCAGAGAAACCGAGCCAGCTCCAGGCTGCGGCCGAAGTCGCTGCCGCCGCTCCCCGCCTCAGGTGGCTCAAACCGCAGCACGAGCACACCCCGTTCGGGGCCACGTTTGAGCCGGTCGAGCTGCCGGAGGATGGCGGTCTCGACCTGCGTATCTCGGGTGCCGGTGATCGGCAGCCTGACAGCCACTGTCACAGCCTCCGTTGCCACGGCATCCCCGGCGGGGAGGCAGGCGGCCGCCAGCAGCGCAAAACCCCAGACGCCGATGGGCGCCAGCCTGCGGGCGATGAATGGGAGACTGTCAACCGCTCGGCAATATCGCATCGTTGGCCTCGGAAGAGCGGGGCAAGAAACCACCCAAATTCTAAGACCGGTCGGCAGGGAGTCAAAAAAGATGGAGTCCTTTATATTGTTTTGTCATGAACACACCCTCCCCATCGCCTCTCATTCGCGAACTTATCGGCCTGATCGAGACAAAGGCCCTCAAACGTGGCACCTTTCGCCTCGCCTCGGGCCGCGAGGCCAGCTTCTACCTCGATGCCAAGCAGGTGGTGCTCGATGCCCATGGCGCGATGCTTGTGGGCCGGGCAATCCTCGAACGACTGCGGGCCCTCGGCCCCCTGCCAGCGGCAGTGGGCGGCATGTCGATCGGTGCCGATCCGATTACCAGCGCCGTCTTGACCATGGCCGGCGTCGAGGGGCTGCCGCTGAAGGGATTCATGGTCCGTAAGGAACCGAAGGATCACGGCACGAAGAAGTATGTCGAGGGGCCGGTGGAGCCGGGCCAGCGGGTGGTGATCGTGGAGGATGTGACCACGACCGGCGGTTCGTCGCTGTTGGCGATCGACCGTGTGCATGAGTTCGGCCTCATCGTGGAACGCGTCGTGACGGTGATCGACCGGCTGGCTGGCGCGAAAGACGCGTTTGCGGCCCGCGGCATTCCGCTGGAATCCCTGGTCACAATCCGCGACCTTGGCATCGAACCCGAGTAATTTTTCCCTCCTCAGTGGAGGCGAGTTTTTAAAGCTTCCGATGCCCTGAAAATGACAAGAATGACAAGAATGACAAGGTAGCGAAACAAAAGACAGCGTCGCAAGGATGCGACGCTTCGCACCAGCCGGCGGAGGCCGGCCAAGCGAAAATCGCAGGCTGCGATGTTTCGCGTCAAGTTGGAAAACCCGCTGCCAAAGGCTTAGGATAGGGACATTCTCCGAGGAGAGTCTTCTATGGTTCTCACATATTGTTCACTCGCGCGGGTTGTGCTTTTTTCGCTCGGCTGCATCATCTCCCTCTGCCTTGCTCCCTGTCTGGCTCCAACGCTCGTGTGGGCCGCCGCAGAGCCCTCTGCCGATGAGATCGCCACTCTCGTCCAGAGCCTCGGTGCTGACGACTACGTCGAGCGAGAAGCGGCCGCGGCCCAGCTCGGCGCCCTCGGGGCGATGGCGGTCGATCCGCTGCTGGCAGCCGCGGAATTAAGCGCCGACCTCGAAGTCGCCTTGCGGTCGCGGTGGCTCGTTGATTCGATCGCTCTCGACACGGCAGGCGATCCACCCGAGGTCGCGAAGCTGCTCGATCAATACAAACGCAAGGGGCTGGCCGAGCGCGTGCACGTCATGCACCGTCTTCTCCGCGCCGATGACGATGGCGGTATCGAACCACTCGCCCGGATCGTCCGGCTCGATCGCTCACCACTGGGATCGAGGGTGGCCGCCGCGCTGCTCGCCCGCGAATGGCAGCCGGACGACCCCACGTGGGCCAGCATCCGCGACCGGATTGTGACCGGCTTGGGCGGTAGCACGCGACCGGCGGCGGCGTTTCTGCGGTCGCTGGTTCGCTTTTCGGATGCCGATTCCGCCGCCACGCGGGAGCAGTCTCTGGCTGCAGCGGGCAAAGCGATTGAGCAGCTCGACCGTTCGGTCCCCGAAGACCCTGCCGAAATCGGCCGCCAGACAGCTGGCGATGCGGCCGCCGGCAGCAGCCTCGGTCAGACCACGCTCCACATTTTCCTGCGGTGTCAAATCCAAATGATGCTCGCCGCCGGGGCCCGCACCGAAGCCCTCATGGCCGCGCAGCAGCTGATCGACGATTGCTTCTCGCCCGAAAAAGAGGTGAGCACTGCTGGCGAGGAGGTGGCTGCCACGCTCGCCTGGCTGATCGAGCGCGGGCTGCCGGAATCGGTCGATCTGCTGACAAAGGCACGGCCCGACCTGCTTCGCGACGACCCGCTGGTGGGCTACGCGGCCGCGGCGGCAGAGCGTGCCCGCCATCAGAATGCGCGGGCCGAGGAGCTGGCGACAGCGGCCTTCGCCAAGCCCACCGGCACCAACGCCGAGTTCATCGACCGGCTCCAGACTGCGATCCTGCTGTCGAAGTGGGGGGCGACCGACTGGGCCACCCGAGAATACAAGTCGCTCGTAGATGATCCGAAAACACCCCCCACTCAGTTTGCGCTCGCCGCGATCATGTTCGCGGAGTTTCTGCACGATCAGGAGCGGGATGACGAGGCTGCATCCTGTTTGCGACGACTGCTGGAGGGCCGTAAAGTCAACGCCCAGGGAGCGGGCGACGGCGTCGATCCGATCCTGCAGCAGCTGGGCCGCGATCCGCGGTCGATCCGGTCGCGGATGCACTACTTCGATTCGTGCGGGGCGGCCCTCCGGGGAGATGCTGCCGCCCGCCGCAAGGCGATTGAGGAGTCGTTGCGGGCGTATGCGAAGGATGTCGACGCCCTCATCGGCCTCTATATCCTGACCGACAACACGCCCGGGCAGCGGGCCGATGCCGTTGTCCGCGTCCGCCGGGCACTTGAGCAGATCGAGGGAGAGATCCAGGCCCTTCCCGATGATACCAACGGCTACAACGAGTATGCATGGCTCGTGGCCAACACAGAGGGCGACATCCAGAAAGCGACCCGCTACTCAAAGCTCTCTCTGGTGAAGTCGTTTGACAGTTCGAGTTACCTCGACACACTGGCCCACTGCCAGGCGGCGGCGGGCAACAATGCCGCTGCAGTGCGGACGCAGTCTCTAGCCCTGCGGCAGGAACCGCACAACCGCACGATCCGCCGCAACCTCGAACGCTTTCAATCACAGTAGGGCGGCCTTCGTGGGCCAGTCTCATGCCGTGGCCCCCGGTATCATGGCCCCGATGCAGACCCATCATGTCTCTCTCCCCGACGCCCGACTGACCGTCCACGCGCTCGGCCGGGGCCAGCCCCTGCTTCTGCTGCATGCCTTTCCGCTCGACCACCGCATGTGGGCGGCGCAGAAGCCGCTGGCCGACCACTTTCGCCTGATCGTCCCCGACCAGCGGGGCTTCGGCGACAGCCACGCTTCCGGCGGGCCCACGAGCATTCCGCAACTCGCTGATGATGCGATCGCGATCCTCGATGCCCTCCAAATAGACGAGCCCACGATCGTCTGCGGCTGCTCAATGGGCGGCTACGTGGCGCAGCATGTCGCGGTCCGCTATCCGGCGCGGGTCCGGTCGCTCGTGCTTGTCGATACGAAGCTGGAAGCCGACACTCCCGAGGCGCGGGCCGGCCGCGCCGACCTCGCCGCGAAGGTGCAGCGGCTCGGCCCAGAGATTCTGGCGGAGGCGATGGTTCCCCGGTTTTTAGCGGCTCCGACCGAGCCGCCCGCAGCAGCCAATCGCCCCGAGACCGAGGCCATCCTTCGCGCTATGATCTGTAGCCAGACTGTGGAAACGATCGTCGCCGCGCTTGCGGCCCTCGCCGCGCGGCCCGACATGACCGAAGCCCTTCGTAACATCTGCCTGCCGACGCTCTTGGTGGTGGGCGCTGAAGACCAGATCACCCCGCCAGAGTGCCTCAAGCGGGCCGAGGAGATCATCCCTGAGGCCCGGCTGTTGATCGTGCCTCATGCCGGCCACATGACACCACTCGAAACACCAGCCGTGTTCAACGCGGCGGTGCTTCAATTTCTCCGCGAGGCGGCGGCTCTCGATCATTGAGCCGATCATTGAATGGACCGCCACGCGGCCGGCGGGAGCCGGGGGGCGGCGGCGGACCTTCGCGACGAAAGTCAGGCGGAGCCTCGCGAAAGTCGGGAGCCCCCGGGCGAAAATCGGGCTGGCCTAGCGGAGGACGCCGACGATTCTCTCGATCGCGTTCCGAACCGGGCCGAAAATTTTCTCTGAGGTCAGGCCTCCCGTCGAACCGCGTCCAGCGATCGAGCCCTTCGAGACGTTCGGTAGCGTCCAGTTCGATGACATCCCGCCGGTTGGCCGGGTCACAAACCTGGATCCACTGGTGCCAGAGCCGGGCCGCCTCCACGAGCGACTCCCGCTGCGGATCGGCCAGCGCTCTGGCGAGGTCGCTGAGTTCGCGGCGGTCGGCGCCGGAGAGCCGCTGATACTTTTCACGAGACTTTGCGAGTTGCTGCCGCTCTGGGTCGGCCAGTTGCAGCACAAACTCCCGGCGGGCTGCGAGCGTCTCGCGGCTGTTGCCCTCGGTCTCGGCCGTTTGGAGCGCTGCTATTTTCCCGTCAAATTCCTGCATGTCGGCCCGCACATCGGCCTGCGACTGCGCGGGCGGGGGCCGCCGTGGTGGCGGATAGCCACGCTTAACGACCTCTTCCAGGAAAGCCACTGAGCCTGCCTCGCGGAGCAGATCGGTGTGTTGCACGACGGGCAGGCTGGCCAGCAAGGCGGCGTCAAACTGTGGCGCGGTGGCCCGGCCGGCGGCGATGCCAGCCAGCAGCGCGGTCAGCACGATGCCCCCACTTGAAAGCCACCAGCGGGCGGTCGGGGGCGGCGGGCCGCTGACCGGCCTAGCCTCCGCTCGAGCGGGCACTGCCGCCAGTTCCAGGGTGGTGGCCGTCAGGTCGGGCGATGCCACGGCGGTGGGCAATGCGTCGAGCATCTCCCAGACCTCTGCCAAGGCCAGGCTCGGCTGGGTGGCATCGGTCTCACTGGGCGGCTGCGTCATGGCGAGTCTCCCTGCATGTAGGGCGCGATCGCCTCGCGGAGTTGGTCGCGGGCGCGGAATAAAAGCGACTTCACAGCTGGCACGCTGAGCGCCATCGCCGCCGCGATTTCTTCGTATGAACACTGCTCAAACTTCGCCAGCAACACGGCCATCCGCTGCCGCTCGTTGAGCGTGCCGAGCGCCTGTTGGACGACGGCCTGCAGTTCGGTGCGGTCGGCGAGGCGGGCTGGCAGGAGTCCGCTGGCTGCCACCGCCATCTGCTCCAGGCCGATCCCGCTCGACGAGGCCGACACATTGGCGGCCACGCCATACTCCCGCCGGCGATAGGCCCGCTGCCGCAGGTCGCTGGCGACGTTGTTGGCGATCGTATGGATCCAGGTGGTGAACTTGGCCGTCGGCTGGTAGCCCGCCCGGGCGCGGTAGACCCGCAGAAATACCTCTTGCGCGAGGTCTTCAGCGGTGGAGTGGTCGCCGGTGTGGTGCAGGAAGAGCGTGACGAGTCGGTTTTGCCAGAGTCCAACGAGCTGCTCAAAAGCCGCGGCATCGCCAGCGCGGACCTGGAGCATGAGCGCCGTCGAAGGATCAGCGGGGGGATCAGCAGCAGCCATTTCACTGGCCATCGATGGCTCGGCACGCAGAAAGAAGTGGAGCGGAGGAGGATCGAACTCCCAACCTCGGCATTGCGAACGCCGCGCTCTCCCAGTTGAGCTACCGCCCCGAATTTGAGAAAAACCGTCGTTTTGCCGTCGCTTTTCCGCACGGGTTCCCTGATCGTATGACACGCCGCAGCGGCTGTCCAGCCACGGCGATTGCGGGAGTTGTGGGGCAGAATTTCTGTCTTTCGTGGGATAAGTTTTCCAACTTGTCCGCCTTGTTCCCTGCTTCCCCCTTCGGGAGGTTTATTGATTCGCCGATGCGCTACAATCCCCTGCCTGCCCTTTCCCTTATCCGCGGATCCCGCTCTCCGCCATGTCTGCCATGTCTGCCATGCAAGTTCCACCGATCGTCGTCCGCGGAGCCCGCGAACATAACCTCCGGAATGTCACGGTCGGTCTGCCCCGTGGTCGGCTCGTCTGCCTGACAGGCGTGAGCGGCTCGGGCAAGTCGAGCCTCGCCTTCGACACGCTCTATGCCGAGGGGCAGCGGCGGTATGTCGAGAGCCTCTCCACGTTTGCGCGGCAGTTTCTCGGTCAGCTGCCGCGGCCCGATGTCGACAGCATCACCGGCCTCTCCCCCTCGATCTCAATCGCTCAAAAGTCGGCCGGCCACAATCCCCGTTCGACCGTCGCCACGATGACGGAAGTTCACGACTTTCTCCGTGTGCTCTATGCCCGGATCGGTACGGCTCACTGCCCACAGTGCGATAGCGTGCTGGAGGCGCAGCCCCGCGACCGGATCGTGGAGCGAATCATCGCCGACCGCCGCGACCAGCCGGTGATGATCCTCGCGCCACTGGTCCGCGAGGCGAAGGGAGAACACCGCGACCTCTTCACCGACCTCGTGCGGCAGGGATTCACGCGGGCCCGCGTAGACGGCCAGATCTGCCGCGTCGAGGAGCCGCCGCCGCTTGAAAAACTCCTCAAGCATTCGATCGACGTGGTGGTCGACCGGCTGACGCCATCGGAGGCGACACGCAGCCGGATCGCCGAGGCGGTGGAGTTGGCCCTGCGAACCGGCGGCGGCCAAGTGATCGTGGCAGGGGAAAAAGGGGACGCAGCTCTTTTGGCTGCCAAAAGTGCCAAAAGAGCTGCGTCCCCTTTTTCGGATCCCCCTTCCGATCTCATCCTGTCGAGCCGTTATGCGTGTGTGAAATGCGGGATCAGCTACTCCACGCCCGAGCCGCAGCTCTTTAGCTTCAACAGTCCGCAGGGTGCCTGCCCAACCTGCGAGGGCTTGGGCGACATCTACGGCATCGAGCCGACGAGGCTGATCACAGAGCCGAGCAAGTCGCTCCGCAAGGGGGCGATCGGTGTGCTCGGGAGCTTCCGCGATATGCCGCGGTGGCTGCGGCGGCTGCTTGTCGGCGTGGCCGCCCATGCCGAGGCCAAGCGGAAATTTCCGACGGGCACACTGCTCGACACGCCCTGGGAACTCCTCACGCCGCTCCAGAAAAAAATCTGGCTGAGCGGCACAGGCCTCGAGGATATCAAGCTCGCTTGGAAGCGGGGGCGGGCCGAACGGGGTGCAAACACGAAGTTTGAAGGGCTCCTCGCGATGCTCGCCAGCCGGTGGCGAAATGCCAAAAGCAGCATCATCCGCCGGATGCTTGAGAAGCTGATGAGTGTGACGCCCTGCCACAACTGCCTAGGCGCTCGGCTCTCGCCGCAGTCGCGGGCCGTGCGAATCGAGACTCTGTCGAAGCAGTGGCTAAAGGCTCATCACGGGTCTTCCACCCTCTCGCTCGACCGCCTCTGTGCGCTGCCGATCGCCGACGCCCGGGAGTTTCTTTCCGACCTCGTTCTCGACCACACCCAGGCTGTAATCGCCGTCGAACTGATGAAGGAGATCCGTTCGCGGCTGGCGTTTCTCGATCAGGTTGGCCTCGGGTATCTTTCGCTAGAACGCAAGGCCCCGACGCTCTCCGGCGGCGAGAGCCAGCGAATCCGGCTGGCCGCCCAGATCGGCTCCGGCCTCTCCGGCGTGCTCTATGTGCTCGATGAGCCGTCGATCGGCCTGCATGCCCGCGACAATGTCAAGCTGCTGGGGGCGCTTGAGGCCCTGCGCGACAAGGGGAATACCGTCATCGTGGTCGAGCACGACGAAGAAACGATCCGCGCTGCCGACTGGGTGATCGACTTCGGCCCCGGCCCTGGAAAACGCGGCGGCGAGGTGGTGGCGGTGGGGACCCCAGCCGACGTGGCCGCCAGCGACCAGAGCATCACGGGCGCATTTCTTTCCGGCCGCGATGCAATTGAAGTGCCTGCCAAGCGGCGGAAGGCGACGGGCAAGTCGCTCGTGCTTAAGGGTGTAAGGCACAACAACCTCACCGGCATCGATGTGGCGATCCCGCTGGGGCAGCTGGTCTGTGTGACGGGCGTGTCGGGGAGCGGCAAGAGTTCGCTCGTCGGCGACGTGCTCGAACCGGAGCTGCGGCGACTCCTCGGCAGCGAGATCGCCACGCCGGGCGACTTTGACTCCATCGAGGGCGCCGAGCAGCTCGACAAAGTGATCGTGATCGACCAGTCGCCGATCGGCCGCACGCCGCGGAGTAATCCCGCAACATATGTCAAGGTCTGGGACGACATCCGCAGCTTATTTACGATGTTGCCCGACTCAAAAAAACGCGGCTGGAAGGCGGGCCGCTTCAGCTTCAACGTCGCGGGCGGCCGGTGCGAGGCCTGCGAGGGGAACGGCGCCACCAAGCTCGACATGGATTTCCTGGCGGATGTCTGGGTGGCTTGCGAGCAGTGCAATGGGGCGCGGTTTGCCCAAGACACGCTCGAGGTCCGCTGGAAAGGAAAAAACGTTGCCGAGCTTTTAAACATGGAGATCGGCGAGGCCCGCGAGCACTTCGCCGACGCCCCCGATATCTTCCGCAAGCTGGAGACCCTCTGCGACGTGGGGCTCGACTACCTCCATCTTGGCCAGCCGTCGCCCACGCTCTCTGGCGGCGAGGCGCAGCGGGTGAAGCTCTCCCGCGAGCTGGCGAAGCGATCCACCGGCAAGACGCTCTATATTCTCGACGAGCCGACGACGGGCCTGCACATGGCCGACGTGCGGCAGCTGCTGATTGTGCTCGACCGGCTGGTGGATGCCGGTAATACAGTGCTCGTCGTGGAGCACAATCTGGATGTTGTCAAGCGGGCCGACCATGTCATTGACCTGGGCCCCGAGGGGGGCGGCGGCGGCGGCCGGATCGTGGCCGAGGGCACGCCCGAGCAGATTGCCAAAGCCAAGGCCTCACATACAGGCAGGGCTCTGAAGCCCATGCTGGCGGCGGCCAAGGCGCGGGCGGCGAGCGCCGGCCATGCCTCCGGCTTGCCCAAGCGCCGCAAAAAGTCGGCCGATACGGTCGCGGCCGCCAAAGCCATGCAGGCCGCGATCGAGAAGGCGTCGATCGATCCGGGCCCGCCGAATATCGTGATCCGCGGCGCGTCTCAGCACAACCTCAAGAGCGTTGATGCCGACATCCCGCGCGGCGCCATGACTGTCTGCTGCGGCCCCAGCGGCAGTGGCAAGACATCGCTCGCCTTCGACACGCTCTATGCCGAGGGGCAGCGGCGGTATGTCGAGAGCCTGTCGCCCTATGCCCGGCAGTTTGTGGGGCAGGTGCCGAAGCCGGTGTTTGAGCGGATCGAGGGGCTCTCGCCGGCGGTCGCGATCGAGCAGCGGGCCACCGGCAGCACGCCGCGGTCGACCGTCGGCACGCTGACGGAGATGTATGACTATTTCCGGGTGCTGGCGGCCCGGCTGGGCGTGATGCACTGCCCTGACTGCAGCACGCCAGTGGGCGCGCAGAGCGTCGACAAAACAGTCGAGCGGCTGCTTGAGCACGAGCCCACTACACGGCTCTTACTTTTGGCGCCGACGGAGCTCCGCGTCGGCCAGTCGCCAGAGGCCTTCTTCACAGGGCTCCGTGCGGCGGGGTATGCCCGCGTGAGGATCGACGGGAGCACGCAGCAGCTGGCCGATAAACCGGCGCTTGACCGGAAGCGGAAGAATAAGCTCGAGATTGTGGTCGACCGCGTGACGGCCAATCCGGCAGAGCGGAGCCGACTGGCGCAGAGCGTGGAGACGGCGTTTGATGCGGGCGGCGGCACGATGCTGGTGGCCCGCGTTGTCGAGGGCGTCGACGAGGCCGACTGGCCGGTTGAGGTGCATAGTCGCCGGCTGGCGTGTCCCTCGTGCGGCCGAGGATTCAAGCCGCTGGAGCCGCGGCAGTTTTCGTTCAACAGTCCGCTCGGCTGGTGTGCCACCTGCGATGGCCTCGGCACGCGGACGGGCATCGAGCACAAGTCGCTGATCCATGATCCCTCGCTCTCGCTCGCCGCGGGGGCCCTCGACCTCTGGCCGAGCCTTGAGCGGGCCGACTGCGGGCAGGTCAGCCGCGCGATGCTCGAAGGCCTCTGTGCGGCGACGGGCCTGCCGATCGACATCCCGCTGGCCGAGCTTTCGGGCCTGCAGCAGCGAGTGCTCTTTGAGGGCACGGGCGAGAAGTGGATCGAGGTCAAGCGGCCGCGTGGGGTGGCCGGCGGCAGCGGCCCGTGGTTTACGTTTCAATTCCAGGGCCTTGAGGCGGCCTGCGAAGAGGCAGCCCGGCTGGTCACCGGCCTCCGCAGCAAGGTGGATGCGGTGATGGGGGAGGTGCCCTGCAGCGAGTGCGGCGGCAGCCGGCTGGCCGATGTCGCCAGTTCTGTCACGCTCTGGGGCCGGCCGCTGGATGTCTGGTGCCGGATGCCGCTGGGCCGGCTGCAGCAGGTGCTCGCCGGTGTGACGCTCTCTGACCCTGAAAAAAAGATCGCCGGTGATCTGCTCCGTGAGTTAAACGCCCGCGTGGTGTTTTTGGTCGACGTGGGCCTTGAGTATCTCGACATGGCGCGGCCCGCAGGGAGCCTCTCCGGTGGCGAACTGCAGCGGATCCGCCTCGCAGCGCAAGTGGGCAGTGGCCTGACAGGCGTGCTCTATGTGCTCGACGAGCCGACGATCGGGCTGCATCCCCGCGACACACACCGGCTGATTGCGGCCCTTGAGAAGCTCCGCGATCTCGGCAATACAATCGTGGTGGTGGAGCACGACCGGGATGTGGTCGCCGCGGCCGACCATGCGCTTGACTTCGGCCCCGGCAGCGGCCGCGAGGGGGGCCAGATCGTGGCCCATGCCACGCCGACAAAGCTCGCCACGATGAAGCAGAGCGTGACGGGCCCGTATCTCAAGGCGAAGAAGGCCTGCGACGCGGTGCTTACCAAAAAGCAGAAGCAGGGCCGCCGCCAGCCGCAGCAGTGGCTGGAGGTCCGCGGCATTCGTCACCGCACGCTTCGCGGACTCGACCTGCAGCTACCGCTGGGTGTTTTGACAGCGGTGACGGGGCCGAGCGGCTCAGGGAAAACATCGCTTATTTTGGAGGTGCTCTGGCGGAGCCTCGCCCGGCGGCTGCATGCGGCCCGCGAGCAGCCGGGCCAGCACGACTCTGTCAAAGGCCTCGACAAGATCGACAAGGTGATCCTCGTTGACCAAGATGCGATCGGCTCGACGCCTGGCTCCACGCCAGCGACCTATACGGGCGTGTTTGATCACATCCGGCTGCTCTTCTCGAAGGTGCCGGAGGCGCGGACCCGCGGGTTTACGCCGCGGACGTTTTCCTTCAACGTGCCGGGGGGCCGCTGCGAGCAGTGCGAAGGCCTCGGGCAGCGCCGGGTCGAGATGCACTTCCTGCCGGATGTCTGGGTGGAGTGCGAGGGGTGTCGCGGCCGGCGGTTTTCGGCGGAGACTCTCCATGCCAAATGGCATGGCAAGAGCATCGCCGACGTCTTGGAGATGAGCGTCGCGGAGGCGGCGCAGTTTTTCGATACGGTGCCACAGATCGCCCGAATCATGGGCACCCTTGTCGACGTGGGCTTGGGCTACATCACGCTGGGCCAGCCGGCCCCGCAACTCTCTGGCGGCGAGGCGCAGCGGGTCAAGCTCTCTCGCGAGTTGGCGAAGCCGGGCACAGGCAGCACGCTTTATATTTTGGACGAGCCGACGACCGGCCTGCACTTTAGCGACATTGAAAAGCTCCTGCATGTCTTGGAGCGACTTGTCGACGCGGGTAATACGGTGCTGGTGGTGGAGCACAATCTGGAGGTGATCGCGGCGGCCGACTGGGTGATCGACATGGGTCCGGAGGCTGGAGATGCCGGCGGGAAGATCGTGGTGGAGGGGCCACCAGAGGATCTGATCGTGCATGCCCAGCGGTGGCGGCACGCCCCCTCTACCTTGCTGCGGTGCCACACAGGCGAAGCCTTAGAGTCCTTCGGGCTCCGGTAAAACGAGGCTCTGCCTCCCGGCCTGGCCGATTCCACTGCCCTTGCCCCCTGCCCCCGTGGAGGCGAGTTTTTAAAGCTTCGATTGCCCGAAGAGGACAAGTTAGAAAACTTATCCCACAAGGCGAGTTTTGAAAGCCTTT
>JBAXUW010000067.1:0-14167 GCA_037129495.1 Planctomycetota bacterium | reverse complement strand
GTCGTGTTTTTCGTTAAAGATGGCCAACTTCTGCCGGCCCGGCGGTGCGGTGCCCCAGGATTTTCTAGGGTGACTTCTTATTCCAGCTCGCGTTTGAGAAACGTGTAGCCCATCGCGTCCATGAACGCCCGCTGCCGGTTGTCGGCAGCGCCACCGTGGCCCCCCTCGATGTTCTCGTAGGAAAGCACCTGCTTGCCCAACTCCATAAGCCGGGCCGTCATCTTGCGGGCATGGCCCGGATGGACGCGGTCGTCCCGCGTAGAAGTCGTGATCAAGATCGGCGGATAAGCCCGATCGCGGTCGAGGTTGTGGTAGGGAGAAAACCCGCGGATGAAGCTCCATTCGGCGGGGTCGTCGGGATTGCCATATTCACCGACCCAACTCGCCCCGGCCAGTAACGTGTGATAGCGGCGCATGTCGAGCAGCGGCACCTGACAGACGATCGCACCGAAGAGATCAGGCCGCATTGTGAGCATGTTGCCCATCAGCAGGCCGCCGTTAGAGCCTCCCTTGATGCCCAGGTGCTTCGGCGACGTCACCTTCCGATGGATCAAGTCTTCGGCCACTGCGATGAAATCCTCATACGCGCGGGGCCGCTTCTCCCTGAGGGCCGCCTGATGCCACTCGGGGCCAAACTCCCCACCGCCGCGGATGTTCGCGATCACGTAGACATGCTTCTGCTCCAGCCAGGCGGCACCGGCGATCGGCTCGTAGCCGGGCAAGAGCGGGATCTCAAACCCACCATAGCCGTAGAGCAACGTGGGGGTGCTCCCGTCAGCCGGTACGTGTTCGGGGCCAATCTGAAAATAGGGTATCCGAGTGCCGTCCTTCGAGATCGCCTCGTGCTGGCTGACGCTCAGCCCGGCGGCCTCGAAGAAGGCTGGCGATTGCTTCAGCCGCTGGATCGCCGTGTCACCGACGTTGCCCAGAGAGAGTGTCGATGGCTGCAGTGAACTCGTCGTGATCAAAAAGAACTCGTCCGACTCAAGGTCGTCGACCGGAGTGCAACTGGCCGTACCGAATTCCCGGCTGCCCGGCAGCGGCTGTCGCTGCCATCCGCCGTCGCGAAACTCGACTGTTTCCAGCCGGTTGCGAACGTTATCGAGCGTGGTGAGGATCAGATGATGGCGGGTGGCAGCAAAGGAGATCAGCGAACTTCGTGGCGTCGGCTCGAAGAGCAGATGAATTGTGCGGTCGCCGGCCAGAAACCTCTCCAGATCAGTCGCCAAGAGGCTACCGGCTGGATAGGTCTTCCCGTCTACTGCCCACAGACTCCGCAGTTCAATCAGGAGCCATTCGCGATGGACAGACGCGGTCGCATCGTCGGGCTTTTCGATTTTCTGAAACGTGCCGTCACGACGCAGAAACATCTCGTTTGTGTAAAAGGTTTTTTGCCGCAGGATGAAATCGCGCTGGAAGCCGGGCGTCAGGTCCCGCCAGGCGGTCGCGCTCATGTCATCGGGCTGCCCCTCGTAGACCGCCGGCGCCACGGCCAGGGGCAGGCCGCGAGTCCATTCGCGGATTGTCCGCGGATAGCCAGAGCCCGTCAGCGAACCCGGACCGAAATCAGTGGCTACAAACAGGCTGTCGGCCGTTCGCCATGCCACCCGGCTCTTGGCCTCGGGCAGCGTGAATCCACCTTCGACAAACGCCTTTGTCTTGAGGTCAAACTCCCGCACGACGTGGGCATCAGCACCGCCCTTTGAGAGCGAAACAAGACAGAGCCGATCCTCCGGCTCAAGCACCGTGGCACCGTGCCAGACCCAATTTTCCCCGTCCTTTGCGGCCAGGGCATCGAGATCGAGCACGGTCTCCCAGGTGGGCTCCGGCTTGCGATACTCCTGCAGCGTCGTCCGCCGCCAGAGTCCCTTGGGATTCGCTGCATCGCGCCAGAAGTTGTAGAAGCGGTCTCCGATCTTTGTGACCAGCGGAATCCGTTCCTTTGAATCGAGGATAGTACGGATCCGCGCTTCGAGGGTCTCAAACTGCTTCGACTCAGCCAGCGCTGCCGTGCTCTCCGCATTACGTTGGCGGACCCACTCCAGCGGCTTTACGCCGGTGACATCCTCCAGCCAGAGATAGGGATCGGCTGGTTCTGTAGCGGAGGCAGACTCGGGCATAAGGGAACACCAGCAGGCTAGGAGAAAGAGTGATGCCAGACAGAAGAGCCGCATCATGAGCGCGTTTGTCCAGTGCCGACAACAATGTATTTATAGGTTGTGAGTTCCCGCGTGCCGCAGGGTCCTCGGGCATGAAGTTTATCGGTCGAGATACCGATCTCGGCGCCGAGGCCCATTTCGCCCCCGTCGTTGAACCGTGTGCTAGCGTTGACCATCACGACCGCCGTGTCGACCCGGGCTGCGAACCGGTCGACAGCGGTCTTGTCGGCCGTGACGATCGAGTCGGTGTGGCGGGAACCGTAGCGGTTGATGTGATCGATTGCCGCGTCCACCGAGTCGACCACGGCCACCGAGATCTTGGGGCCGAGATATTCGGTGGCGAAATCGGCGTCGGTGGCGATGCCCGCTGCAGGCACGAGCCGCCGAGTGGCAGCATCGCCCACGATCTCGACCCCCTGATCGCCAAGGGCAGCGGCGATCACGGGCAGGAATATGTCCGCCACGTCACGGTGCACGAGCAACGACTCAGCGGCATTACAGACGCCCATCCGCTGACACTTGGCGTTGACCGTGATCGCCTGCGCCATCACGAGGTCGGCTGCCCGATCGACATAGACATGGCAGTTGCCCGTGAAGTGCTTGAGCACCGGCATGCGAGCCTCGGAGCAGACGCGGCGAATAAGCGTCTCGCCGCCGCGGGGAATCACAATATCGATAAGATCATCCATCCTCAGAAATGCGCCGACGGCCTCACGGTCGGCCGTGTCGACAAGTTGCACGCAGTCGACCGGCAGGCCGGCAGCGGCGATTGCCCGCCGCATGCTCTCCACGATCCGGCTACTGGAATGGGCCGCCTCTTTACCGCCGCGGAGGATGATTGCGTTGCCAGCCGCGAGGGCCACTGCCGCGGCATCGGCTGTGACGTTTGGCCGCGACTCGTAGATGAAAAACACCACCCCCAGAGGGACGCGAATTTTACGAATGACGAGGCCGTTGGGCCGGGTGCTCTCCTCGATCACCTCGCCGATTGGATCAGAGAGCAGGGCCACCGACTCCACACCGGCTGCGATACCCTCCAACCGCTTCGCGTCGAGTGTGAGCCGGTCAATGGCAGCGGCAGCCAGGCCGAAAGCCGGGGCGGCGGCCAGGTCGAGCTGGTTCGCGGCAAGGATCTCTCTCACATCAGCCCGGATCGCCGCGGCCGCGGCTCGCAGGCAGGCCGCCTTTTGCTCGCCAGGCACACCGGCCAAATCGATGGCTGCCCCGCGGGCCCGTTCGGCAATCGCCCGACAGTGGGCTTCCAGAGGGAGTTGGACCGCTGTGCTGGTGGCAGGCAATGTGGCTGCCGAAATTGTGGCCATGAGGTGTTCCGATGCGGATGGGCTTCTTTTCTATTATCCTACTTCTTGGCCGCCGTTTTCTCCACACGCCGGAGTTTCTTCAATGCACGTTCTTCCCGTCTCCCGTCGCTCGTTTCTGGCCGCCGCTTCGGCTGGCGTGGTCGCCCTGTCGCCCCTGGCCAGACTGGCCGCCGCGGCCGGAGCCGATCGCTTGAATTTGGGCATTCAAACTTATTCGCTGCGGGGCTATACGGTAGACGAGGCGCTTCGGCATGCCCGCGACCTCGGCTTTCAATTCGTCGAGTTTTACTCGGGCATGTATCCGATCAACTCCGACGCCGCGGCGATCGAGACGATGAACAAGAAGCTGGCCGAGCTTGGCCTGACGATCTCGGCCCACGGTGTCAACCGGTTCACGAAAGACACCGCTGACAATCGGAAGATTTTTGAGTTTGCAAAGGCTGCAGGGATCCGCACGCTTGGCGCCGATCCCGATCCCGATTCCTTCGCCAGCCTCGACGAACTTGTGAAGGAGTTCGATATTCGGATCGCGATCCACAACCATGGCCCCACGCACCGCTACAACAAAGCGATCGATGTCTTGCATGCGGTCGACAAATACGATCCCCGGATCGGCGCCTGTGCCGACCTTGGCCACTACCTGCGCTCGGGTGAGCGGCCCGTCGAGGTGATTCGGCTGCTGACGGGCCGGCTCCACGGCATCCACCTCAAGGACTTCGCCGAAATGCAGGACAAGACGAAGGGCGTGATCCTCGGCAAGGGCCACATCAACGTACCGGCCGTGATGGGGGCGCTCATCGCCGCCAACTTCCCGGCAGACGGTCCGCTCTCGATCGAGTATGAGGAAAACAAGAAAAACCCACTCGATGACATCCGCCAGTGCGCGGAGGCGGCCCGGGCGGCGATCGCGGCGGTCTAACGGGCTGAATACAGCTCAAGCGCACTGCGGACCAAGCCCACGGCGTGGACCCGCACAATCTGGATGCCGGCTGCGGCGAGCAAGCAGGCGGCGCCGGCGGTGCCTCCATCGCGTTCTTCAGGCGTGGCAGGCCGTCCCAGGGACTGCTCGAGCGACCTGCCGATAAACCCCTTGCGAGAGTGGCCCACGAGGATCGGCACGCCCAAATTGAGGAATGCGCTAGCATGGGACAGAAGAGTGAGATTGTGGGCGTGCGTCTTGCCAAACCCGATGCCGGGATCAAGGCAGATGCGATCGAGCGGAATGCCGGCGGCTAGCAGTGCATCTCGGCGCCGCGCCAGATAGGCGTGGATCTCACCGACCACATCGTCATAATGGGGATCGATTTGCATGGTCTGCGGCGTACCCTGCATGTGCATCGCACAGATGCCGGCCCGGCTCTCCACAGCGACGCGGACCATATCGGGATCGCGCTCCAGGCCCGTCACGTCGTTGATGATCTCGGCGCCGAGCTCGATCGCCCGGGCCGCGACCACGGCCTTTGACGTGTCGATCGAGACCGGCACGCCGGATCGCGCGGCCAACTGACGCACGACCTCGCCCACGCGGTGAAACTCTTCCTCAGGCGTTACGGACCCCGAGAAGGGACGTGTGCTCTCGCCCCCCACGTCAACGATATCAGCGCCCTCAGCCACGAGCGCAAGGCCGTGTGCGACGGCCGCCTCAAGCCCCGCATGCTGGCCACCATCTGAAAAGCTGTCGGGAGTGACGTTGACGATCCCCATCACGAGCGGCCGCCGGAGCGGGCTCGTCGGATGCGGGATCGCAAGCGACCGCGTCCGGAGCTGCCAGTGGGTCGGGACAGGTAGAGGCATACTGCCAATCTATCACCACGGACAAGCGACAGCCCGCTACCAGGGTTCTTCCATCAGCCCCACAATCTGCTGGGCCATTTTTACGATCATTTCCTGCTGCGTGCTGGCCACCGAGCGGCCGAATTCCGGCACGAGCGCGGCCGACTGGCCAACATCCACGCTCGATGCTGGCAGGGGCACTCCGCCCGAGGCGAGCACCGTCCCGCCTCGGTCGGCCCAGGTGACGAGCACCTGAAAATTCATCTCCACCATCCGCGACTGATCCGTGGGGCTCTCCACCACCATCCGCTTCGTGTCGGCCACGATCCGGGCGGTGAGCACGCTATCGGCCGCCGGATCGCCGACCACCTTGAAAGGCGTTCGCTTCTCAATCTCCTTGCAGACCGCCTCCGTGAGCCGCTCGCCGATGTCGATGCCCGGCGTCGTGCGGAAGCTGTCCGACTGAATGATCGGCACGTAGACCGTTCGCACATTCGGCGCGTAGAGCGTGTTGTTGCCGAAGCGATAGCCGGCGCAGCCGCCGCCAAGGATGGCGACGCAGGCGAGTGTCGTGCAGGCGAGCCGGCGGAAGCGGACCACATGCGCGGTCATAGACATTCTTCCGATCAGCGAAGGGGCGAAGCGCTACCGGAATTATCCTCGCGAGCAATCGCCGTATCGGCCTCGGCCATCGCGTCGAGTTCGGCTTCTTTGAGCGAGTCGGGGTTTAAGAACGCCGTCAGCATCGGGAGCGGATTGTCGGAGACGTCTGCCAGCCCAGTGATCGCGTCGAGCCGGTCGCGGGATTGCTGGGCGAGCATTGTCTTTGGATAGTCGCGGGCCAGCATGGCGTAGTAAATACGGGCTGAAGTATAGTGCTTCCCCTTGGCGTACCATTCGGCACGGTTCCAGTGCCGCTGCGCCTGCTGGGCCGCGATCGCTGCCCGCGTGGTCTCCACGCGGTCGGCCTCATCATTCACGAGTTGATCGGGGAACTGCACCAGCGTCTGGTCGGCCAGCACCTCCGCCTCATTGAGGATGCCACCTTCGTAGCCGGGGCCCTGATAGGCCCGGAGCTTGGCCTGCAGGCCGAGCAAGTGGGCCTCCAGCAGAAAGTCGCTCTCGGGATAGTCGCTCCGCAGAAGGCTGTAGAAGTAGTCGGAGTCGAGCCACTGGCGATCCATGAAGTGCGCGTTGGCCTGGGCCATGATGCTGTCATCGGCCAGCGGCCCCCGGGGGTCGTTGATCCGCACGTGATCGAAGGCCTTGATGGCCCGACCCCGCGTATCAAAGAGCGGCCGGCTCCGATCGGCGATATTCGGCACGATCGTCATGTAGTTATGTTTGGTGTCCAGTGCGATCCAATACTGCGCGATCACAAACTGCCGCTGGGCGATGCGATCGAGATACCGGGAGTTGGCATACTTCTTGACCAGTTCGTCGTAGCAGTCTTCGGCCTTGGGGTAGCGGTCAGTAAAGAACCAACACTCGGCGAGTTGCCAGAGGGCGTCTTCCTCAATCACGGAATCGGGCCAGCGGTCGATCGCCACCTTGTATTTCGTAATCGCTGCGTCGTATTTGCGATCGCGGAATAGGCCATCCGCCTCCGCCAGTGCCTTGCGAGACACCGGCTCGTTGGGGCCGCGGCCAAGCACCTTTTTCCAGCGTTTCTTGATGTTCTCCCCCTTGAAGTAGTCCCAGCCTAATTCCTGCTCGCGCGGATTAAACTCGGACGAAATTACAGCCGAATCGGCGTCCTCACCGAGTTCACCGGCAAGTTTTTTGTCGGCGGAGCCCGTCTTTGCCCAAGGCCAGGTCGGCGCCTTGATCGTGGCACATCCTGCCTGCAGGAGCAGGCAGACGACGGCCGTTACACAGGCCGTGCGGCCGAGGGATCTGATGCGCAGAGAGAGACGGGCGAGTGGCATGGTGGTGGAGCTTATCGCTGTGAGGGCCGGGCTGGTCGGGGGAGCGATCGCGGTTGCAGCAGCGGGGCAACCCGCGGGCGTTTGCCGAGAGTGTGTGAGAGGAGAGTGTTCATGACGGCACGCACCTCCCCGTCGATCTGAGGAGGCAGATCGAGTGACTGCCACGCGTCGGCCGAGCCAGCCAGGAGCCGCAGCGCTGCCAGGCCGTCTGCCGAGAGGGAGACGACCGCCCGTTTGCCGCGACGGCAACGGTCGCAGAGGAGGCCGCCGTCGAGCATGCCGAATGCGATTCGAACACCTTCTGAGACAGCGCCGCGACATTCCGCGCACCGAATGAGCGCCGGCGTATGGCCGGCACACCGGAGCATGGCCAATTCGGTGTGCGTGACCAACGCCCGCACCCTGCCATCGGAGAGATGCTTGGCATCAGATTCTGGATGTTCGTGATGGGCATGTGCGGGGGCTGAGAGTGTTCGCAGTGTGGAGTGTGCTAGGTCGAATAGTTCCGGCTGTGGATCGCCATCCGCGGTCAGCGTATCGAGGAGTTCTGCAGTATCCATGCCGCCGAGAAACGCCGCCACGCTCCGACCAACCCGAAAGCGGTGTTCCAGGCAGGCTTCGGTGAGCAAGTCGAGGCCGCCCGAACTTTTCAAGAGGACGAGTACCTGACAGGTCGAAAGCAGGTCAAGGGCGGCGTCAAAACCGCTCTTTGGCCGCCACGCCCCCTTCGCCAGAGCCCGCAGCTTGCCGAATTCTCGCGTGAAGAGCGTGACAACACTGCTGGTATCGCCAAAGGGGAACGTTCGGATGACGATCGCCCGTGCCTTCTCAGCCGCCATCGTTACCGGTGCTCCCGGGCCGGTCATCCCTGAGTCGCTCGATACGGATCAGATCGATCCGCCGGCGGGTGGCGGCCAGCACCTCCAAGGCCACTCCCTGGGCCTCGATCTTCTCGCCCACCTCAGGAATACGGCCGCACTGATGGAAGACGAAGCCGCCGATCGTCTCGTAGCCGGCCTCCTCCGGGAGCGTGGTGTGCAGCTGTGCGTTGAGCCGCGCCACGGGGACATGGGCCAGCACCTCGCAGACGTCGGGCGAGACCGTCCGGATGCCATCTGAAAACGCCTCGTCATGCTCGTCGGCGATCTCGCCCACGATCTCTTCCAGCGCGTCCTCGATCGTCACGAGCCCCGCCACGCCTCCAAACTCATCCGTCACGATTGCCATGTGCGTCTTGCCGCGCTGAAATTCGAGGAGCAGCGTCTGCACACTCATCGATTCCGGAACAAACCATGGGGGCCGTAACAGCGGACGGATACCACGCACGTCAGGGGTGGTGGTCGCGGTCCGCGGCGTGAGGCCCTCCGCGAGTCGATTCAACACTTCCCGCGTATGCAGGATGCCGATGACGTCGTCCGGGGAGCGATCCCAGACCGGGAGCCGGGTGTGGGCGCTTTCGGTAGCCATCCGAACGGCCGCGTCCCAGTCGGTGGCCAGCGGGATCGTGATCATCTTCGTGCGGGGCGTCATGATCTGTGCCACCCGCACCTGTTCGAGCGCAATCACACCCCGAATCATGTCGCGGGCCGCACCTTCGATACGGCCCTCGCGATGCGCAAGGTCGACGACCTGCCGCAGTTCGTCCTGAGGCCGGTCAGTCGCCGCGGCGCCGCCCGCCCGGCCCGCCACCGCGCGGCCCAGCGCCGAGGCCGCACTTCCCAGCACGCCCACGACCGGACCGAGCACGCCGACCACGGGACGCCAGAGCCCCCAGGTCATGACCACGATCCAAGGCCCCGCAAATTTTGTCACGAGCATCGGCACCACAACGAGCACCAGCCAGACGATCGCGATCCAAGTCGCCACGGCGGAAACCTCCAGCGCGAGCACGCCCCCGGAGACGGCGAGGAGACCGCGGGCGGCCAGCAAGGTGGCAACGACCGACGCGATCACCACGACCGACGCAGCGATGAACGCGATCGTCTCACTGCCGGCAATGATCTGGTCGTAGTAGGCCGGTCTGCCACGGCGCTGGCAGAGGTTCTGAATGTGGTGTCGCTCGGCGCCGCGGACGCTCCGCGCCTGCACGGCCGCGACGCTCGCCACGAGGAGCAGCAGGACTGCTGATTCGAGTCCAAGTGATGCGGAGGTATTCAGAGACTGGCTCCTGCGGCCCGGGTCCGCGGCGGCGGTGGCAGCCCGCAGGCCTTCATGACCGTCCGCTCGCGGGCCCGCATGGCGCGACGATCGGCTGGCGTGTGGTCGTCATAACCGGTGAGATGGAGGAGGCCGTGGACGATGTAGTAGGAGAGTTCCCGCCGCGGCGTCGAGCCGACTGCGCGGGCCATTCGGCGGGCGGTCTCGGTGCTCACCACGATGTCGCCCGCGAGCATGCCTAGCGGCGGGAGGGTGGCATTCCCTGTTGAGAGGTCAAATGTGATCACGTCAGTGGGCCCCGGCACACCCAACCAGCGGCGGTGCACTGCCGCGATCCGCCGATCATCTGCCAGCAGGATGCTGATTTCAGCCCGTTCCACACCCTCGGCGGCCAGTGCCCTGCGAACCAGTCGCTCGAGGCCGCGGGGCGAGACGCGAAGCACCCGCTGGCGGTCGCTCACGTCGACGGCTATTCGCTGTTTTCGGACAGCCACTAGGCCATCCTCTGGTTGGGGTATTTGACGCGGCCGTGATAGACGGCCGTCAGGCTCTTCACCAGGCTCCGCTCGATCAATTCCAGCTCTTCGAGCGTCAGTCCGCACTCATCGAACTGACCGTCGAGCAGCCGCTTCATGGCGAGGTCGTGCACAAGGCTGGCGATCCGCGCGGGCGTTGGCTCGGTGAGAGCGCGGCTGGCGCTCTCGACCGCGTCGGAGAGCATCAACACGGCCGACTCTCGTGAGCTGGGCTTGGGGCACGGGTAGCGGAAGTTTTGCTCGTCAATCTCGGTACCGTTGGGATCGGCCTGCGCGAGCTCCTCTGCCCGCCGGTAGAAATACTCTACGAGCGTCGTGCCGTGGTGTTCGGCGATCATGTCGACGATCGGCTGCGGCAAATTGTATTGACGGGCGAGCTCTACACCTTCCTTCACGTGGGCGATGATGATCAGCGTGCTCATCGCCGGCACAAGCGACTCATGGCGATTCTCCTGCCCCTGATTCTCGATGAAGTAGGCGGGTTTGAGCATCTTGCCGACGTCGTGGAAATACGCCCCTACCCGCACCAGGAGACCGCGGGCGCCGATCGCCTCGGCCGCGGCCTCACCAATGCTCGCCACGTTGATGGAGTGGTTGTAGGTTCCGGGGGCTCGACGGACGAGCTCCTGCAGCAGCGGATGGGCGACGTCGCCGACCTCCAGCAGACTGAGGTCGGTGAGGACGCCGAATGACCGCTCGATAAAGGGGAGCAGGCCCGTCATCAGAAAGCCGGCCAGCAGCGTCCAGACACCAGTCCGGCCTGCCTCGTAGAGCAATTGCGCGTCCAGCGGTCGCTCCTCGAGAAGATTGGCCCCGATCTGCGTGGCGGTCACGACCACACCTGCCCAGAGCCCGACGTAGATCAGTTTGCTGCGGCTACGGATCCGGCCCATCCAGAAAACCATCGCTGCCGCCGCCGCGGAGAGCGTGACGTAATCAGCGAGTCCGCGGCCGAGCCCGACCACCACCACGAGTGCCACCTGTGCCGCAAGCAACAGCGCCAAATCTTCGTCGTAGGCGATCGCCACCGTCATAGCGAAGACGAGCAGCGGCACGATTTCTGTCCGCCACGCCTCGTTGGCCGAAAAGAGGCAGAGCATGATGGTGAGCGCCGAGAGCCCCACTAATATCGCCACGTGCCCGAGATCATCGAGAAGTTCACGGTGATGGAGGTGGATATAAAATCCCGACAACGCAAACATCGCCGCGAACAGACCGAAGAGCGACAGAGCGCGGCCGATCCGCTGCCGGGCGTCTTGCTGGCGGACGTATTCCCGATGTTCGCGTTCGAGGAGTTGAACATTTCCGGAGTCGAGCGGTGCGCCCGCATCTGCCAACAGATCACCGGCCGCATAGCGGACGAACTGCTGCGGTGTCTTCTCCACTGCCTCCTTCTTCGCTTTGAGGGTCGCCTCGCGGTCGATTTCTAGCGTGCCCGACAGCCGCTGCTCAATCCACGCATAGACACGGCTGGCCAGTGGACCCTCGCCGAGTTCCTCGTCAAGCCTCGTTCGCAGATGAACCTTCGCCTCGCCCTGCAGCACGTCGGCGACTTGGGCCCGCGCGACCTCGGTGGCGTTGCCGAGGGGATGGACGTCGATATCGGTCTGGCTGCCCTCGTCGATGCCGTGCTGAATCTTTTCAAGCACGCCCATGTTCTCGAGTTCTGAGAAGCTGCGGTCGATCGACTTCTCACACTCGAGGAGGCGGTCTTTCGTATCGATCCGCGCCCGGAATCGCTGGAATGCCTGCTGCGCCTCCATGACAAGTTTGTCGGGCTGCTCGGCTCCTTTTTCGGCTTGCTTGTCCGGCTTGTCTCCTTGCTCGTCTGCCGGTTCGGCGGCGGCAGAGCTTTGAGCTGCCGGATCGGTCTCTGCGGCAGGCTGCTGATCCGCCGCGATTTTGCCCGCCTCGGCAACGGCCTCGGTCTGAGCCGCCGATTCAGGCGGTTCAGGCGCCACAGGCAGATCGCGGCCAGACGGTTTCTCAGGCGCCGTCAGCTTGTCGATGATCGGCGCTGCCTCCGGGGCAAACTCCAGCCAAGCCGCCCGCGACGAGGCCGTGATTGAATCAGTGGCCGCGATCTGGGCCAAGCGGTTTTTCAGGCCGTCGCGGAGCCGCACAATCGGGGCCTTATCCTGCGAGTAGACCACCCGCACCTGCGCGGCGGCTCGTTCCTGCGACGTTCGAGTCCGTTCGCCGTCGGGCTTCTCAAAAGGCACGCGGGCCACAATTCCACGCGGCGGCACCATCCCCGCTCGAAACGGAAACGGTTCCGACCAGCCGTGCATGACGAGCAGCAGCAGCAGGCTGGCGCCAAGGCAGAGGGCGAGCCGTAGCAGAACCTCTGAACTCGACGCCTTTTCAAGGAGAGTGCCCCAGAAGCCAGGCGGTACCTCGAGCAAGGAGCCACGCTTGAGACGACGACGGTAGGAGGAAGGCCCGATGTTCATTGGGGTTTAGTCGTCGTAGGCCTCCACGATCCGCTGCACGAGCGGATGGCGGACAATATCGATTCCTCCGAGCTGCACCCGCCCGCATCCCCGCACGCGTTCCAGACGTTCCATGGCATCGATCAGACCGCTCCGCCGGTTTGGCGGCAGGTCGATCTGCGTCGTGTCGCCCGAAATCACCATCCTTGAGCCGACCCCAAGCCGAGTGAGAAACATCTTCATCTGCGCCACGGTCGTGTTTTGCGCCTCGTCAAGGATGATGAAGGCGTTGTTCAGCGTCCGGCCCCGCATGTACGCCAGAGGAATCATCTCCACAACATCCTGCGCCGTGAGCCGCTTGAGGAGTTCGTAATCCATCATCTCGCGAAGGGCGTCGAGCAACGGCCGCAAATAGGGGTCGATCTTGGCCTGCAGGTCGCCCGGCAGATAGCCGAGGCTCTCTCCCGCCTCAACCGCCGGCCTCGCCAACACGATCTTACTGACCTGTTCCGAACGCAGAAACGAGACCGCCATCGCGACGGCGAGAAACGTCTTGCCGCTCCCGGCCGGACCGCTGCAGACGACAACATCGTGGTCGCGGATCGTCTTGATATAAGCGGCTTGACCGGCCGACCGAGGCTGTACCTGCCGATCGGGTCGCAGGACTTCAATCGGATCGCGTGGCACCACGAGCGCGGCTCCCGTCGCCGCCGACAGCAATTGCGTGACATCGGCGACATCAACAGACCCGTGTTCACGGGCGATCCGGTCGAGTTGCTCGAAGATTTCAGCGGCCCGCAGGACCGCTGGCTCCTCCCCCTCGATCTGGATCGAGTCATCGCGAGCCGATACGCCCACCCCCAGAGCCGATCGAATCCGGCGAAGGTGCTGGTCTCTCGGCCCGAAGATGGCAACGAGTCTCTTCGAATCGACAACCGCGATGGATGTGCGGGGCATCGAAGCCCGTGGCGTGTGTCACGCCAGCGGTCTGTAGGGGGAACGGGTCAATACCACTGGGGGGCCGTGTGAGAGTATACATCTCCGCGGGCGTCTCAGCCCAAAACTGCTTTTTCTCCGAGATTTCAGCCGCATTTTCAAGCTCGGCCGAGCACCCACAAAAGCCAGGCCACCGGGGCAGCAAAGAGGAGCGAATCGACAAGATCGAGAAACCCGCCCATGCCACCGAGCGACCGACCGGAATCTTTCGCTCCGCACTCCCGCTTCACGAGCGATTCGGCGAGGTCACCCAGTATGGCAGCCATGCCCACGAGCAGTCCAAATACAATCCAACTGCCCCAGGGCCCAGCAGCCCTGTCGGCACCAAACCGCTCCAGTACAAGCCAGGCCGCCAAGCACGAGCCAGCCAGCGACGCAGCCGCACCCTCCCAGGTCTTCCCGGGGCTGAGGATCGCCGACATCCGATGTCTTCCCAGCAGCGAGCCCCCCAGATAGGCCGCAATGTCACCCACCTTCGCCACCGCCACGAGGCTCAGCAGAGGCAGCATGCCCCGATGACCCAGACCACGCTGCTCTGGCCCAAGGTTTTCTAGGCAGAGCAGCCGCAGGCTCACAATGCAAGCCAGCGGCAGTCCTAGAAAGGCCACGACGAAAACGCCGGCGGAAAGTCGCTCAAGCGCGGCTGAATGGGGCCGATAGCTGACGATTTCCACCAAGAATAGGGCCATGATAGCCAGGCCCGCTGCCACTGCCGGCCAGCCCATGGCTGCAGTTGGCGACGCCGCGGAAGTTGACGCCGCGAAGGCGTTTGCGCCGGCCGCTGCCGCCAGCACCACCGTGACCACTGCCGGCCGCAAGAGCCAGCCGGGCAAGAGAGTATTCCGCGCCGCAAAGAGCCGGATC
>JBAXUW010000066.1:0-14354 GCA_037129495.1 Planctomycetota bacterium | reverse complement strand
AACACCAGGTTGAGTCTGCGAATAGAGGGGAACGGCAAGTGGTCGCCTTGCCGCCACGGGGGCAGGGAACCGGCAAGCTCTCGCCTCGCCTGGTGGGATAGGTTCTCAGAAGCCCAGCAGGCGACCGAGGAGCTTCACGCTTGCAAATACAAGCACCACGGCCATCAGGAGCCGGATCGTTCGCGTCGGTAATTGGAAGGCCCCCAAGTGCGAGCCGATCCCACCGCCGAGCACCGCCGCCGCGATTACCGGCAGCCCCGCCGCTGGGAATGGCCGGCCCGCGAAGAGACCGCCGCCCAGGCCCGCCAGTGAATTGACGAGGATGAAGGGCGCGGTAATGGCGGCGACTGTCTTGACTGGCGTTGCGGCCAAGCTGAGCAGAGTCGGCGCGAGAAAGACGCCGCCGCCGACGCCAGTCATCCCCGACAGCAGGCCGATTCCACCGCCGATCGCCGCCAGCAGTGACGGCGTGAGTGTGGCCGGCCGCGTGGGTAGTTCGTGATCGCTCTGAGTCAGATCGGGCCGCGACTTTTCGGCGCGCAGAATCCGGATGGCCGATATCAGGAGCACGCCACCGAGCACCGCTTCGAGCACGGCGGTAGGCAGCGACATCGCGCCGCCGATAAAGGCACACGGCACACTCGCCACCGCCAGCGGCCAGAAGAGTCGGGATTGAAAATGACCCGCGCGAAAAAACTCCACTGTCGCGATCGAAGCTACGATCACGTTGAGCACCAGCGCCGTCGGCCGGATCGACAGCAGCGGCAGGCCTAAGAGCGACATCACAGCGATGTAGCCGGTCGCTCCGGCATGCCCTACCGAGGCATAGAGCAGCGCGACGAGACCAATCGCCACAGGCAGCAGGTTGGTGCCGGTCACCAGTGGCAGCAGGTCGTTCATGCGGCCCGTCCGGTCAGGTCAGTTTGACCGCATGCTTCTGGAGCAGTTCGAAGGGAACGATTTCCAGCGCCTTCTCATGCGTCGCCTCCAGCACCACCGGCGGTGCCCTGCCCTCCCGCGCTGCCTCCAGCCACCGCGCCGCGCAGAGGCACCAGCGATCCCCTTCGACGAGTCCGGCAAAGCCCCACTCCGGATGCGGCGTGACGAGGTCGTTACCCGCCGCGACGGTGAATTTCAGAAAATCCTTCGTCATCAAGGCGCAGACTGTGTGCGAGCCGACATCGTCCGGGCCGGTACGGCAGCAGCCGTCGCGAAAGAAGCCGGTCAGCGGCGTGCTGGAGCAGGCGATCAGCGGCAGCCCCAGCACGTTGTGGTCAGGTTTTTTGCCACGCGAGGCGTCGGCAGGGCGGTCGAAGGCGATCATGGTGGCGGTTCCGGCGGGGGCAGGGAAGTTTGCAACGGTCGAAGGGCAGAGGAGCCCCACCAGCTATAATGCGCCCTTTCGCTCCGTCATGCCAACCGCCGTCCCATGCTCAGCCTGCAATCCACTTCCGACGCCCGCTGGCTCGCCCAGGTCGATACGAATCTCGACGACATCCTCATTGACCATGCGCACTGCGAGAAGAAGGCTGCCGGCGTGGCCATGAACCTCCTCTTCTCCTATGTCGACCATCTGCCTCTGGCCCGGGCGATGACAGAGATCGTCAACGAGGAGCTTGAGCATTTTCAGCGAGTGCTCGATCTCTTGGAGCGGCGGGGCATCCGCTTCCGCAAGCTCTCTCCCTCAAGCTACGGCCAACGTCTCCATACGCTTGTCAGCAAGGATGAGCCGGGGAGGGCGATCGATCGACTGCTCGTGGCGGGCCTCATCGAGGCCCGCAGTTGCGAACGGTTTTCCATGCTTCGCGACCATCTGGCTGATCTCGAACTGCAGAAATTTTATGGTGACCTTTTTGAATCCGAGGCTCGGCACCATGCCACGTATGTCCGCTTGGCCTGCGATCTCGCACGGGAGGAGAACGTGCGGGAGCGGCTCCACTGGCTCGCGGCCGCGGAGGCCGCGATCATAGGCCAGGGGGATCTTGTGGCCCGCATGCACAGCTGACATCCGCGCATTGAGATTCCGGGTTGCGATTTCTATTCCGCTGCAGAGCTTCAGGATGACAGCCATGACGTCGAAGACAGCCCCGTCCGCCGCCCGCGGGCTGCCGATCAACGAACTCATTGCGGTCGGAGCGCTGCTGGCTCTGGCGGCCTGGGCCTGGATCACCTGGTCGGGCCGCGGAGGCGAGCCGGTGCCGCTGGGGCCATTTGATCCGGGCTCCTGGTTCCCCGGCCGCAGCCTCACGCTGGCCGATCTCCCGCTGGTGGTGATGCTCGTGCTGGGGGGCCTGCCGCTGGTCTGGGATCTGCTGACAAAGCTCGCAGCCGGCACGTTTGGCGCCGACCTGCTGGCCGGTGTCTCGATCATCACGAGTGTTGTCCTCGGTGAATATCTGGCGGGCGTCCTCGTGGTGCTGATGCTCTCAGGCGGAGAGGCGCTTGAGTCGCGGGCCGTGAGCCGGGCTGGTGATGTTTTAAACGCCCTGGCCCGTCGCATGCCGTCGCTGGCTCACCGCAAGACGGCCGCCGGTCTGTCCGACATCATGCTCGCCGATGTGGCGATCGGAGACGTCATCGTGGTGCTGCCGCACGAGATCTGCCCGGTGGACGGGACGGTGGTATCGGGCCGCGGTGCGATGGACGAGAGCTACCTCACCGGCGAGCCCTACCGAATGGCGAAGGCCCCCGGATCGACCGTGTTGTCGGGGGCGATCAACGGCGAGGCAGCGCTTGAGATCCGCACTGACCGGGTCGCTGGCGACAGCCGGTACGCCAAAATCATGGACGTGCTCCGCTCGAGTGAGCAGCGGCGGCCACAACTCCGCCGGATGGCCGATCTGCTCGGTGCTTTTTATACGCCGCTGGCCTTGGCGATCGCTGCTGCCGCCTGGTTTTTCAGTGGCAGCCCTACCCGCTTTCTGGCCGTGCTCGTCGTGGCCACCCCCTGCCCGCTGTTGATCGCGATCCCGGTGGCGATCATCGGCGCCGTGTCGCTGGCGGCGAAGCGTGGCATCGTGATCCGCGACCCAGCGATTCTCGAACGGCTCGACACCTGCCGAACGGCCATCTTCGATAAGACGGGCACGCTCACCTATGGCGAACCGAGCCTGACCGACGTCGTGCTGCTCGGCGATCGGTCGCAGACCGACGTGCTGGCGCTGGCCGCCAGCCTCGAGACCTACTCAAAGCATCCGCTCGCGACTGCCGTTGTGCAGGCCGCTAGCAAACAGTCGGTCCGCCTGCTCGAGGTGGAAGCGCTGGCTGAGAAGCCGGGCCTGGGTCTCTTCGGGCAGGTGAAAGAATTGAGTGGCGCAAGCGGGCATGGCGTGGATACGGTGCACGAGGTCGTGATTACCAGCCGCCAGAAGCTGTCGAATGTCGATGCTGCTGGGGCCACTGGCCTGCCCCCTGTTGTCGGCGGACTGGAGTGCGTGGTCGTGGTCGACGGCAAGACCGAGGCCCTGCTCCGGTTTCGCGACTCACCGCGGGCCGACGGCCGGCCGTTTGTGAGCCATCTGAAGCCGGCCCACGGTCTCTCCCGCGTGATGCTGATCTCGGGAGACCGCGAGAGCGAGGTGCGGTGGCTCGCCGATATTGTGGGGATCACGGAGGTGCATGCTGGCATCCAGCCCGAAGGCAAGCTGAAGCTGGTCGAAGCGGCGACGGCGGAGGCACCCACGCTCTATGTGGGCGACGGCATCAACGACGCACCGGCGTTGGCAGCGGCAACGGTGGGGATCGCGATGGGCACAGCCAGCGATGTGACGAGCGAGGCCGCCGGCGCCGTAGTGATGGATACCGCGCTTGAACGCGTCGACGAACTCCTCCACATCGGCCGCAGGATGCGATCGATCGCCCTGCAGAGCGCCGTGGGGGGCATGGCAGCCAGCCTGATTGGCATGGGCCTAGCAGCGGCGGGGTTTTTATCGCCCGCCATCGGGGCGCTCTTTCAGGAGGCGATCGACGTCCTCGCCGTGCTCAACGCGTTGCGGGTGTCGTGGAACCCAGGCTCGCTGACCGATTATCACGACCACGGCTGACGGCGAATCACGGCCGAAGCGGCCTCGGTGGCCAGTCCACCGCCGACCCAGACAGCGGCCCCCGCCAGCGCCCCGGCGATCACACCGCCCGGACCCGCCGGCAGTCCGGCCAGCGCACAGGCGGCGGCAGACATCACGAGCCCGGCTTTCTCCCCGGCCCGCCGGCTATCATCTGCCGAGCGGCCGGCCTGATGCGCCGTCCACTCGGCCGCCAGGGCCGCGGCCTCGCCGGCGATAGCTGCGGGGACAAGCGTCTTGAGGCCGAGGCGGACGGTGGTGCTCAGCGCTGTTCGCACGGCGATCCGTTCGGCGGCACCGGCGGCGGATGTCAAGAGAATCTGTCGGGCTGAAACAGCGGCGCCGACCCGTGCTGCTGCGGCACCAACCCGTGCGAACACAATATCCACTTGGTGACTGGTCCGCTCGCCAGTGGCGCACCAGGTGGCGAAGTGCTCGCAGTTGTCGATCACTGGGCAGTAGCCGGGTCGGCCAACGTGGGCGAGCGCCCGCTGGACGGTCTCGTCGGCAGAAAACCTGGCCGGTGGGTTGATGGTGACAAGCACCGCGCCGCCGTTGGCAAACTCTGCCCAACTGGTCAGTTCAACCCTGCCGCCTGCCAGCGGATTATGAAAATCATCTGGCCGCGCATGCACAACCGTGCCGTCGCCCACGTCGATGCCGTGGTGCATGTAGGCCACGGTCGAGCCGGCCAGCCGTCTTTCCACCCGCAATCGATCGCCAGCGGCCATTGACAGAGTCTCCCTGTCTCAAGGTTACGCAGTCGACGGCCTGCCGGTTCGCGGCGACCTGTCTGACTACGATAGACATCGTCAGCCTCCGATCGTCATCGTCTCCACACATTGTGAGAATTCTATTCGCACGCAGCAACTCCTTGAAACGGCGTGGGGGGTCACGTAGCTTCAGGCAGTCGACGGGCCTTCGGCCGGCCGACGCTGCGAGTATCTCTCCCAAAGGCGGCCAGCATGGAGGTCATCGAAGTTCTCCAAACACTGGGGCTGGGGCAACTCTTCCTGCTGCTGATCGCGTTGGTGATTGCGTTTGGATTTGAGGTCATCAACGGCTTTCACGACACGGCGAACGCCGTCGCCACGGTCATCTACACAAAGTCGCTGAAGCCGACTGCCGCCGTCGTCTGGTCGGGCCTCTGGAATTTTCTGGGCGTGCTCTTCGGCGGCATTGGAGTCGCCTTCAGCATCGTTCACCTGCTGCCGGTAGACCTCCTGGTCAACATCAAGACCGGCCGCGGACTGGCAATGGTGCTGTCGCTCCTGGGTGCTGCAATCATTTGGAACTTCGCCACCTGGTATCGCGGGCTACCGGCTTCAAGCTCCCACTCCCTGATCGGATCGATCATGGGCGTGGGAATGATGAACGCCCTCATGGAGCACGGCACGATCTTCAAGGGTATCAACTGGCACAAGGCGACGGAGGTCGGCATTGCGCTCTTGATTTCGCCGGCGATCGGTTTTGGTCTGGCGGCCCTGACGCTCCTGCTGGCCAAGAAACTGATCCCCGCCAAGGAGCTCTATGAACCGCCGCACGGCGACCGGCCGCCGCCGGGGTGGATCCGGGCCCTGCTCATCGGCACCTGCACCGGCGTCAGCTTCGCCCACGGCTCCAACGACGGCCAGAAGGGGATGGGTCTGATCATGCTCGTCTTGATTGGAATCGTGCCAGCGGCCTACGCCCTCAACATGGGCTCCTCTGAGCAGGACGTAATCGCCACCATTGATGCGGCGCGGCAACTCGAGACGGAGCTATCGGAGCCGCAGATAGCTGCCATGATGAACGCGCTCAAAGACGAGCATCTGGCAACCTCACGGGTCGAGCGGATCACGCGGAGTGAAGGAGTCTCGGCCGCTGAGGTGCTCGAGTCGTCGCTGGTCGACGAGCTGGCCCCCTACCCGCACAGCGATGTCGTGCTGGCGACGCTCGATCCGCTGCCGCTGGCTCGCGAAGTGGTCGCCGCTCTCGAGGGTCGCAAAGACTTGAGCGCGCTCAATCCTGATGAGCGGTGGAAGCTACGAACCAACCTCGTCGAACTCGGAGCTTCGATTCGTACGCTCCTCAAGCAGTTTGGCGACAAGCTCACCGAAGACCGCCGCAAAGTGCTCAAGGGCCTTGCCGGAAAGCTGGCCAAGCCGGTGGAATACGTGCCGCTGTGGGTGGTGATGGGTGTGGCGGTGTGCCTTGGCATCGGCACGATGTTTGGCTGGGAACGGATCGTGATCACCGTGGGGGAAAAGATCGGTAAGTCGCACCTCACCTATGCCCAGGGGGGCGCGGCCGAGTTGGTCGCCGCTACGACGATCGGCCTGGCCGATCTGCTGGGTATGCCGGTGAGCACCACGCACGTCCTCTCCAGCGGTGTCGCGGGCACGATGTGGGCCAACAAGTCGGGCATCCAGGCGGAAACCGTCCGCGAGATCGCCCTGGCCTGGATCCTGACGCTCCCGGTGGCAATGCTGCTCTCCGGCACCCTCTACTGGCTAGCGACATTCTTCGTGGGGTAGCCGTCTCTTGTGGCGGCAGGTTTTCCGACGTGCCGCTCGCTCACGCCCGGCCGCGTTGGCGGAAGTATTTCAGTCCGGGGAAAAAGAAGCAGGCAGCGCTGACAACGCCGAAGATAATGTGCGCGAAATTACCCGCCACGCACATCACCAGCGCCGTCGCGAAGAGGACGAAGGCCTGAATATAGAAAGCACCCGAGAGGATCCCGGCCTTGGCGAAGAACACGAGCCCAGCGAGCAGGCCGAGCACCGGCGAGAGTTTGAGCACCGGCAGGCCGAGGAGATCCTCGACCCAGAAGAGCATCACACTGGCGATCACGCTGCCGCCCCAGATGTGCGCGATCTGGCGTTCGACCGCCGTCACCGGCCCGGTGCGATGCCGCAGCGCCCAGAAGATCGGCACCCACAGCGCGAGCCCTCCGGCCCAGAGCACAAAATATGGCCAGCGGGTCGTCACGCCTTCCCAGACGAGCACGTCGGTTGTCACGCAGAGGGCAAGGACCACAACTGAATGCCACATCCAGAGCAGGCCCCAGTTTTCCAGCACCACGGCATGGTGGGTTTCCCGGAACAGACGGGCGACGATATCGGACAACCCGCCGTGTCGGGCGGCCACGGGTTCGCCGGCCAGATACGCCCGGAGGTCGGCTTCCAGGTTGGCGGCCGTCGCGTAGCGGAGTTCCTGGGGCTTTTGCAGCGACTTCAGTGAAATCATCTCGAGGTCGCGATCGACCAAGCGGTTGATCGACCGCGGCACCGGGGGATCTGATTCCAGCACCATCAGGAGCGTGTCCATCGGGCTTGATGCCTGAAACGGTGGCTGGCCGGTGAGGATCTGATAGAGGATCGCGCCCAGGCTCCAGACGTCGCTCGTGGGGCCAACGTCGCCCCGGCTGCCGGCCGCCTGCTCGGGAGACATGTAGCAGGGGGTGCCAAGAATCGCGCCGGTGTGGGTCACCGACTCTTCCGCCTCCAGTCGCTTGGCCAGTCCGAAGTCGGAGACGTGGGGCTCGCCCCCCGCATCGATCAGGATGTTCGACGGCTTGAGGTCGCGGTGTAACACGCCGCGGGTATGGGCCACATGGACAGCCGCAGCCACCTTCGCCAGTAGCGCCGCGGCTTCCCGGGCCGGCAACGGGCCCTGGCGAAGCCGCTTTGCCAGCGTCGTGCCCTCGACCAACTGCATGCTGTAGAAAGGATGGCCGTCGCATTCACCGACCTCAAAGATTGAGACGATCCCCGGATGATCCAGCTGCGCCGCCGCCTCCGCCTCGCTACGAAAGCGGGCCAGATCGGCGGGCGTGGCCAGATCCCGTCGGAGGAGCATCTTGAGTGCCACGGTCCTGCCGAGGCTCCGCTGCAGGGCCCGGTAGACGACCCCCATGCCGCCGCGACCGATCTCCTCCAAGAGTTCATAGTCGCCAAATACCACCGGTAGTGGTGTGGTGCCCGGCAGCAGGCCGGAGAGGAACAACGGCTGCGATCCGGAGGACGGTAGCGATTTTCCTGCGCCCTGATCCAGCGTCAAATCCCCGTAGCCGGTGGTCGCATCGCTGGCCGATCCGACGGGCTGAAAGATCATCGACTGCTCGGCGACGGCGTCGGTCACCAGCATTGCCGCAAACAGTTCGCGGAGCTGGCCGGCAAGCGTGGGATGAGCGGTCGCCAGCCGTTCAAGCGTTGCTTGAGAAGCTGGCCCCCGTTGCTCGGAGAGTTCGTCAACGAGCCCTGCGAGCAGTTCCTCGTCGTCGAGCGAAAGAGCTACGTCAACGGCGCGGGTGCGATACAGCGTGCTGGGGGTCATATGGGGCCTCCGGGAAATGGTAGACCGCTGGGCGAAATTGGGAGGCGGCACCGGCGAACTGGTCGTGGTCAGGGATGTCCGGGGTTTTTCGGCGGGGGCTCCATGGAAAGCGAGTCGAAGCCACCGTCGAGGAGCACCCGTAGCCGCCGCATGGCCCGCAGATACCGCATGCCGGCGGCGGGCTTTGAGAGCCCGAGGGCGGCGGCCGCCTCCGTCGTGGAGAGATGTTCAAAGTGCCGCAGCAACACAATCTTCCGATCGTCCTCGTCGAGCTGCTCAACGGCGGCGGCAAACCGACGCTCGAGCTCGTGCCAGGTTGCGGCCGCCGCGGGAGTGAGCTCGCGATCGGCAATTTGCCCCAGAAGATCCGCCTGGGAGTGATCTTGCCCTGCGGGGATAGTCAGCGGCACCTCGCGGTCGAGGCTGCGGTTTCCGGCGACCCGATGCCGGCGGTGGGCATCGATGAGCCGATCCCGGGCCATGTGGCGTAGCCAGAGCTGGAAGGGCATCGTCGGATTGGCCAGATAGTTGCCGAGCCGTCGATTGGCCTCGAGCATCACGTCCTGCACGATGTCACTGGCATCCACCCGCCGCTTCACCACCCGATCCATCCGCTGGTCAATCATGCGACGGATAGTGGTTCTGTGTCGCTCGAGCAGGCCGTTGATTGCCGTCTGGTCACCCTGCCGCACGCGTTCGAGCAGCACGAGAGTCGGCTGCGGATCAACGGCCGCTGCCTCTGGACCAGCAGGTTGTTCCAGCGGCGCGGCGGCGGCGTTGACTCTACCGGCGGGGCCGGAGATGCGGGTCATGGGAATCCTGCGGCCTTCGAGAGAAAACCTAGTCTACCAAGGTGTCGCCAGGGGTGTCGTCGGAATTGGCGTTCACCGCCAGAACCACTCACGCACGGCCGCTTTGCCACTCTGGCAAAATCACAACCGACTACGGCTCGGGATTTTTTGACCGGCACCAGAACATGATCCATAATCGCAGGCGGTGATCGGAGAGACCGCCTGCCTGCCGCCACCGGTTGCGGCCTTGCGAATGGATTGCTGTCAGTGAGCGTCGTCCCCCCATCGACGAGTGGCTTTGTCCGGGCCTGCCCGGCTGGGTCGCATTTCTTTCTGCCAGCGCGGCTGGTGCGGGCACTTGTGGCGGTCGGTCTGTTGCTCGCGGTCTGGGGTGCGTCCCCCCGCGGCGTGGCTGCCGAAGATGCCGCCCAAGTTGTCCCGCACATCCCGCCGGTCGCCCCACAACTCCAGCCGGGCCAGGGCGAAATCGGCGTCCGGTCGGCGCTGCTTGAGCGGGAGCAGCGGTGGTCTGACGTAGTGGCTTTGTGCGAGACGGCCGCTCGGAAAGGCAGTCTCCCCACAGACGTTCAGCAGCGGTACGACCTGGCCAAGATTCATTGCGATCTCACCCGCCGCCACTGCGAGCAGGCGTTTCGCACAGCGCTCGGCAAACTGGCAGAGACCGACGCCCGTCGGCTCTACGCCGAGGTGCTGGCCCGGATCGCCTCCCACCATGTCGATGCACCGCAGTTTTCAAGGCTCGTTTTGCGGGGCTGCCGGACGATGGATGTCGCGATCGACGACCCGGCATTTACGGCGCTCTATGCCCCGCAGGCCACCGCCGAACGACGGGCGGCCTACCGCGATCAGGTGACGCGGATCATCGCCGGCCGCAGCATCCGTTCGCAGGTCGAGGCAGAGACGCTGGCCGCATGGGTGGCCCGTGCCGGCCATACAACGCTCGGCATTCCCCCGACTGTCACGCTCATGGAGTTGACCGCCGCCGCCGTCGGTGGCCTCGACGAATATTCTGCATTCCTGACCAACGGGCAACTCGATGACCTCTATGCCCAGATTGAAGGCAACTTCGTCGGGTTGGGCGTCGAACTGAAAAGTGCTGACGACGGCCTGCTGGTGGTGCACGTGATTCCGGCCAGCCCGGCCGAACGCTCCGGCATCCGCGCCGGCGACCATCTGGTGGGGGTGGGCGGGCGTTCGATCGGCGGCATGAACGTGGACGAAGCCGCCCAACTCCTTCAGGGTCCCGAGGGCTCGGTCGTGACGCTGGCCATCGTGCGGGGGCCGTCACCGGCCCGTGCCGTGACAGTCCGGCGCGAGCATGTCGATGTGCCAAGCATAGAAAACGTGCGGATGCTCGATCAGGCGCTGGGTATCGGCTACCTCAAAATCTCCTCCTTCCAGAAGACCACTGCCGCCGACCTTGAGGCCGCTCTTCGCCGGCTCGACGTGACGGGGATGCGATCGCTTGTCGTCGACCTCCGGGGCAATCCGGGCGGACTGTTGTCGTCGGCGGTGGATGTGTCTGACCTGTTCCTGGAGCGGGGTCTGGTCGTGGCCACCCGCGGCCGCAGCCCAGACGAGGATTTCAACTACTCCGCCAGCCGCCCGGGCACCTGGCGGATGCCACTGGTGGTGCTCATCGACGGCGACTCGGCCAGTTCGAGCGAGATCTTTGCCGGCGCCATGCGAGACCACGCCCGCGCCACGCTGGTGGGGTCTCGCAGCTATGGAAAGGGTTCGATCCAGGGCATTTTCCCGCTGGAGTTGGGGGGCATTGGCATGCGACTGACAACCGCTAAATTCTTCTCGCCAAAGGGACTCCCCTACAGCCGCGTGGGGGTAGAGCCCGATCTGCAGGTGCAGTCGGTGGCCCGTCCTGCTGCCGGCGTCTTCGTTGCCCAGGCCGGTGATCCCTGTCTTGAAGCGGGGCTGGAAGTGGCGCGGCGGTCGGTGGCTACCCGTCCCGTGACAAAGCCCGTGAGTCGTACGACTGCCGCGCGTTAGCCGCTTCCCTACTCGACTGAAGCGGGCTACTTGAACTGACCCAGCGGCGGCGTTATTCTGGCGGCGTTTTCGTGAAGGATGTGGGCCGCTGAATTCTTCTTCTGGCTGCGGACCGCTTGCCCTTCTCGATGATCACCCATCCGGGCGCCCTTTGCGCTTTCTCCCAAAGAAGAAGGATCCTGCCATGACCAGTGCCCGTGCCAATGCCATTTCGGCCATCAACAGTTATAAGCCGACCGGGCATGTCTGGAACTTTCGCGAAACACCTACAAGCGAGATCTTCGGAGCCAATGTCTTCGGTGATTCCGCGATGAAGGATCGGCTGCCGAAGAGCGTCTACAAGACTCTTCAGGCCACGATCAAGCAGGGAAAGCCAGTTGATCCGAGCATCGCCGATGCCGTGGCACTGGCGATGAAGGACTGGGCGATTGAGAAGGGGGCCACGCACTATGCCCACGTCTTCTATCCGCTCACTGGCATCACGGCCGAGAAGCACGACAGCTTCCTGACGCCGACCGGCGACGGCCATGCAGTCGCCGAGTTTTCCGGCAAGGAACTGATCCAGGGTGAGCCCGACGCGTCGAGCTTTCCGTCGGGCGGACTCCGTGCCACGTTTGAGGCCCGCGGCTATACCGCCTGGGATCCGACGAGCCCGGCCTACATCCTCGACAACCCCAACGGCACGACGCTCTGCATCCCGACCGCCTTCTGCTCGTGGACGGGCGAGGCACTCGACAAGAAAACACCGCTGCTGCGGTCGATGCAGGCGGTCGACAAGCAGGCCCGCCGGGTGCTCGCGCTGATGGGCCACAAAGACGTCGGCCAGGTCACGGCGTCGGCTGGCCCTGAGCAGGAATATTTCCTCATTGATCGGAATTTCTTCTTCGCTCGGCCCGACCTGGTCGTCACCGGCCGGACACTCTTTGGTGCCAAGCCGCCCAAGGGTCAGGAGTTTGAAGACCAGTACTTCGGTGCTATTCCAGAGCGGGTGCTGGCCTGCATGCTCGAAGGCGAGCGGGAACTCTTCAAGCTCGGAGTGCCGGTGAAGACCCGTCATAACGAAGTGGCTCCCTCGCAGTATGAGATCGCCCCGCTCTATGAAAATGCGAATATCGCCACCGACCACCAGCAGATGATCATGCAGACGCTGACGCGGGTGGCAGAGAAGTATGGCATGGCCTGCCTGCTGCACGAGAAGCCCTTTGCTGGCATCAACGGCTCTGGCAAGCACGTCAACTGGTCGATCGGCTGCAGCAAACTCGGCAACCTGCTCGAGCCGGGCGAGACGCCCCATGCCAACATGCAGTTTCTTGTCTTCTGCGCCGCGGTGATTCGGGCGGTTCATCTCCATGGCGACCTCCTGCGATCGGTTGTTGCCGCCAGCGGCAACGACCACCGCCTTGGAGCCAACGAGGCCCCTCCGGCAATCATCTCGATCTTCCTTGGCGATCAGCTCTCCGACGTCTTTGAGCAGATTGAGAAGGGGAAGGCCACCAGCAGCAAACTGAGCGGCACGATCTCAGTCGGTGTCGACACGTTGCCGCCGCTCCCCAAGCACGCCGGTGATCGTAACCGCACAAGCCCATTTGCTTTTACTGGCAACAAGTTTGAGTTTCGGGCGGTGGGCTCCAGCCAGTCGATTGCCGGCCCGCTCGTGGCCTTAAACACGATCGTGACGGAGAGCCTCGACTACATCGCCACCGAGCTTGAGAAGGAAACCAGCGGTGATGTCTCGAAGTTGAATGGTGCCATCGAAAAACTGCTTCAGAAGATCATCGCCGAACACAAGGCGGTGATATTTAACGGCAATGGCTACGCGCCTGAGTGGCAAGAGGAGGCGAAGCGGCGGGGCCTCCCCAACCTGAAGGCGACGCCCGAGTCCCTCGACGTGCTCGTCACCCCGAAGAATATCGCGATGTTCGCGAAGTATGGCGTGCTCTCGGAACGGGAGATGCGGAGCCGCTATGACATCTATCTAGAGCGCTACTGCAAGGACATCAACGCCGAGGCGAATTCGGCGGTGCAGATCGCCAAGACGATGATCCTGCCAGCCGGCTACCGCTATCAGGGGGAGTTGGTCGACACGGCATCGAAGCTCAAGAGCCTCGGCCAGACGGTCCATATGGGCACGCTCGACAAACTCACGAAGCTCGTCGGTGAATTTGAGGGCCGGATTGAGTTGCTCGAGAAGGCTCTGGCACACCACGGCGCGGCCGATCTGCGGGCGGAGGTACAGCACTTCCATGACGACGTGGTCCCGGCGATGTTGTCGCTCCGCGAGACTGCCGATCAGATTGAGTCGATCCTGCCCGATGATCTCTGGCCGCTGCCGACCTACCGCGAGATGCTGTTCATCAAGTGACACAGCAGGAACTGGCAAGAACGGATCTGCCTCAGGCGATCGCGGCCGAATGCAAGCGACTGGGGCTGTCTGTGGCTCCCGAAGCCATGCCGAGGCTCGCCGCCTATGCGGCCAGCCTCTGGTCTTGGAATGAACGGTTAAACCTCACGCGTCACACCGATGTGGAGAAGTTTGTCTCCCGCGACGTGGCCGACGCTGTGGCGATCGCTCGGCACCTCGCGGCCGGTGAGCATGTGCTCGACGTTGGTACCGGCGGGGGCGTGCCCGGGGTGCTCTTGGCGATTCTGCGGTCCGACCTGCGGGTGGAGCTGTGCGACAGCGTGGGGAAGCGGGCCCGGGCCGTACGGGAGATCGTCGCGGAGGTCGGCCTGCCCGTGCCCGTGCATGAGGGGGCCGCGCAACTGCTGGTGGCCGCGCCGGGGGGAGCCCTTGCGTCTGCCGGCCCGTCGGCCCGTTTTGATGTGCTCGTCGTGCGGGCGGTGGCACCGCTGATGAAACTGCTTGGCTGGTTTGAGCCGCTCTGCGACTCGTACGGGAGGATGCTCGTAGTGAAGGGGCCACGGTGGGAAGAAGAAAAAGGCGAGGCCCGGCACAATGGCTTCGTCAAAAAGGTGACCATCCGCCGGATTGCTGCCTGGCCGATCCGCGGCAGCGACAACGAGAGCGTGCTCCTGGAGATCAAACGCCGCCCGCTGATGGCATAACGTTCTCTCCCCCCGTGGGATAAGTTTTTAAAGCTTTCCAATCCGTGTTGCTGCCCGCTATGGCACTGCAGCGCCGATCCCGGCTCCGTCTTTC
>JBAXUW010000065.1:0-14454 GCA_037129495.1 Planctomycetota bacterium | reverse complement strand
CCTCCGCCCCGTGGGATACGTTTTCCAACGTGTCCAATCCGTTTTGCGACCAACTGTGGCACTGCACCGCCGGGCCGGCAGAAGTCTCCTTCGCGAGGACTTTCGCCACGAGGGTCTCTCGGTAGTTCAAGCCTTGAGAGGGCGAAATTCCGACGCTCGTCGAGCTTCAGCCGATCCCGGCTCTCCGGATTCCCTGTGTGGGATAAGTTTTGAGCTTGTCTGATCCGCGTTCTTGCCCGCTCTAGCATTGCAGCCCACTGCTCGCCACGCGTTGATTGGCAGCTGGTTGACAAATCCGGGACAGGCGTATACTATACGAACGTATACATCATCCTAGAGTCGATGGCTTCAGAGGTGACGGTTGTGGTAACGCACGTTCTGGATGGCAGGGCTGGTTTGCACGCCGTGGTGGCGGCCGGGTGGCGGCTGAACGAATGGCCAAGGGAAGAGGTGGTTTCCAGTGGGTTTTCAGCAATCGACCGCCTACTACCGGCTGGTGGCATGCGACGCGGCGGCCTTGTTGAATGGCTGGCCAGTGCTGATGCTGCGGGCGGGGCACTCACGATTGCCTGTGCGGTGGCCTGCCGGCTGGCCGATCCGCGGGCAGTTCGTCAGTTAGGGCCAGCCGTAGTCCAGCCAGCCGTAGTTCAGGCGGCTTCGACCATTGTGGTTGTCGATCGCGGGCCGCGGTTTTATCCGCCTGCCGTGCTGCCCTGGCTCGATGCGTTCGCGGACGGTATGGGAAAGAGTGGTGGCCGGCCGCAGCTCGTGGTGGCCCGTCCGTCCCGCGACGACGACGAACTCTGGGCGATCGATCAGGCGTTGCGGTGCCCCGGCGTGGCGGCTGTGCTGGCCTGGCCAGGCCGGGTGCATGCCACGGCCATGCGGCGCTGGCAGCTGGCCGCGCGGGCCAGCGGCGCAGTCGGGCTATTGGTCCGTGGGCTGGCGAGCCGACCGCAGGCGGAGGATAGAGGGCAGTCGCAAGCGCCGGCGGCGGTACGTCGCGAACCAACCTGGGCCGACGCGAGGCTGGCGGTCTCATCACTGGCAACCGATAAGACCGCCGCTGATCTGACCGTTCGGCGGCTGCGGCTTTCGCTCGTGAGTGGGCCCTGGACTGAGCCTGCGAATGGAGCATGGTCGGCCGGCGCGATGCTTGAGGAACGGTCGACAGAAGTCTGCCTGGATCTGGCGAACGGCCGGGAGGCCACGCGCTGTCACCGCGCGTCTGTCTTGCATGCCGCAGCACCGCAGTGTCTGACGGCACTGCCTTTTCGAACGGAGGATGCGGCATGTCGCGCATCATGACGATCTGGCTGCCGCGCTGGCCCGTGCAACGGCGACTGCTTGAGCGGCCTGAGCTGCGGAAGCGGCCTGTCTTTGTCTGCCGGCGGGAGCGACGCGGTGTCATGACGGTGGTGGCCTGGGCCTGGGCAGCGCCGCCGCGGAGTGCCCAGCCACTGCCTGGAGGGGCCGTGGTGGCGAGAGGGCCGGCGCGAGTGCGAATCCCGGCAGGGATGTCGCTGGCCGAGGGCATGGCAGTGTTGGCGCTTGCGCATGGCTCGCGAGCCTGCCATATCGCCGAGATCGATCATGACGATCCGGTGGCTGATCGGCTGGCACTTGAGGATCTGGCCCGCTATTGTCGACGGTTTGCGCCGATCGTGGCGATCGAGGATCCGCTGGCGTCTGGGCTGGCGTCTGGGCTGGCGTCTGGGCTGACGTCTGGGCTGACGTCTGGGCTGACCGGGACTGCTGGGCCGGATCGCGGCCGCGGGCCCGAATGCCTGCAGGTGGATGTCACGGGCACGGCCGGGTTCTTTGGCGGTGAGGCCACGCTTGTTCGCACGGTCGCCTGGACGCTCGCCGCGCGGGGCATCCATGCCCGGGTAGCGATTGCCGATACCCCTGCTGCTGCCTGGGCTGCCGCCCACCACACCGATGCGTTGCATGCCGATGCGGCCCGCAGGTATGGGCACCGGCGGTGGGCGATTGTACCAGCAGGAGAGCAGCAGACTACGCTGGCTATGCTGCCGGCCACGGCCCTGCGGCTCGATGCCGCCGTGGCGGCGCAGTTGCGGGATGTGGGGATCGAGACCATCGGCGGCATTGCCCGCCTACCCCGCAAGAGTCTGGCCTCACGGTTTGGCCCGCAGCTTTCGGAGCGGCTCGCACAGTTTACCGGTGCGCGGGCCGAGCCGCTGGTGGTCACCTGCTCTGGCGGGCTACCGATGGCAACGCGGAGCTTCGATTTTCCGCTCCTGCTTCGCGACACGACAATCGATGATCTGGTCGCTGTTATTGAACAGCTGTTGCAGGAGTGCGTTGGCCCGCTGGCCGCCTGCGGTAAGGGAATCATGTCGCTGCAAGTCAGACTCAACCGCAGCCAGTCGACCAAATCCCACCAGGCCTGTCCGCCGGTGGTCATCGATGTCGGCGTATTTCAGCCGAGTGTTTCCGCGAAGCATCTGCTGGAGCTTGTCCGGCTGAGGATAGCGCGGATGCGGCTGCCGCGAGAGATCGAGGGCATCACCGTGGAGGTGGTGTCTGCGGGGGCGGCCGTCTGTCGGCAGCGGACGCTCTTTGGCGAGGCCGCAGACTCATCAGGTGCGCAGATAGGCATGCTGCTCGACAGGCTCTCGGGCAGGCTCGGCCGCGGGGCTGTCTTTGAGCCGAAGCCGGTGGCCGATGCCCAGCCGGAGCATGCCTGGACGGCGGTGCCTCCCAGAGTGTCGCCCAGAGTGTCGCCCAGAGTATCGCCCAGAGTGTCGCCCAGACTGCCTGCCAGAGAGACAGCGATCGGCAAGCCTGTAGCCGCGGCGGGAAAGCCTCCTGCGGGGAGATCGCTGGCGGTCCGAATGGCCGCCCCGCAGCGGCGGCCGATCTGGCTTCTGCCGCAGCCGGTATGCCTGGAAGCCGTTTCTGTGGTCGCGGATTCGGATGTATCGCATGCATCACCACACGCATCATCATCGCCGCCGGCGCGGTTTCGATTGGGCCAGCAGGTGCACGAGGTCGTCAAGGCACATGGTCCAGAACGGATCGAGACGGCCTGGTGGCGGGGGCCGACCGTGCGGCGCGACTATTACATCGTTGAGACGAGCGACGGGGACCGCTACTGGATCTTCCGCCGGCTGAGTGGTGTCTCTGTTGGCAGGGGCCGCGGTGGCTCCGGTCAGGGGCCGGGTAGGGAGTGGTTTCTGCACGGCATGTTTGCCTGACAAGCGGCGCAGACACGGGTTGACGCTCACAATAATAAAAGCAGCAACGATGATCATAGAAGCAGCAGCGGTGATAACAAGAGAAGCATTGATGCGAAGAGATGAGCCACCGTATGCAGAGCTGCATTGCACGAGTAATTTCTCATTTCTCAAGAGCGGCTCGCATCCAGAGGAATTGGTGCAAAGGGCTCATGCCCTCGGCTACGAGGCGATCGCCATCACCGACCGCAGCACGCTCTCCGGCATCGTGCGGGCCCATGGTGCCGCGAGACAGACCAGCGTGGCTGGGCAGCCGGGCATCAAACTGATCGTCGGGGCGCATCTGGAGCCGATCGACGCCCTGCCGCTGGTTGTCTGGGCGACCAATCGCACGGGCTATTCTCAGCTCTGTCGGCTGCTCACGCATGGGTATGCCGCCGCCGTGGAGTCCAAGGGCTCTGCTGCCATGTCGGATGAGACAGCTGGCACGGCATGCCGGTTGTCGCTGGACGATATTGCCGCTCATGCCGAGGGATTAATCGCGGGCGTGCCACTGGCATTGATCGCGGCTGCCGGTATGCAGAACGCGCGCGGGCTGCGTGATGCCAGCGCGGCTGTTTTACAGTGGCGCGACGTATTTGGTGAGCGGCTGGTGGCCCTGGCTGAGGTGGCGCTTGAAGGGGATGACGAGGAACGCCTGCGGTGGTTTGCCATGCTCGGCCTCCAGGTGCGGGTGCCGCTCGTGGCGGCCGGTGATATCCGTTATCACGAGCGGTCGCGTCTACCGCTCTTTGATGCCCTCGCCGCCGTGCGCCACGGCGCCACCGTGGAGGAGGTGCGGGGCCAGCTACTCGCCAATGGCGAGCGACACCTGCACGGCCGGCGGCAGATCGCTGCGCGGTTTGCCATGCTGCCCGAGGCCGTGGAGCGGTCAGTGGAGATCGCAAAACAGTGTGCGTTTTCGCTCACCGAACTGCGGTACGAATATCCCGATGCGAGCGTACCCGCAGGCCGCACGCCACGGGAATACCTTACCGATCTGGCCTGGCGAGGCGCGGCGAAGCGGTATCCCGCCGGCCTGCCTGACAAGGTGCGATTGCTCGTTGAGCACGAGCTTGCGCTCGTGGCGGAACTGGGCTACGAGCCCTACTTCCTCACGGTTTTTGACATCGTGCGGTTTGCCCGCCGCCGCGGCATCCTCTGCCAGGGCCGCGGATCGGCAGCCAACTCGGCGATTTGCTACTGCCTCGGGATCACGTCGGTCGATCCGGCGCGGATGGATGTGCTCTTTGAGCGGTTCATCAGCCGCGAGCGGTGTGAGGCACCCGACATTGACATCGACTTTGAGCACCAGCGACGCGAGGAGGTGATTCAGTATCTCTATGAAACCTATGGCCGCCGCCGGGCGGCGCTGACGGCCGAGGTGATCTCCTACCGGCTGCGGTCGGCCGTGCGCGACATGGCCAAGGTGCTTGGGTTCTCGCTCGACCGCGGCGCTGCAATCGCCGGCGTGCTCGACGTCGGGGATCGTGTGGAAGACCTGCCACAGCGGCTCGTCGAGGCTGGCCTCGATCCCGCCGACGACACCTGCACGCGGCTCATTATGCTCGTCGGCCAGCTCGTCGGCTTTCCCCGGCATCTGGGGCAGCACGTGGGGGGCATGGTGATAACGCGGGGCGAACTCTGCGATCTCGTGCCGATCCAGCCGGCTTCGATGGACGGCCGCACTGTCATCCAGTGGGATAAAAACGACCTCGACGAGCTGGGTATTCTGAAGGTCGACTGCCTCGCGCTCGGCATGCTTTCCTGTATCCACCGGGCATTCGATCTGGTGGAGGCGACGGGCGGGCCGAAGCTGACGCTGGCCACGGTGCCGGCTGAGGATGCGAGTGTCTACGAGATGATCTCGCAGGCCGACACGGTGGGTGTGTTTCAGATCGAGAGCCGGGCGCAGATGAACATGCTGCCCCGGCTCAGGCCGACCTGCTTCTACGACCTCGTGATCGAGGTTGCAATCGTGCGGCCCGGGCCGATCCAAGGCGACATGGTGCACCCTTATCTCCGCCGTCGTTCGGGCGCGGAGCCGGTGACATTTCCTAGCGACGCGATTCGCGAGGTCCTTGAAAAAACGCTCGGTGTGCCGCTCTTTCAAGAGCAGGCGATGCGACTGGCTGTCGTGGCGGCTGGCTTTACGCCCGGCGAGGCCGACCAGCTCCGCCGGGCGATGGGGGCCTGGCGACGGCCGGGGGTGATCGACGAGTTTCACAAAAAGCTGGTCAACGGCATGCTTGCCCGCGGCCTCTCGCGAGAGTTTGCTGAGCAGGTCTTTGGGCAGATCCGTGGCTTTGGCGAATACGGGTTTCCAGAGTCACATGCGGCGAGCTTTGCACTGCTGGTCTATGTGTCGGCATGGCTCAAGCGGCATCATCCGGCCGCCTTCACGGCCGCCCTGCTCGGCAGTCAGCCGATGGGTTTTTATGCGCCGGCACAGCTCGTCCGCGACGCCAAGGCGCATGGCGTGAGGGTGCTGCCTGTAGATGTGAATGCGAGCGAATGGCATGCCACGCTTGAAGATAAAAGCGGACAGCGGAAAGCAGAACGCCGGGCGCCGAAGGCCGAAAGCGAAAATTGTTGTGAGCGGCCCGAAGCTGCCAGCCACAGTATTGCAATTCGCCTCGGGCTGGAGCAGGTGTATGGATTGGGCGAGGCGGCGGGCCGGCGGATTACGGAGGCGCGGCGAACCGGTCTCTTCAGGCTGCCGCATGAGCTGGCCCGGCGGGCGGAGCTCGATCGTGAGTCGCTCCTGCATCTTGCCCGTGTGGGGGCGCTTGAGTCGCTCGGCCTTGATCGCCGCCGGGCCGTCTGGGAGGCGCTGCGGTGCCTCGACCGCCCGGGCAACCGGCCACTGTTGCAAGGGCTTCGTGACGAGGAGGCGGACGACGAGGAAGAGCTCCTCCTGCCTGTCTTGACGCAGCAGGAGGAGGTGGTGAGCGACTACAAAACCAGCGGCCTCTCGCTACGAGCCCACCCGCTCCACTTCGAACGTGACCAGTTTACGCAGCGGGGCATCATCACCGCTTCCGAGGCGGGCCTGGCCTCGGAGGGCCGCCGCGTTCAGGTGGCCGGCATCGTGCTCTCGCGACAGCGGCCTGCCACGGCTGGGGGCATGATCTTTATCTCTATCGAGGATGAGACCGGCCAGGCCAACATCGTGGTGCGACCAGCTGTCTGGCAGTCCGCCGACCACGCCGTCCGCCGCGCGGCGGTGGTGATTGTGCAGGGCCGGATTCAACGCCGCGGCGAGGTCGTGCACATTCTAGCAACGGGTCTCGAGCCCGCCGCCCTCCCCTCCCTGCCAACTTTTCAATGAGGGTGCCAGCAGATCCCACGGCGAAAGTCCCCGCGAAGAAGACTTCTGCCGGCCTGACGGTTTGGGACCGTCGCACTGAGCACTCCGCATGCGCGGGGAACATGCGATACTGGACGCTGCGGGAAATTACCCTACAAAAGCTCGTATGACCTTTCTCACCCTCACCGAAACGAATCTCGGCATCGGACCGCTCTACCGCGGCAAGGTCCGCGACTGCTACCGACTCGAGAGGACGAAGTTTGGCGACACGATGCTGATTGTGAGCACCGACCGGATCAGCGCCTTCGACTGGGTGCTCCCCACGCCTATTCCCGACAAGGGGAAACTGCTCACCATGATCTCGGCATTCTGGTTCGACTGGCTTGGCATCGGCCCCCACGGACAGTCCCATCACCTGATCACGACCGATGTCGATGCCATGGGCCTGCCGTCCACGGTGAACCGCGAGCCGCTCCGCGGCCGCACGATGCTCGTACGGCAGGCCGAAGTGGTACCATTTGAGTGTGTTGTTCGCGGCCGGCTGGCCGGCTCGGGATTGGCCGAATACCGCGGGAGCGGCACAGTCTGTGGCGTGCCGCTGCCTGCAGGACTCACGGCTGGCGCGGCGTTGCCGGAGCCGATCTTCACGCCTGCAACCAAGGCCGTAACCGGGCACGATGAGAATGTGTCATTTGCGGTTATGGCCGACCGCATCGGCGTCGAACTGGCGTCGATGCTCCGCGACAAGAGTCTCGAAGTCTTTCGCCGCGGGGCCGCCTATGCCGCCTCCCGCGGTATCGTGGTCGCCGACTCAAAGTTTGAATGGGGGCAACTTCCCGACGGGTCGCTGCTGCTGGTCGACGAGGTGCTCACCCCCGACAGTTCGCGATTCTGGCCCGCCAACGCGATTGCTCCCGACCGCATACCCGATTCGCCCGTACCCGATTCATTTGATAAACAGTTTGTGCGGGATTGGCTCGAGACCAGCGGCTGGGACAAATCGAGTCCACCCCCCCCCTTGCCTGCCGATGTGGTGAAAAAGACACGTGAAAAGTACGTCGAAGCCTGCCGCTTGCTGACCGGCCGGCTCCTTTAATGCCGGCCGGCGGCATGCTTTTTTAATCCGTTTCTGGCCTAGGGGGGCGTGACTGCCGAAATTAGACTATCTCCTGCCTCAGAATCTCTTCCCGCCCCGCATCACCCCTGACACCGCCTGCCCATGCTGCGTTACTGGACTGCCGGAGAATCGCACGGCCCCGCCCTGGTCGCTCTGGTGGATGGGTTTCCGGCTGGGCTAGCCGTCGACAAGGCGTCGATCGATGCCGAACTGGTTCGCCGTCAGGGTGGCTATGGCCGCGGTGGCCGGCAGCGGATCGAGACGGATGCGGTCACGTTTCTCTCAGGGCTCTGGCATGGCACCACGCTCGGCAGCCCGCTGGCCCTTGAAGTGATCAATAAGGACGCCAAACTTGAGCGTCTTGAGGATGTCGATCGGCCGCGGCCGGGCCATGCCGACCTGCCCGGCGCCATCAAGCATCTTGGCAGTGTTCGCGCCGTGCTGGAGCGGGCCAGTGCGCGGGAGACCGCCGCCCGCGTGGCCGCTGGGGCGCTTGCCAAACAATTGCTGGCTCAGTTTGGCATTGAAGTGGCGGGCTGGGTCACAGAACTCGGCGGCGTTATCCTGGGCCATCGGCCTGGCACGTTACCGCAACTGCGCGCCCTCCGCGACTCAAGCGAGATCTATTCGCTGCATCCCGAGCGGGATGCCGAGATCACCCTGCTCATCGACCAGATCGGCAAAGAAGGCGACACGCTCGGCGGCGTGGTTGAAGTCCGTGTCGATGGCCTGCCGATCGGCCTCGGCACCCATGCCCAGTGGGACCGCAAGCTCGATGGCCGACTGGCGCAGTGCGTGATGGCCGTACAGGCGATCAAGGGGGTGGAGATTGGCATGGGCTTCGAGGCAGCGCGGCGGCGCGGCTCGCAGGTGCACGATCCCATCCACTACGACGCGGCGGCCCGCGACGACACGCAGCTGGGCTTCACCCGGCCCACCAACAACGCCGGCGGCCTTGAGGCGGGAATGACCAACGGCCAACCGCTGGTTGTGCGGGCGGCGATGAAGCCGATCAGCACGCTGCGAAAGCCGCTTGAATCTGTGAACCTTCGCACCAAGGAGGCCGAGGAGGCCGCGTACGAGCGGAGCGACGTCTGTGCCGTCAGTGCCTGCAGCGTGATCGTAGAGAGCGTTGTCGCCTTTGAGTTGGCCGCAGCGCTTGTGGATAAATTCGGTGGCGACAGCGTGGAGGAAATGCTGGCCCGGTGGCGGCTTTACCACGAACTGGCGCGGGGCCGTTAGCAGAGCTGCGAGGCCGCTTGCAAATAGCAAAATTCGCAGGGCCGCTCGCAGACAAGAGTTGATTGCGGCAGGAAATCGGTAGGGAACAAGGATGTTCATCGAACGGTCGGTGTCACGGATTCGATGCATGCGCACGCTGTTCGTGCTGCTGGCGATCCTGCCCTGCGCGGGCCTCTGTGGCTGGGTCGCGGTCCGGCAGTCGGTGGCCTATCGAGAAGCTATCGAGCGCCGCTGCGAACGCGTGATTGGGCTGCCGCTGCGGATCGGCAGGATCGAGCATGTGCGGCCTCATGCCCTGCGACTTCACGACTGCCGACTGTCGTCGGCGACTGGCTCTGTTGTGCTGGCCGTGCCTGTGATCGAGGTGGAGTCGTCAGCAAGCGAAGTGCGGCTGAAGCTCGAAAGCCTTCACTGCGGCCCCGAACAGGCCCGCGTGCTGGCCGGCCTGGCTACTCAATGGCTGCGGCAGCCGGTCCGATTTCCCATGAACTGCGTCATCGATGTGGACGACCTCTCTTGGCGGATGCGTTCGCAGCCTGCTTCTGGTCCTGGTCGATCCATTCGCTCCAATGGGCTCCGTGTCGAATGCGTGGCGGCCAACAGCTCTCGCGCGGTTCGGGTGCGGCGCGAAGCTGGGGCCGGTCTGGCGGCCGATGAAATTCGCGTCATGGTAGGGCCGACCGAGGCTGTAGCTGGGCTCGCGGCTGAGCCGGCCGGGCGGCTTGAGGTGACTTGCTCGCTTGCCGAACCATTGCCTTTGGCGGTGATTGAGTCGGTGGCTGGTCTTGAGCCAGGAACGTGGGCTCTGGGCGAGGATGCCTGTGCCAGCGGTGCGATCCAGGCAGTGTTTGAGGGGGGGCTTTTCAGAGGCTCCGCGCAGGCCCACATCGAGCGCATCGATCTGGCGACAGCGAGTATTCAACTCCCCCACCGGGTGTCTGGCGAGGCCATGCTCATGGTCGACCGACTCGAGTGGAGCCGCAGTCGAGTCACGGCATGCGAATGTCGTGGTGCGGTCTCTCGCGGCCGCGTTGGTCAGCCGCTGCTCGACAGCCTGGTGAAGGCACTAGGGTGTCGGCCCGGGCCGGCCTACCGTTCGCTCGTTCGCGACGAGGTGCGGAGCTTTGACGAGGCATCGTGCGTGGTGCGGATCGACGGCCGGGGCATCGACCTTCGCGCCGATCCGACTCGGTCGGGATCACTCGCCCGGACTCAGGGGCTTTCGATCCTGGAGGAGCCGGCGGCGGCAGTGCCGCTGGAGCGGCTCGCCTGGCTCCTTTCGCCACCCGAAGCCCCGGCGGTGCCTGCTTCCCGGGCCACCGCCTGGCTGCTTGGGTGTTTTTCTATCGACGGCAAAGTCGATAGTCCCGCGGTCCCGCCTGCTCAGGCAGGGCGTCCGGTGCAACGGAGCGAATTTTGACCCATTTTTGACGGCCAGCGGACGGTGGACTGACCGTTAAGGCTGTTCAGTCTGGCGAAATACGTCACATTGTCATCGTCGAGAGAATGTCGGCCCACGCGGAGTGAATAACTCGCGGAGTGAATATGTGGCCTCACGAAAGGAAACAATGACGCCTCCAACTTCAACTACGCTGAGAAAGAGCCGCCCCGCGAAGTCGGTCGGCAAAACAGACCACCTCAACAGCCCACTGCCCGCCGGACCCGCGGCTCAAATTCTGGCCGAGGAACCGCGCCAAAATGCTCCGGCGGCAGCAGGCATCGACTGGCCGGTCCTGATCTGGATCGGGGGCGTGCACCTGGCCGCCTTAGCGGCGCCGTTCTGCTTTTCTTGGTCGGGGCTTGCGATCTGTCTCGGGCTCTATTGGGCTACTGGAAGTCTTGGCGTTTGCCTGGGGTATCACCGCCTGTTAACGCACAGCAGTTTTACGACTTGGAGGCCCGTGCATCTATTTTTTGCCTGGCTGGGTGGAGTGTCTGGCGAGGGCTCGGCGCTGCTCTGGGTGGCCGACCATCGGAAGCATCACGCCTTCAGTGATCAAGACGGCGATCCGCATTCGCCCCGCGACGGCGCGATCTGGTCCCACATGCTGTGGTTGTTTCGCCGGCGGACTTCGGCGGAACTGGCGGCCCACATTAGTCGCTGGGCGCCCGATCTCGATCGCGACCCTGCCCTGCACTTCCTGCGAAACACATTCCTGCTGTGGCACTTTCTCATCGGTGGAGCGCTCTTGGCTGGTGGTTGGGCCGTGGGCGGCCAGCGGCTAGGTGTCTCGTGGCTGATCTGGGGCTTGGCCTTGCGGATGGTGATCGTGTTTCACGTCACATGGTTTGTGAATTCGGCGACCCACATGTGGGGCTACCGCAACTACGAAACAACTGACGATTCAAAAAACCTCTGGTGGGTGGGCCTGCTCGCCTTCGGCGAGGGCTGGCACAACAACCATCATGCCTATCAACGGATGGCCAAGCACGGGCATCGCTGGTGGGAGGTCGACGTCACCTACTGGGGTATTCTGGCGCTTGAGAAACTGGGGCTTGCCTGGAACGTAGTACACACTCCGTATGGGAAAAATGCCCCGAGGCACACTGCAAAATGAGTCGTTTCGCAGCCTGTTTTTGGGCTGCTGTTGCAATCTCCAAAGCCACCGATAGACTTCAACAAATCGTACCAACACTCTCAACAATCAATGCTGCCCGTGGACGGGTGGAATTAGGCTCGATGTCGCTTACAAAAGAACGCAAGAACGAGTTAATTGGTGCTTATCGGCGAGGGACTGCCGACACCGGATCCGCCGAGATTCAAATCGCTCTTTTGACAGGGCGGATTACGCATCTCACGGATCATTTCAAGAAGCATTCCAAAGACTTTGCTAGCCGCCGCGGGCTGCTCATGATGGTGAGCCGCCGGCGTCAACTTCTTGATTATCTCAAGCGAGTCGCGCCCCAACGGTATCTCGACGTTATTCGACGGCTGGAGATCCGCAAGTAGACCCTCTGCCTATCCGCCCGTTGGCGCGTGGCATTGATTGGTGTGGTTCGTCACTTTTCGATTCTTATTTGGCGTTCGCTGTGGTCGTTTTGGCCAGAGCCTTTGCCTTTAGGAATCGCGAGTGGCGGTCGCATGAGACAGGTCAGTTCCACGTTGCATGCGGCTGCCGGTGCGGCGCAGGTTTTTCATGTTTTTCATGTTTTCATGTTTTCATGGAAAGGGCCGTTCCCAGGTCGAGCACTCATAAACGTAGTTAGATAGCAATTCAAAGAGAAGAAAAAAGGAAGCAATGATGAAACATCGCGTTGAACGGCAGATCGGTGATCAGGTCCTCTTTATCGAGACAGGTTTTCTGGCCAAGCAGGCGGCGGGCAGCGTGCTCGTGGGCTATGGCGAGACGCGGGTGCTTGTGGCCGCCGCGACTGGCGCCCCCCGTTTGGGTATCGACTTCTTCCCGCTGACGTGCGACTACCGGGAGCGGGTCGCCTCGGCCGGTAAATTTCCTGGCGGCTTTCTCAAGCGGGAGGGGCGTCCGACAATGAAGGAGACGCTCACCAGCCGCTTGATGGACAGGCCGATTCGGCCGCTCTTCCCGGATGGATTTTTCGAAGAGGTCCAGGTTCAGGCAAACGTGCTTGCCAGCGACCGGCAGAATGACCCCGATATGCTCGGAATGGTGGGGGCATCAGCCGCGCTCTGCTTGTCGCAACTGCCGTTTCTTGGGCCGATAGGCAGCGTTCGGCTGGCCCACGTCGACGGCCGTTTTATTCCGTTTCCGACACAAGACCAACTCGAGGAGAGCGATCTCGACCTTATCGTCTCGGGAAGCCCGACCGCAGTGCTCATGATCGAGGGATTTGCTCGCGAGATGCCGGAGGAGCGGATGCTTCAAGCCCTCGAGGAGGCTCACCGCCACATCCGCACGATCTGCGAGATGCAGGAGGAGCTGGTCAAAAAGGCCGGCAAGCCCAAGAAGGAATACGTTCTGGCGGACTACTCAGGCCTGCGAGACCGCCTCACCCGCGGCTACCTTGCGGAACTCAAGGGCGCGAAGTCAATTGCAGTGAAGCAGGATCGTGGTCAGGCTGTGAAGGCCCTGCGTGAGCGGGCAAAGGCCGCGGTCTCTCCAAACGAGCCGTCGGCGACGGCGCGGGCCGGTGATGCTGGCGGTGTCAGCGACACTGATTTTGCGCATGTCTGGCATGCCTTGGAGGAGCAGGCGGTACGGGATCTGATCATGGAAGGAAAGCGTCCCGACGGCCGCGATAATACGTCGCTGCGGGCGATTCACTGCGAAGTCGATCTGCTGCCTCGAGTGCACGGCTCGGCGCTCTTTCAGCGGGGCGAGACGCAGGCCCTGATCACGATCACGCTCGGCACCGGCCGGGACGAACAGCGGGTTGACGGACTCATCGAGGAGTATTCGAAGAAGTTTATGCTCGACTACTACTTCCCGTCGTACTCTGTCGGTGAGGTGCGGCCAATCCGTGGCCCGGGTCGCCGCGAGATCGGCCACGGTGCGCTGGCTGAGCGAAGCGTGAAGCCAGTGCTGCCTGATCCCGATGTCTTTCCCTACACGATTCGCGTGATCTCCGACATTCTTGAGTCGAATGGCTCTAGCTCGATGGCGTCGGTCTGCGGGGCCACGCTCGGCCTCATGGCCGCTGGCGTGCCGATTGCCAACCCGGTCGCCGGGATCTCGGTTGGCTTAGTCAAAGAGTCAGAGCAGAAGTGGGTGCTCCTGACCGATATCATCGGAGACGAGGATCATTACGGTGATATGGACTTCAAGATCGCTGGATCCCATGTCGGCATCACCGGCATCCAACTCGACCTCAAGATTAAGGACGGCATCTCACCGGCAATCATCGAGGCCACCCTGCGGCAGTCACGAGAGGCCCGGCTTGAGATTCTGCGGAACATGCTCTCCGCGATTCGGCGGCCTCGCGAAGAGATTTCTCCATGGGCACCGCGGCTCCTGCGGACGCGGATCGATCCGGAGAAGATCGGCCTGCTGATCGGTCCGGGTGGCAAGACGATTCGGGCCATCCAGGAATCGTCCGGCGCCAGCATCGAAGTCGATGATGACGGCACCGTGACGGTGGCAAGCCACGACGCCGAAGGGGCGATGGCCGCGATGGCGAAGATCGAAGCGCTCACTGCCTCGATTCAGATCGGCCGGATCTACGAAGGCCGCGTCACAAGCGTGAAGGATTTTGGCGCGTTCATTGAACTCGTTCCTGGCAAGGATGGCCTCTGCCACGTCAGCGAACTGTCTGACGAATATGTGGCGAGCGTCGCAGATGTCTGCCGCGTTGGCGACATCATGCGGGTCAAGGTGATCGCTGTTGATGATCAGGATCGCGTCAAGCTCAGCAGAAAGGCCGCCATGCGTGAGCAGGCAGAGGCCGGCAAGCCGGTCGGCAACTGAGTCGGTTACCATTCGGTCAGCCTAACGATCTTCACACGATTTTTGCAAACACTGTGGTGGAATCGGCCATGTTGTCCGCCGACGATACCAGCCGCTCCCGGGCGGAAACCTATGCGGAATTTGCGGCTCTCGTGGGCGCTCTTGCCCACGAGATCCGCAATCCGC
>JBAXUW010000064.1:0-14515 GCA_037129495.1 Planctomycetota bacterium | reverse complement strand
TGGCGGCGTGCCCTTGTTGTACCCGCTAGCTACGCGTGAGGCCGTAGAGTTCGAGCTTGCGGTAGAGCGTAGCGCGACTGATGCCGAGTTCGGCGGCGGCGCTCGGTACGCTGCCGCCGGTCCGCCGCAGGGCCTCGATCACGAGAATCCGCTGCCAGTCATCGAGCTTGAGCGTGCCCGTCTCCGCCACAAACGAGCCGATGCGGGCCGTTGCGGGCGAGGCATCGCCACCCGGAGCGGTGAACTGCCGTAGGCTCACCTCACTGAAGGCAGCGGTGGCCCCGGCCGTTCCTTCCTCAGCGTCGCTCATCATCAGCACCGATTCGAGGTCGATTGTCTGGAGCGAGCTAAGATCGGTGAGGCCGCCGCTGCAACCTGAGGTGGCTCCGGAGTGTCCTGCATAAGCTGCCGAGGCGAGGCTGGCCAGCGCTACAAGAAAATCGAAGTCGGTATTTCGCATGCTACCGGAGGCGGCCGCAGCAACGAGCGCCGCATGGACCCGCTCTCCCTCCATGATCGGCACACAGGCGATCTCCGGCTCGGCGTCCACCGCGACGCCTGGTGTGTGGGGCGCCGACATCCAGACCGCGTTTCCCTCTTTGACCACGAGCCGCGCAGTAGGTTCGCCGATGAGTGTGGCCAGATCGCTGGCTGGTGGAACGACACACACCGGCTCCAGCCGCTCAAGCTCGACCACCCGAAACCAGCCAACACTCGTTGCGCCGCAATGCTGCACGGCGAGTTCCAGCGCGGCTTCGATCACCTCGCGGACATTCCGCGAGGCGAGCAGGCGGATGCTTGTCTGATAGAGCAGGAGCGGTCGGCGGGCGTCGTCGGTCGACCCGATCGATGATCTCCGCAGCACGCTCCCCTCGAGTTCGGCCACCGGGCCGCAGCGCACAAAATGACCGCGGTCATCCGCAGCGGCGGAGGCAGTGGCGACCGGCGGCTGCCTAAAGATGAGCTCTGATGTGCCGATACGGATCACCGCACCATCGGTGATCTCGGCAGTAGTCACCAGATCGCCACTTAAAAACGTGCCGTTGCGGCTGCCGAGATCGTGGAGCGTCCAGGTGCCAGCCGTCTCGTTGTAGCGGACCGCTGCATGGCCACGGCTGGCGAGCCGATCGGCCACCACGATCGTTGCTTCAGCTGAGCGACCGAGCGTGTTGTCGCGCGTGGGATCGAGCGTAAATGTCGGCCCTGGTCGGCCGGCGATTCGCAGCACGAGCGTGGCATGTGCGGTACGAATCGGCTCAGGAACGGCGACCGACGCACTCGACACGGGCGGAACTCCGGGTAGAGGGTTGGGTGGGCTGGAGGCGAGGGGGCTGAGCAGGCGGGGCATGTGTTTTTCGGACCAGCCAACTATAAACAATTTTGGAGCTTGCTTACAGCTTGTGTTGGCCGCGAAGAAACGGGAATCTTGGCTTGATCCCGCCGTCCTTTGGCCGCCTAAAAAATAGAGGGGTCTCCGTGCTGCCATTTCGCGGTCTTTTTGGCAACAGCCGTGCCGTCCGCCGTCTGGTGCAACCTTGGATGGCGGGCCTGTTTCGCAGATCGCCGGCCGCTGACGGCTGGCAGGGGGGGGCGGCCCGCGGCCTCGTCGTCGTGGGGCATGGCACGGCCGATCCGGTCGGGGCCGAGGAGACGCGGCAGATCGCCCGGCTGGTGGCCGAGCGGCTGCCGGGAGTCGCCGTCGAGCTCGGGTTTTTGGAGGTTATTGGTCCGTCGATCGGCGATGCGCTCCAGCGGTTGGCGGCCCGCGGCTGCAGGGAGGTCGTGGCGGCGCCGTTGCTTTTGTTTACCGCCGGCCATGCCCGTCGCGATGTGCCGGAGGCGGTCCGTGACGGGGCCGCGAAGGCCGGGCTGAGCGTCGCGCAGGCGGAGGCCCTCGGCTGTCACCCCGACCTCCTCACGCTCACGAGTCGCCGCCGGCTTGAGGCGCTGGCCGCGGTTGCGGCGGTGCCTGACGAGCAGACGGTGCTTCTGATGATCGGCCGGGGATCGAGTGATCCGACCGCGGGCCAGCAGTTGCACGACTTTGCGCTCGCCACCAGTCCGACCCAGTCGCGGCTCGAACTGGGCTTCGTTGCCGCGGCGCGGCCGACGCTGGCCGAGGGAGTGGCAAACGCGGCGGCGGAGTCTGATACGAACGCCCTCCCCGTCCGCAGGGTTCTCGTCCAGCCGCACCTGCTGTTTCGCGGGCACGTCGAAGAGCAGGTGACCGCGGCAGTGGAGGCTGGCCGTCGACAGTATCCCGGAATCGAATGGGTACAGGTACAGCGGCTGGGTGCCGATCCGCTTGTGGCTCAGGCATTGATCGATCGCGCCGCCGCCCTGAAGGGATTTTAAATTCATGGGCAGATACGGGTGGCGGTGCTCTGTGGTTTTGCGGAGGGAGCCCAAACTACCGGTGTCGCCAAACCCACGCTGGAGGGTGAGAAGCGGTCAAATTACGTCGCCTTCGCCCATCCCAGGCTTTCCCGAATGGATGCCCCAAGAAACATCTCGCCAAGAACCGTGCCATCAGTCAGACTACAACGGTTGGTTTGGAACGCCCCAGTGAAGGAGCCCATCGAGTGAACCGCTATCGTCTCGCCCCCATCGGCCGTCCCACCCGCGGCCAAAGTTCCTCTTTTCGGTCGGGCCAGGGGCATCGTGGGCCTCAACTGCCGAGCGGCTGGATTCTGTCGGCGGTCGTGGCGACGCTCATCTCCACCGCGATCGTCGCGCCGGGCCGCGGCGAACAGCCACCCACGGCCGTCGCCCAGCCAGCATCCGCCACCGCAGCCACCGCCGCCGGTGGCAAGCCCGGGCCCAACGACCGGCAGATCACGCTCGCCGTTCGTAGCTATCTGGAGCGGGAGCACTTCCTCCGCCATCCGATCGATGACGAAATTGCCAAGCGGTGGTTCAACATTTTCTTGGAGGGGCTCGATCCCTGGAAGTTGCACTTCCTGCAGAGCGATGTCGATGGCTTCATGCAGAAGCGCGAGTCGCTCGACGACCTCGTAAAGAGGGGCGACGTGAGCTTCGCCTATGAAGTCTTTAACCGCTTTCTGGAGCGCGTCGACGCTCGGCTACCGATGATCGAGAAGATGGTGAACGGCCCGCAGGACTACACAAAGTCGGAGTCGATCGTCATCGACAGGGAGGCCGCCACGTGGGCCAAGAGCGAGGCCGAGGCTGAAGAAAACTGGCGGAAGCGGATTAAGTATGACCTGCTCGTGCAAAAGATGGAGAAGACGACTCCCGAGGAGGCGAAAGACAAACTGCTCCGCCGCTACAAGAGCTTCGCGAAGCGGATGCACCAGATGACGGCTGACGAACTGCTCGAGACGTATCTCACGGCGCTCACGAGCAGCCTCGATCCCCATACGAGCTTCATGTCGCCGGGTACGCAGGAGAATTTCGCGATCGCGATGCGGCTGCAACTCGACGGCATCGGTGCGCAACTCAAGGGTGAGGACGGCTATACCACGATTATGGAGCTCACTCCTGGCGGTGCCGCCGACCGCGACGGCCGGCTCAAGAAAAAGGACCGTGTTGTTGGCGTCGGCCAAGGACAGGAAGGGGAGATGATCGACGTGGTCGACATGAACCTCAACGAGGTCGTGAAGCTGATCCGCGGCAAGCGGGGCACGATCGTTCGCCTCAAGGTGACCCCCGTGGGCGAGACGATTCCGAAAGTCTACGACATCACGCGAGACAAGATCGAGCTCAAGGATGCGGAGGCCCGCGGCGAAATTATCGAGGACGGGAAGAAGCCCGACGGTTCGCCGTGGCGGATCGGCGTGATCAACCTCCCGAGCTTCTACATGGACATGGACGGCGCCCGGCAGGGTCAGGCCGACTACAAGAGCAGCACTCGTGACTGCAAGCGGTTGATCGACGACTTCAGGCAGAAGGGGATCGACTGCGTGGTGCTTGACCTGCGGAATAACGGCGGCGGTTCGCTGCCGGAGTCGATCTCGCTGACGGGGCTGTTTATCGATACCGGTCCGGTCGTGCAGATCAAGGACGCCGACAAGCGGGTGCAACAGTACGACGACGTCGATCCGGGGATTTCGTGGGATGGTCCGCTGGTGGTGCTCACCAACAAATTTAGCGCCAGCGCCAGTGAGATCGTGGCCGGCGCGATCCAAGACTACCGCCGTGGGCTCGTGATCGGCGACAAGTCAACGCACGGCAAGGGCACGGTGCAGAGTCTGCTCGACCTGGGCCGCCAACTCTTCCAGCGGCTGCCGAATGCGCCGTCGCTCGGCGCGATCAAGATCACAATGCAGCAATTCTACCGGCCGCTCGGTTCCAGCACGCAACTCGAGGGCGTGAAGAGCGATGTCGAGCTGCCGAGCATTACCACGCACCTGCCGGTCGGTGAGTCGGACCTCGACCATGCAATCGCTTTCGACAAGGTACCGGCAGCGACGTTTCAGGGAAGTGGCCGCGTGAACGACGACATGCTGCGGGCGCTCCGGGAGCGGTCAGTCGGGCGGATCAGTGGCAGCGAAGAATTCCGTAAGGTGCAGAAAGACATCGTCCAGTACGAGAAGCGGAAGAGCGAGAAGAATGTCTCGCTGGTCGAAACGGATTTTGAGAAGCAGTGGAACGAAGGCAAGGCGGCCGATGACGAGGAGAAGAAGCTTGAGGAGGAGATGGACGCCCAGCGACGGCCAGTCGTGAAGCGAGACTTCTACTTCAACGAAGCGATGAACGTGACGGCTGACTATCTGAGTTCCCTGGCGGGCGGTGGGGCCGGTCTGGCCCGCACAAACCGGCCGGCGGGTGAAGTTCCGCGGTCGGACCCGGTGCTGCAGTAGGGGCGTGATGTCCAATCCTGTTCGGCGCGGGGGAGAAGCACTTGTCGTGCCGAACACTTCTGGCTGCGGCCCCCTTTCCAGCTATAATCTAGCCACCGCAGACAATTCCCCCGCTGGAGTTTATCACGATGAAAGTGTGTCTTCGTTCCTGGCACGCTCTCGCATTCTTGTTCCTTGTTGCCACGGCGGGAACTGCCGCCTTTGCCGCGCCGCCCACGGCACGCAGTGCTGGGGGGCCGGTTGATCCTGCCGATGGTTCGGCGATGCTCAGCCTGCCCGACGGCCTAGAGGCAACGCTCTTTGCCGCTGAACCGCTGCTCTCGAGTCCGACCGACATTGATATCGATGCGAAGGGCCGTGTCTGGGTCTGCGAGGTGCAAAACTACCGCGGCAAGAAAGACACTCGGCCCGAAGGCGATCGAATCCTTGTGCTCGAAGATACTGACGGCGACGGCCGCGCTGAAAAACAGACTGTTTTTTATCAGGGCCGCGACGTCGATTCGGCCCTCGGTATCTGCGTGATTGGCGAGGGGCCGGGACGGAAGGTGATCGTGTCGTGCGCGCCGAACGTGTTTGTCTTCCACGACGATGACGGTGATCTCAAGGCCGACCGCAAGGAGATCCTCTTCACGAAGACGGGCACTCCGCAGCACGATCACTCCGTGCATGCCTTCCTTGTCGGGCCCGACGGCCGCTGGTATTTCAATTTCGGCAACACCGGCAAGACGGTGCACGACCGCGACGGCAATCCGGTCACTGACCGGTTTGGCAACGTTGTGAACGACTCGGGTAAGCCGTGGCGGCAGGGGATGGTCTTTCGCTGCAGGCCCGACGGCAGCGACTTCGAGGTGCTTGGCCATAACTTCCGCAACAATTACGAGGTGGCCGTCGACTCTTTTGGCGGACTCTGGCAGAGTGACAACGACGACGATGGCAACCAGGGCGTGCGGATCAACGCTGTCCTCGACTACGGCAACTACGGCTATGTCGATGAACGTGACGGCTCGGGCTGGCAGACGCTGCGGACGAACCTCGAGGCAGAAAAGCCGCTGCAGCACTGGCATCTCAACGATCCGGGCGTCGTTCCCAATCTGCTGCAGACGGGCGCCGGCTCGCCGACCGGCATCTGTGTCTACGAGGGAAGCCTCTTGCCGCCGCGGTTTCATGGATCGCTCATCCACTGCGATGCCGGGCTGAATGTTGTCCGTGGGTATCACGTGAAGCCTGCTGGCGCTGGCTATACGGCGGAGAGCGAGACGATTGCCGACGGTCAGGCCGACCGTTGGTTTCGGCCGAGCGATGTCTGCGTAGCGCCGGATGGTTCACTCATTGTGGCCGACTGGTATGACCCGGGCGTGGGTGGCCACGGCATGGCTGACACCGAGAAAGGCCGGCTTTACAGGATTGCGCCGAAGGGCTCCACGTGGTCGGTGCCGCCGGTCGAATTTACGACCGTGGCCGGTGCCGTAGCGGCGCTGAAGAGCCCAAATCTCTGCACCCGCGCGATGGCCACTGAGCGACTCGCCAAGGAGCCACTGGCGGCGGCGCCGAGCTTGGCAACGGCCTTTGCAGCTGAGACCGATCCCCGGCAGCGGGCCCGCCTCGCCTGGGCGGCCGGCATGCTGCCCGATCAGGCTGACGGCTGGATCGCCCGGCTGTCGGGCGACAAGGATCAACTGCTCCGCGTGGTGGCGCTGCGGATGTGCCGGCTTGCCAAACGCGATGTCGTCGGGCTGGCCGAGACCTTGGCCCGCGATCCGTCGGCGGTGGTGCGTCGCGAGGCGGCGATCGCTCTGCGGGGGATCGCAGGCGAACGGGCCGACCGCGTCTGGGCGGAGGTGGCAGCTCGGCATACGGCCGGCGACCGCTGGGAACTCGAGGCCCTCGGCATTGGCGCCGATAGTCCGACCGGTTTTGGTACTCCGGGCCAGTGGGATGGCCGAATCGCCGCCTGGCTGGCGGCTGTGAAAAACCAGTGGAAGACACCGGCGGGCCGAGAGATCGTCTGGCGGAGTCGGGCTGTGGCAACGCCTGTGATGCTCTGCGAACTGCTCGCCGATCCGGTGACAACGACCAATGAATCACTGGCGATCCTCCGGGCGCTCGACTTTCAGAATCGAGACAGCGTGCTTGAAGCCGTCCGGCCGCTCGTGCGGTCGTTTCAGGCACCCGAGGAGAAACTGCGGATCGTGTTGCCTGAGTTGGCCATGCGGCTCGACGGCGGCAACATTGCCGATGCTGCTCTGGCGAAGCGGATCGAAGAGGCCACGGTCTATGTGGCTGGTTCGCAGCGATTCGTTGATCTCGTTGGCCGGTTTCGGCGGCAGGACAAGGTCGGCGATCTCCTCGCGCTGGCGATGGTGGAGACCACGGCTGAGCCGCTGGCCGCAGCGGCGGTTGGAGTGGTATTTGATCTGGGCGGTGAGAACGCCCTCAAGGCCGCGGCCACCGCGGGCGAGCCCGGCAGCGGGCGGTTGCTCACGGCGGTCGGCATCCGCGGGGGCGATAAAGCGGTGGGACTGATGAAGAATCTGCTCTTTGACGCGGCCGCGCCGCAGGAGCTTAAGTCGGCGGCGATCCAGGCGCTTGCCCGGTCGAATCAGGGTGCGAAGGATCTGGTGGCCCTGGCAAAGGCGGGTGATTTGACCGGATCGATGTCGCAGGGAGCGGCGGTTGCGATCGCGGCCTGTCCGTGGGGCGACATCCGGCAATCGGCGGCCGATGTGTTGCCGCTGCCAAAGGGGAAGGGCGGGCCGCTGCCGCCGTTGGTGGATCTGCTCACGCGAAACGGCCAGGCCGACCGGGGGAAAGCAGTGTTTGCCGCCGCGGGCACCTGCGGAAAGTGCCATGTCGTGGGCGACGAGGGGAAAAACGTGGGGCCGAATCTCTCCGGAATTGGCGCGAAGCTGTCGCGGGTTGCCCTGTATGAGTCGATCCTCGCCCCGTCGGCCGCCATTAGTCACAACTACGAATCCTACACTGCGATTCTCGAAGACGGCCGCAGCGTGACGGGGCTCTTGGTGTCGCAGTCAGCGGATTCGGTGGTGATCCGCGGGGCCGATGGGATCGACATTGCGATGCCTGCCGCCGACATCGAGGAGCTTGTCAAGCAGCCGGTGTCGCTGATGCCGTCCGACCTTGCGACGCTCCTTTCAGCCGACGAACTCGTCGACCTCGTGTCGTGGATGGAGACGCTGAAGAAGTAGTGGCAGAGGGCCGGGAGTAAGCCTGTTCGGCGGGGCAATCGCCGCCCCCTGTGGCGGCAGGTTTGACGGCCGGTGGATGGAGGATATCTACGTCGGGTATCATCTCGAAGTACGCAGCGGTTTCCCGGCGTATTTTCCCCCACGAGGCCAATCCTGTTCGGCACCGCAGTTGCTATACCCCTCCTAGGAGGGGTAACGAGTCGCAGAAGAAGGCTGCCGAGGCGGCCAAGGCCGCGGCCCTTCGCGGGGCCAACGATCCTCAAGGACGTGAAAGTGCCCGAGGGGTTTATTGCGACCGTCTTCGCCGCCCCACAGGGGCGAAGATGACAAGCTCTAAAAACTTATCCCACGAAGAAGAGAGAGCCGGGCTAGATCGATTCCCGGAGCACGCTCTCGATGCCATGCAGCGGATCGGGGTGGGCGAGCACGAGTGGGATGTCACCGAAGAGCAGGGCTGGATCGACGCGTTTGTCGGCACCGCGGGTCCGCGGCAGGGAGAGATCCCAGGCGGGCGCTGGGCTGTCGGTAACCTGTGCCAGATGGCCATACCAGTCACGGCGTTGCACAGGATGCCCGTCTGAGACGACGTAGAGTGGCCGCGGTGCGGTGGCCGCCGCCACCGCGCAGACGACAGCCGCTGCGTCGTCAATGTGGATGAGATTGAGCCAGCTCTCGGGATCGGCTGCGATTGGCCGGCCAGCCTTGAGATCCTCAAGGCGTGGCAGTCGGTCGGGGCCGTAGAGGCCTGCAAATCGCAGGGCCACGCCGGGGCCTTTCGAGTGCGATCGCAGCATGGCCTCAGCCTCCAAGAGTACGCGGCCCGCCTCACGACTGGGATTTGTGGGCGTCTGTTCTGTGACGATGCCGCCCCCTTCATCCCCCCAGACGCCCGTGGAACTCGACAGGATAACCCGCGGCGTGCCACGCACGGCATCGAGCAAGCGGGCTAGGCCGGTGACATGCACATCGCGATGGGTCGCGCTGCTTGACCGGTCAAACCCCACCGCCCAGAAGACCGTGTCGAGTGGCGGAAGGTTTTCGAGTGAATCAAAACCGACTGATCCGGCAGCGGCGGTCACATCGTAAATGACAGGGGTGATGCCCAACTCGGCAATCGCCTCTGCTTTGGCCGCGGTGCGGGTGATGCCAAACACGTGGTCGCCGGCGGCCAGCCAGCGTCTCGCGACCCGGGTGCCGAGATAGCCGCAGCCGACGACCAGTCGCGTGTGGGTCAGGGGGCTCATCCGTCGAGTGCTCCCGGTCGCAGGCCGCCGCCGTGGGCCTGCGCCTCCATCCACGAGGAGAGCACGACCTGGGCCGCGATGGCGTCGGACCGCTCCTTCTTGCGACCCCTTGAGAGCCCCGAGCCCGCGAGCAGACCGGTGGCCTCGCGGGAGCTGTAGCGCTCATCATGAAAGACAACCGTCAGCCCCGTCTCAGATTCAAGCCACGCGCCAAATCGCTCCACCTCGACCGACATCTTGCTGTCGTTCCCATCGGCATGGATCGGCAGACCGACCACGAAGCCAATAATTGCCTCATCATGAATGAGCTTGCGGAAGAATGTCGCATCGGCCGCCTTGTCGCCCGTGGTCTGCCGCACGCAGAGCGGGCTTGCCAGGATGCGATGGGCGTCACAGACCGCTACGCCGATTCGCTTGCGGCCATAGTCAACGCCCGCCACACGGCCCGCAGGGATGACGGCGGCAGGCGGGGAGGAATCTGTTGTCATGGGCTGTCATGGGCTGTCATGGGAGCGGCTCAGTGATTCAGTGGGCAACTGGTGCAATGGGAGCGGCCACGGCGGCCGGAAATCGGCCTGTTTTGAGAAACGCCGTCGTGGCCTGCTGCACGCCAGCATTCTTCATCATCGCCGAATGCCGCACCGGCACGAGCAGGAAGTCGTGGGCACCGGGCAGGTGAGTCTCGTCGACGCAAACCACCGCGTCATCGTCGCCAGTCAGCAGGCTTGAGTAGCCCCGGTCGTCACCCTTGCCACCGGCCACGATGCCGAAGGTGCAGGGGGGCACTGCCAGATCGTTTGCGATGCGGTTCCAGTCGAAGACGAGTTCGCGGGCCGCGCCATTCGAGAGGGCCGCCAGCAGGCTAAAGTTCGCAGCCATCCGAGCAAGCTCAGAGCCCTGATTCGGCGGGCCGAGCATCACCATCCGCTCCACGCGGCCCAGTTCGCTCTCGTCCGCCAGCCCCATCCACCGCCGGACGACGAGGTTGCCCATGCTGTGGCCCACGAAGCTGATGCTCTCCGCCGCGGGCAGACCCTTGATCACGGCGGCGAGCGCCCGGCCATGGTCATCGATGCCGGCTGCCGTGCTCGCATAACCAAACGAAAGCACCGTGGCATCGAGCTGTTTCCGGAGGTGCTCGACGAGCGGCCGCATCGATCGACGGCCCTCGCCGAGGCCGTGAAGCACAATCACCGTCGGGCCGTCGACTACCTGCACCTGGCCGTCGACGACAAACTTCTCAAAGGCAGCGAGACATTCCTCACGCAAGCCCTCGTGCACGACCTGGTCGCGAGGATCGAGAATCCGGCAACTCTCGGTGCCGGGGCGGTGCTGCAGCCGCCAGTCATGCCGGATGATTTCATCGGTCCACTGCAGGGCGTCGGCCGACCGCCGAATCGCCGCCAGCCAGTCGGCGCCTGTGGTCGCCACCGCGGGCCTATCTGTGGTCGCCACCGTGGGCTTGGCGGTGGTCGCCACCGTGGGCTTGGCGGACGGTTCCTCGGCCGACCCCGGCAGCAACAGACCGCCGGCGAGCCAGCCAGTCAGCAGCATGGCTCTGAAGCGTCGGTGGCAAGGAGAAAATATCACAGGAATTCGGCCCAGCCGCGTTTTTCGAGTTCGGCAACGACCTTGCGGACAGCTTCCTCGTGGGCCCGGTGGGCTACGAGCGTCGCATCGGGCGTGTGTACTACCAGCATATCCGTCAGGCCCATCGTGACCACGAGATGGTCGTCGCCCGCATGCACGATGGTCCGCGTCGAGTCGATCCCCAGGTGTTTTCCTACAATGGTGTTCCCTTCGGCGTCGCTGCCCCGCTGGCGGGCTACGGCCGACCAGCCACCGAGATCGTCCCATGAAAACGGCGCCTCGATCACAACCACGTTCTGGGCGTGTTCCAGCACCGCGTAGTCGATGGAAATGCCCTTGATCGCGGCAAACTCCTGGGCAAACACTCCGTCGCGGGCAGGCGTATCCCAGGCAGCGGCGATCGTGCGGAGGTGGGCGAGGCATTCCGGCTGACGTTCGGCCAGCGCCGCCAGGATCGTGGCCGCCTTCCAGACGAAGATGCCGCCATTCCAGAGGTAGTTGCCGGCGTCGAGATACTCCTGCGCCACGGAGGCCGGCGGCTTTTCGCGGAAGCTCGCCACCGTGTGCACGGGAGCGGCTGGATCGGACACGGGCGGACTTTGAAGCGGTTCACCCTGCTGAATGTAGCCAAAACACTCGGCTGGATAGGTTGGCTTGATACCAAACGTGACGAGCCGGCCGGGTGATTGTGCGACGAGCGCAGCAGCCTGCCGGATCGCGGCTTGAAAACCTGCAGGAGGGCTAATCACGTGGTCTGACGGCATCACTGCCATGATCGCATCGGGATCGTGTCGCGAGACAAGGAGCGCCGCCAGACCGATACAGGGGGCCGTGTCGCGTTTGCAGGGCTCGCCGACCAGTCCAGCCTCAGGGACGTGCGGGAGTTGCTGCCGCACGCGTCCAAGCAGTCGTCTGGCCGTGACCACTATGACGCGGTCGGCCGGCACGAGGCCATCAAGTCGGTCAACGGTGTCTTCAAGCAGGGTCTTTGGGCCTGCCAGCGGAAGGAGTTGCTTCGGTAGAGCGGCGCGGCTGGCGGGCCAGAAACGGGTGCCGGATCCTCCGGCCATAATAATCGCATGCAGCATGGGATGCCTTCCTTGGAGGATGTGTCAGCTGATTGAAGAACAGATCGTTTCAGGTCAAAAAAGTACAGAATGGGGCATGCGGTCGAGGGGTGGTCAACGACCGATGACAAGCGGTTTGTCGATCACGCTCTCCGGCGGGAGCACCGCTAGAATATCGGTTTCATCGATGATCCGATCAGCGGCCAGTTCGACAATCGTACCCTCCGCCACCTTCACACCGGCCTTGGCGAGGAGGCGGCGGGCATGGGCCACGAGGGCGGCATGCACGTGCTCCGGAGAATCGCTGGCGGCGCCAGACGGATTTTTCAGCGGTGCGAAGCCCTCGGAGGGCTCGATCTCGACCACGCAGACTGTTCGGGCCAGCGGCATGAGATCGAAAATAAACCGCTCAAACTTGAGGGCGGTCGCTGCTTTCGGAACGACGCGGTTCCCCGCGTCATCGAGGTGTGGCACGGCCTTCAGAGCGAGGTGCAGTGGCAGCGAGTTTGTCTGCGCGGCCGTCCGATCGAGAAACACCTTGGTGAACGCATGCACCGCGATGCTGCCGGCATGGAATCGCAGCCGGCCGGAGGGCAGGCGTTCGGCGGCGAGCGACTCGGGCAGATCGCTGTATTCGACGATGCTGTGTCGGCCGTCGTAATCGACAACGATCCCGACTCGCTCGCCAGGCTCCCGCTTCTCGACGACCTGCGTGGAGAAGTCTGCATGAGTAAGCAGATGGTAGCCGAGGAACTCGGCGGCCAGCGGCATGGCGAGTGGGTTATCGACCTGAAAGCTGGCAACGTGCTCCACTCCCTGCCTACCGAACCAGTCGAGGCCCCCCGATTCTGCCAGCGCCACGAGCATGCCCCCGTGGCCATCGGGCGCAAGTGCGAGATGGCCTGGACTGTCGAGGAGCACGCGGCCGGTGGCGGCATCGAGTGCGGGCAGGTCGTGCTGCCGAAAGACGAAGACACGGTCGGGATCGAGACCGCAACAGGCATTATCGGCGAGAAACCTTCGCGTCTCGGTGTCGGTTGCGGAACTGGTCATGATCGCCAGCGGCACGTCACGGCCATACCGGCGGCGGACGGCGACGAGTTTGCCCAGGAGCAATATAAAGAGGCTCGCCTGCGAAACTGGTCCCACACGGTAAAGCCCCTTCGGGCCATCGCAGCCGAGGCGAGTGCCCTGCCCGCCGGCCACGAGGATCGCACCAATCGTTCCAGCGGCGAGCGCTTCGCTGCCGCGGCGGATGGCAGCGGCCGGCAGGATGCGATTGGCCATGTCGCCCAGCCGCAGGCAGGGTGGCGTGGAGGCTCTCGAGAGATCGATTGGGGCCGCCTGGGCCTGCTCGCGATGGGCTGGGTTGCGGTTTGCCGCGAGCTGCTGCATCTCCGCAAGGAGATTCCAGTCGACCGCCGCCAGTTCGGCGGCAAAAAGGGCCTGCCTCGACTCGTCGAGTTGGCCCCAGAACGCCAGCAGATGCTGCTGCCCGGCACGTTCTAGCGTCGCGATGACCGCAGGGGGAGGATTCATCCGCGGACCCATCTCCAAAAGACCATGCAGAGGAGCGGAAAGCCAACGAAGATCACTGCGTAGGTAAAGAGCGTTGTCCAGAGGTGTTGGGGCCAGCGTGCCATGGATTCGGGTTGGGGCGTGAAGCCATTATCAGGCGGGGGTTGTGGCCTTGATATCCACGGGGATTTCGATCGTCTCGTCGGCCGGTTCGTCAAGCCGACACTCGATGCGGACTCCCCACGGGAGCACCTCCGCAGCTGACAAGACCGCTTCAACGCCATCATAGTCAGTCGATAACTCGACTGCCGGATAGGCCGCGAGCGGCGGGCAGAAGCCGACGTGGCCGCTGCCCGATCGCGATCCTGCCGGCACCACCACGCACACTGTTCCGCGGACCATTTCCCCGCCGTCGGCCAGGGCTCGACGCTCGGTCCGCTGGAGCAGGCTGCCAGCCATCGGTGTGGTCCAAGCCTGGGCTCCCACGAAACCAGACGCCGTTTGCACAGGCGCTCCCTGGTGCGGAGGCAACGACTGGTGGGCTGGAACCCCTCCCCCGGGGGCGGCGGGCCACCACGGCCTCAACTTTCTGTGCGCAACAGTCGTAAGCGGCCCGTGGATGATGGCGGCGGCCGTCACGGCCAGTGCCACGATCACCGCTAGGGCATCACTCAGCGGAGCGAGCCGCAGCGGTACAGCGACCGCAGTCACGGCCAGAAAAAGTCCGAGCCGCGTGAGCACCGCCGCCAGCCATGTTCCGCGCCGACTCAAGCCCTGGGCCATCGCCTGCCGCGACGCCAGATCGCCAATCACCACGAGCAGCAGCCCGGCGCTGCAGGCCGCGATCACCGCCTCGGCGCCGGTCGCCGTTTCGATCGCACCAGCAACCCGCCGCAGCATGAGCACTCCACCGCAGGCCACCGCCAGCCCGCCGGCGAGCATGGCCACCAACGGCAGGAACGCCGCCGCAATGGCGGCCAGTCTATCCAGCGGCTCGTCGCCCACAGCGCATGACGATCCGTTCATGGCTGGTGAGCGGTGTAACACAGAGATTCCCAGTACCTCAG